>JBEEJX010000086.1:0-7969 GCA_041168965.1 Actinomycetota bacterium
CGGCCCCAAATGTGGCAGGCAGTCCGACGCCGCTGCAGGTCCAAGTTCCTGTGCCCTTCACTCGGCCAGACGCGGCAGCAATTCCGGCGCCTGTGTTATTGCAAGGCCAACCGCTGGCAGCAAACGCTGGAGCACCGGCAAACACAGCGCCGGCGGCGAGTGTGCAGACTGAGACCAGCGCGGCAAGACGATTGCGCCGAGCTGAAATCGGCATTTGTTTGTTTTTCATTGTTCCCCCTTCGTAGGTGCTATGAGTGGCATAAGCTCATCTCAATTGGCTCCCCAAAGCCACACGATTTTTACAATAGTCGGTAATTGAACAAGTAGTGGATTTATTACGCCGAAGTACCGCGCTGGTGCCTGTCATTGGAGCGCGCAAAATAGAGGGGTGAAAAACCTTCTGCGCAAGCCATCGCCGCGCCTCCCGCGCACCGTCTGGGCCCTTGGCCTGGTCAGCATGTTCATGGATGTCTCGAGCGAGATGATCCACTCGCTGCTGCCGGTGTTTATGGTGACCTCGCTCGGTGTAAGCGTCGTGCTGGTCGGTTTTCTCGACGGCTTGGCCGAGGCAACCGCGCTCGTGGTCAAAATCTTCTCGGGTGCGATTAGCGACTACTTTGGCAAGCGCAAGTGGCTGGCGGCAATTGGTTATGGCATGAGTGCCGTGACCAAGCCGCTCTTCGCCCTGGCCACCAGTTTCGGTGCGGTGTTCTTTGCGCGCATGGCCGATCGAGTCGGCAAGGGCGTGCGTGGTGCCCCGCGTGATGCGCTAATCGCCGACGTGACACCGGCCGAGCTGCGCGGTGCCGCATACGGATTGCGTCAAGGCCTCGACACCATTGGCGCCTTCGTTGGCCCGCTGCTGGCATTTGCGCTCATGAGTGCGTCGAACGACAACTTCAAGCTCGTGTTCTGGATTGCCGTGATTCCGGCGGTGCTGGCCGTTTCGACCATGGGTATCGGCGTCAAAGAACCAAAGCGCGCCGCCGTCAACGAGAAGCGCAGCAACCCAATCACAAGAGCCAATTTGGCTCGTCTGGGCAAGCCTTTTTGGTGGACGGTGGCCATCGGTGGCCTGATCATGTTCGCCCGAGTCGGCGATGCGTTCCTGGTGTTGCGAGCCACCGAGGCACACGTTCCTATTGCCGCAATCCCACTCGTGCTGGTCGCGATGAACGCGCTCTATTCGGCAACCGCATACCCCTTCGGCAAATTGGCCGATCGCCTGAGCGTCGCGCGTTTGTTGGTGGTCGGCATTGGCCTGTTGATGGTTGCCGACCTACTGTTGGCCGTCGACTCAGAGCCGGCCAATTCGTTGGTTGGGCTCGCGCTCGGCCTGGCATTCTGGGGTTTGCACCTGGCCGCGACCTCTGGCCTGCTTTCGGCCATGATTGCCAGGGTTGCCCCGGCCGACCTGCGCGGCACGGCCTTCGGCATGTTCAACCTGGTGTCGGGTCTGGCGCTGCTGGTTTCGGGCGTCGCCACCGGCCTGGTGTGGCAGAACATTGGCTTTCAGTATGCGTTCCTCGCCAGCGCCGGCGTTGCCCTCGCTGCGCTCGCCGTGGTTGGGTTCAAGCGCCGCATCTGGAGCTAGGAGAGCGCCGCGCGTTCCGGCCGAGCAACCCAGCGGCCGAGCAACCCATCCCGTTAAACCAAAACGCCCCCGCGTGAGCGAGGGCGTTCCGGTTGAAGCGAGTGGTTGCTACGAGAGCAGGTCTTGCTCGAGGGTCTTGTTGCCCTTGCGAACCATCGAGATGACCACGCCCAGTGCCGCGCCGATAACCGGCAGCAGAACCAGGAACCAGCCGAATGGGCTGAGCTTCCAGGCGCTGTCGGCCAGAGTTGGGTCGACGCCCTCGGCTGCCAGGTTGCCCAGCAGGTTGAAGCGAGCCATCAGCAGATAGACACCGACCGACAAGACGACTGCCGAGAGGGCAGGAGCAATGGTCGAGCGCCAGATGTTCTCGCCCTTGTTCTTGGCAAAGAACACGATGATCGCGATGCTCACCAAAACCTCGACGAGCATGATTGCAACAGCGGTAACAGCCGACATCCAGGTGAACAGGTTGCCGATGCCGTCAAGGCCGAGAGCGGCGAAGATGACGATAACAACGAGTGCCAGCGCCGAGGTCAGAATGACACCGCTGACCGGTGCACCCGACTTGTTGGTCTTGGCGAACGAGTTGCCCAGGATTCCACCGCGACCAAGAGCGAAGAAGTAGCGAGCGAGCGAGTTCTGGAATGCGAGCAGACCAGCGAAGGCACTCGAGAGAACCAGGAGGCTCATGGTGGTGCTCATCCAGGTGCCACCGAGTGCGTTGTCGGCCATGCTCATCAGCACGCCGGCAGGGTTGGTTAGACCGAGCTTTAGGTCAAGGCCACCGTTGGCTGCGATGAAGGCAGGCAGGCCGTCAGTTGGCAGGCCGGCTGCAGCCATGTCGGCAGGCTGGTTGCTCCACTTGAAGTTCTGCATGCCGGTTGCCATTGCGAACGAAACGAATGCGAACAGCACGGTGATGATGCCCACGGCCCAGTAGGTTGCGCGAGGCACGGCCTTCTTAGGGTCCTTGGCCTCTTCGCCATAGATTGCGGTGGCCTCAAAGCCAATGTACGAAGCGAATGCGAACGCGATGGCGATGCCTGCGGTGCCCGCGATGCCGTCGCCGAAGATTGCTGCTGGGCTGAACGATGCACCGAAGTCGGCAGGGGCCGAGCTGTGAGCAAAAATCGCGATCGATGAAACGATCAGCGACAAAATCTCGAGGCTCATGAAGACACCGAGCACCTTGGCGCCCACGTCAACCGAAAGCAGCGAAAGGCCGGTGACGACGATCCACGAAAGGACCGACCACACATACCAAGGAAGGTCGATGCCCCAACCCAGAGCGGTGAAGTGGAACACACCACCGAAGAAGCCATAGATGGCTAGCTGGATGGTCAGGTAGCCAACTAGCGACATGAAAGCGCTGGCCACACCGGCGCTGCGACCGAGGCCACGACCGACGTATGCGAAGAACGCACCGGTGTTGGTGACCTTCTGGCTCATTGCGGCATAACCCACCGAGAACAGCATCAGCGCGAGGCCGACTGCAAGGTAGGTGCCAGCGGTGCCGGCTCCGTTGCCAAGGAACATTGCAACTGGCACGGCGCCAGTCATACCTAGAAGCGGGGCAGCTGCGGCCACCACGAAAAATACGATTCCTACGACACCGAGCTTGCCCTTTTTCAGGCTGGTATCAGAGGTGGATGTGTTTGACATGCGAGTCGATCTCCTCATTGAGTGGTGAGTCGTTCGGGGGCAAACGACCTTTCCTAATGCTGGCGGAAAAACGGCCGTTGTCCCACGAATTTCGCGGTTCCTGGGCCAGTTTTATCTGAATCGTTACAAAGAACTTCGAATTGAAATCATTCGGTAACAAACGATTTCGCTAATCTTGAATGCATGACTGAGCTCAATGGATTTTTTGCACCCCTGACCCCGAGCGGCCGCAGCTCGCTGGCCCCAAATATGCCTTGGTTCTATTCGGGCAACCTACTCACCGTCGAGTATTTGACCGACCCAGCCAACGTGCGCGCGATTCTGCCGCCAGAGCTCGAGCTGGCCGACGAACACCCTGGCGCCGTGGCCTTCATCTGGGCCGACTGGCAGAGCTGCTCGACCGGCAACGAAGAGTTGCTCGACCCACAGCGCTCGCAATACCTCGAGGCCTTCGCGGTTGTGCGTTGCAAGTATGAGGGCGTCACCTACAGCCGTTGCGTGGCCATCTGGGTCACCAAAGACTTCGCGATCGCTCGCGGTTTCTTCCAGGGTTACCCAAAGAAGCTCGGCTCGATCGCCATGACCCGCATCTTCAACCGCGGCAAGGCAACGCCAAAGCTTGAGGCCGGCGCAAAGCTTGGCGCGAGCGTCGCCGCATACGACCACCGCCTCGCCAGCGCCGTCGTGACCCTGCGCGAACCGAGCGAGACCGCCGGATTCGTAAACGGCCACCCAATGCTGCACAACCGCTGGATGCCGTCGATCACCCCAGGCCTGGGCAACTCGCTCGACCAGTTGATCACCATGGGTGGCGTCGACGCCGACCTCGGCCAGCCATGGAAGGGCGATGCAGTGCTCGAGCTCGGTGACTCGCAATGGGATGAGCTCGCCTCGATCCTGCCTGTGCAGGAGATCCTGGGTGGCTATTACCGCGAGGTTGGCGTGACCTTCAACGGCGGCAAGCTCGTCGCCGACAAGTCGAACCCAAGCATCTAGGTTCGCAACCGCTTAAAGCGAAAGGCCCCGGTCCAGTACCGGGGCCTTTCGCTTTGCCTGAGGGTGCACCCAGGCAAATGCTCGGCTTAGTAGTCGAGCAGGTATTCGTCGTGCTCCCACTGGGTTACCTCGCGGGTGGCAGGGTCGCTGACCTCGGCGCTGTAACGCTCGATCTCGTCGCGCTTGAGCACCAGGAACGCCTCGACAATCTGCTTCGACAGCTGGTTGGTCAGGTGCTCGTTAGCCTCGAGAGCGTCGAGCGCCTCGGTGAACGTGGCCGGCAGGGTTGGTGCGCCCTCGTTGTCGTAGGCCATGCCCACGGCGTCGTCTGGGCAGTCCAAATTGCGGTTAATGCCATCGAGACCAGCGGCCAAAATGCCGGCAATCATCAGGTATGGGTTTGCCGCGCCGTCGCCAACTCGAACCTCGAGTCGGGTGCCCTGGCCGCGCTCAGGCGGAATGCGAACCATGCAGCTGCGGTTGTCGTAGCCCCAGTTGGCGCGGAACGGAGCCAGGGTGTCTGGGCCAAGACGCTTGAACGCGTTTACGGTCGGGTTGGTTAGCGCTGTGAGCGCGTGGGCGTTGGCCGTGATGCCGGCGATGATCTTGCGTGCGACCTCGCTCAGCTCGCCGTTGCCGTCGTGCATCTTGTTGATGCCGAGTGCATCGGTGACCGAGAAGTGCAGGTGGAAACCACTGCCGCCCTCGTCGCTCCATGGCTTGCCAAGGAACGTCGCGAGCTTGCCGTCGCGATTGACGATGTCCTTGATCGCGGTCTTGAACTTGAAGGTGCGGTCGGCGGCGTCGAGGGCCTCCGAGTGCCAGAGGTTGATCTCGTACTGCGCGGGGCTGAACTCGTGGTTGCCGGCGAACACGCCGATCTTCATCTTGTCGAGGTGACGCATGGTCTTCAAGAAGGTGCCGTCTGGGTCGACCATCGAACCGGTGGTGTAGACCTGACCGGTGCGCTCGTGCTGACGAGCCCACTTGCCGTCTTCGTTCTTCTTGGCGATGTAGAACTCGAGCTCGGGGCCAACCACCGGGTGGAGGCCGTGCTCTGCATAGCCCTCGATCACCTTGCGCAGCACGGTGCGTGGCGAGAACATGTTTTCGCTTGAGTCTGGGTTGAATGCGTCGACGATTGCGTATGCGACACCTGGCTCCCATGGCAGCTCGGTGATGGTGTCTGGGTCGATGCGGCTGACCAGGTCTTGCAGGCCGTCTGAGGCAATGTTGCCGGCGTCGAGCACGCCGCCGCGGGTCGTGGTGATCCAAACGCCCTGGCAGAAGGCCGGGCCATTGTGGGCAGCCTTGTCGAGCTGGCTAACCAGCACATCTTTCGAGCGCGGAATGCCCAGAACGTCGGAATAAACGAAGCGCAGAACATCGATTCCGCGCGAGGTCAGATCGTCACGCAGCTTCACCAAATCGTGAGCCATTGCAACTCCTTTGTCGCAGTTTTATTAAGTCGAGAAAACTCGTTAGGGTTCAAACGAAATCCTAGTATCGTGAGACCACGAGCGGCCGCGGGGCGCCGCAAAAGTAATCTTTTGGTTACAAAGGAGCGACCACATGAAGGCACTTTTCATTCAGCACGACCACGTTTCGCCTTCTGGGCCGCTTGGCGACCGACTGCGTCACCATGGTTTCGAGGTTTCCGAGGTGCTGGTCGTTCCCGAGGAGTCGTTTGGTTCGCCGAACGTGACTTTCGATTTTCCTGACTTCAACGACTACGACGTGATCGTGCCCATGGGTGCGCCATGGGGCGCATGGGATTCAGACTGCATCGGCAACTGGCTCGAGCCCGAGGTCGAGTGGGTGCGTGGCGCCGTCGAGGCCGGCAAGGCGGTGCTCGGCGTTTGTTTCGGTGGCCAACTCATGGCTCGCGGGCTCGGCGGCTCGGTGGCGCCCGCTCCGCAGTGCGAAATTGGCTGGAAGGATGTCTGGAGCGACCGCCCCGAGGTCTTCGGCAACGGCCCCTGGTTCCAGTTTCACTACGACCGCTGGGTCGTGCCAACCAACGCAGTCGAGATTGCTCGCAACCCGATCGCATCGCAGGCATTTATCTATGGCAACTCGATGGCGATTCAGTTTCACCCCGAGGTAACCGGTGACTCATTGGTCGGTTGGCTCGACTGGGGTGGCGACAAAAAGGTGATTGAGGATGGCCAAGACCCAGAGCTCATGAAGGCGCAGACTCGTGCCTATGAGACCGCCTCGGTCGAGCGGACCAACGCGCTGGTGGATGGCTTTTTGCGCCACGTCGCCAAGCTCATCGACTAGTTCGACGACTATTTCGACGAGCAGCACGCACAAACGAAAAGCGGCCCGATTGATCGGGCCGCTTTCGCGTTAACGCATCCTTTTTAAATCAGCGCAGGGTCACCTTGACCGGCATGCGCTTGATGCCGTGCACAAAGTTCGAGCGCAGGTAGTCGACCTCGCCAGTGATCTCCATCTTGTCGATGCGCGAGATCAGGTCTTCGAACATCACGCGCAGCTCGATGCGAGCAAGCGCGTTGCCGAGGCACATGTGTGGGCCGCCACGACCAAAGGTCATGTGCTCGTTCGGGTTGCGCTGAACGTCGAACATGTTTGGGTTCTCAAAGATTGCCTCGTCGCGGTTGCCGGCAGCGAACCAAGGAACAACCTTCTGGCCAGCCTTGATGTTGACGCCATTGATGACCGCATCCTTGGTCGCAGTGCGACGGAAGTGGTAGACCGGGCTCGCGTAACGCAGGAACTCCTCGACCGCCCAGGGAATCAGGTCTGGGTTCTCTTGCAGGATTGCCAGCTGCTCAGGGTGCTGAATCAGGTTGCGCATGGTGTGGGTGATTGTGTGACGAGTGGTCTCGTTGCCGGCCACAACCAGAAGCAAGAAGTTGGTGTGGAAGTCGCGCTCTGACAATGGAATGCCGTCGCTGACCTCGCTGTTGACTAGCACCGAAACCAGGTCGGTGCCGTCCTTGCCGCGGCGTTCCTTAGCCAGCGCATCGCCATACTCGAAAACCTCGAGTGCTGCAGGCGACTGGAATGGCACGAGTCGGTATGGCTCTGCCTCGGCCGAGTTGATCAGCACGTCGGCGTGCTCTGGGTCGTCGAAGCCGACCATGCGGTTGCCCCAGTCGATCAGCTTGTGGGTGTCTTCGACAGGCACATCGAGCAGGCGGACCAGAACGTTGATTGGAAAGTCGGCGGCTACCTCGCTGACAAAGTCGAACTCGCCCTTGGCGAATGCGTTGTCGAGTGTGGTGGCGGTGATGCCGCGCAGGAAGGTCTCATATTTCGCAACTGCAGCCGGGGTGAACTGACCCTGCAGCAGGCGACGAAGTGCACGGTGGCGCGAGCCGTCGGTCTCTAGCAGAGAGCGGCGAGCCTCTTCCTGCTCTGCATCTAGCTCTTCGAGGTTGGTGAAGTGCTGGCTGGTGAAGGTGTCTGGGTCGCGAAGCACCGACACGATGTCGTGAAAACGGGTGACTGCCCAGAAGCCGCTGTTGGGCGCATCCTCTTCGTTCCAGTGCACTGGGTCGTTTTTGCGCAGCTCGGCGAATTCGGCCCAAGGGGCGCCCTTCTCAAAGAGATCAAGGTCTGCGAGGTTGATGTTCGACGCTGAAGACATCGTGGTTACTCCCAAAATTGAGGCAAATTGATAACGATCCGAAAATCGTTTGGTTGCTAACAATCTCAAAGAATAGTGAAAAACATTTCGAAACG
>JBEEJX010000087.1:0-17293 GCA_041168965.1 Actinomycetota bacterium
TTCTTTCGCACGCCATTCATGACCGGCGTGGTTCAGCCAAACGCGGGCCTCGGCGCCGCACGCAATGCCGGTCTCGACATGATCGAAGACACCGATTACGTGATGTTCATGGACAGCGACGACCTGCTGCCGCTCGGTGCCATCCGTCGTTTTGTTAACCAGGCAGAGTCTTCGGGCAGCCCACTCGTGGTTGGCAAGGCCGTGTGCTTCTATGGCGCACGATACTTTGACCGCACGTCGACCGCCGCGTTCTTCAAGCGGTCGCGCTCGGGCATCAGCGTCGACGATCTGCCGCAAATTCTTGGCGATGCCACCAGCTGGAACAAGCTCTATAACTGGCAGTTCTGGCAGGCCAATCACCTGCGTTTTCCTGAGGGTGTCGCCTATGAGGACATGACTCTCGTCGTCACCGCATACCTAGCAGCCAAGCAGTTCGATGTGCTCGCCGAGCCAAGCTATTTCTGGCGCGTGCGAGCCGAGGGCGAGAGCCTTTCTAAGCGTCGCACCGAGCTAAAGAGCCTTCAAGACCGACTGCTTTCGATCGAACAGATCGACAAGATTCTGCGCCTCTCGGTCGAGCGCGGTTTCGTCAAGCCGCTCGTGCACCTGAGTTGGCTAAGTCGCGTGGTTTCGCTCGACCTGCCGCTGTTTGTCGAATCGATTCCGGTCACCGATCAGGCCTTCTTTGACGAACTGCACGTGCGCGCAGGTCGGGTTCTTGGCGATGTTCCAGAGCAGGTCTGGGTCGATGCCAGCGGCAAGCACCGCTCGGCAGTTTGGGCCACTGTGCATGGCACTCGCGAGCAGACCATCAAGCAGTTGATCGCATAGCCGGCCGGGCAAACCCCCAACTCAACGGCAAGTCACAGGCCCTTCACAGGGGCCAAAAGTTAGGCTTAAACGCACCTTTATTGTCGCTCTCGAGAGGAGCCCCGACATGAAGAAGTTTCTGTTGTTTGTGATCCTGGTCGGCGCAGCCACGCTAGCCGGTTGCACGCTGTTGTATCCGCACTGGGGCCAGACGCCGCAACCGACCACCTCGGCAAGTTCGTCAGACGGCACGACCGTCGCTCCAAGCGAGACCCCGAGCCAGAGCGCAAGCCCGACCACGCCGGTCAAAAAGAAGGCCGCGTCTGTTGAGCTAATGGACTCGCAGGTCGATTCCGGTGCCCTGACCATCTCGGTGGTAGCCCACGTCACCAATGTCGCCGAGGATGGCGGCACCTGCACCCTCGTCTATCAGAGCGGTTCGGTCACCAAGAGCGTTCCGGTCAAGGCCGAGTCGAACGTTAGCGACACCCAGTGCTACCCAATGACTCTGTCGACCGTCGGCCTGCCCAAGGGTGCCGGCCTGATCAGCGTCGTCTACGACTCGACCGAATACCACGGGCAATCACCGGCCACCGCGGTCACGATCAAGTAGTCGCCGAACGAGCCAATCAGTCACATGCTTCGCGTTACAGCCCGCCGCCTCACGGCCATCATCGTTTCGACGGTGCTGGCCTTTGCGGGCTTAACGGCGATTCAGTTGGCCGGGCAAAACCAGGCTCGAGCGGCCGATGTTTCGCGCTTCGACCCGGGTCTAATCATCAGCGACAGCGTGTTCTTTGACTTTGGCACCATGACGGTCGCCGACATCCAGCGCTTTCTCGAGAGCAAGGTGCCGGTTTGCAAAGACGGCGATGGTGGCCCAAAGTGCCTGCGCAATTACACGATGGACACCCCGGCGAAGGCCGCCGACGATGGCCGTTGCGACGCGATGGATGCCAAGACCGGTCAGACCGCGGCGCAAATCATCTATGACGTTTCGCGAGCCTGCAAGATCAACCCGCGCGTGCTGCTGGTGACCCTCCAAAAGGAGCAGGGCCTGGTTCAGGCGGTCAATCCAACGGCTCGAATGTATGCGGCTGCGCTCGGATTCGCCTGCCCAGATGTCGACCCAAACGGCTCTTGTGGCAAGGTCAAGGCAGGTCTCTTCAACCAGCTCTATTTCGGCGCCGGCCAGTTTCAGTGGTACGGCGATTCGCGTGGTTCGTTCACCTATCTGAAGGTCGGCAAGACTGCCAACGTGCGCTACAACCCGAGTTCGTCTTGCGGCACCAAGCCCGTTTTGATCAAGAGTCAGGCCACCGCCGACCTCTACTACTACACGCCATACACCCCCAACGATGCGGCACTCAAGAACTTGTATGGCTCGGGCGACGGCTGCAGTGCCTACGGCAACCGCAACTTCTGGCGTTTTTACACCGACTGGTTCGGCGACCCGGTCGCCGGCGGCTTCTTGCTCAAGAGCAAGACGAGCGCTACATACCTAATCGTCGACAACAACCGCTACCTGGTTAGCGACCCAGACCTGCTCAAGGCGTTGAGCCCGCTCGGCCCGCTCGGTGTGATCAGCGACGACTACCTCAACACCTTCACCGATGCCGGGGCGATGACCCGTGTGGTCAAGTCGGCTCTTGGTCGTTACTACTTTGTCGAGGCCGGCAAGAAGTTCCTGTTTAGCGACTGCGGTCAGGTCAGCACGTTTGGCCTCGACTGCTCGAAGGCAGTGCAGTTGACCTCGTCGCAGCTGGCTGCGCTGGCCGATTCAGGGCCCATGAGTGCATACGTTGCCGGCAGCGGCAGCGACACCTATTTCATTTCGGGTGGATTCAAGCGCGAGGTGCTCGACACCCCTTCGGCCACCGCAAACGGAATCAGCCTGCCGGTGCTCAACAACAAGTTGACCATTGCCGCATTCAACTATCTGCCTTGGGGCCCACCCGTAATCAAGAACGGCAGCATCTTCACCAACCGCGACACCAAGAATCTTGATGTCTATATGGATGGCCTTGCCTACGAGATTCCGGCCGCGGTCGGCAAGGATCTCGACCTCAAGCCTTGGTTCGAATCGTCGACCGGAACCATGTCGACCGCGGGCTTGAGCATGGCCGCCAGCACCACGCCGGTGCTCAACTTCGATCGCGACGATCAGGGTCGCACCTGGCTGTTGACCTCGGCCGGCAAGCGCTTGGTCACCGTCGGCAGCGAGTTGCTCGCCGACTCGCCGCTGCTGCCAAACTCATTCTTTGCGCGCATCGCCACGATGGATGCGCCACTCACCGCGCCACTGTTCGCGCGCAGCTCGACCGACAAAAAGCTGTTCTTTGTGCGCGGCGGAATCCGGCGCGAGATCAAGACTCCGGCAGATCGCACCAAGTTGATTCCGCAGTTGGCGATGCCTGTCGTGCAGGTGCTGCCGCCGAGTGCGCTAAACCAAATTGTGGCCGCCGGTACCTCGCTGCCACCAGGAACCCTGGTCGAGGGCAAGCTGTCGGCCAAGGCCAAGCCGGCCATGTATTGGGTCGACGGCAACGACAAACTGGTTCAGATTCCAGACGACGCCCAGGCTGCCGCGCTCGGCCTTGCCGTCAAGGGCAAGGTGACCCCAAGGGCAGTGACCGAAGCCGACCTCGCGGGCTACAAGCGCATCGGCAACTTCGCGGGCCTAAAGCTGCAGTGCGCCGACCAGGCGTATCTGGTCTCGGCGGGCAAGGCATACCCGATTGCGGCCGACATAGCGGCTGTCTATCCAGGCGCAAGCATTCCGTTGCAGGCCCTCACCTGTGCCCAGCTCGCCGTGCAGACCCAACAAATCGGACGCTTCATTCGCACCCCCGATCGTGCATACTGGCTGATCACAAACGGCAAACGACAGGCCATCGCCGATGTGAACGCATACAAGGCGCTCTTTGGGCAAACCCCGATGAGCTCGATTGCTGCGGTTATCGTCGACCAGCACTTTGCCGATCTGATTCCGGTTGGGCACAAGGCCGGCGTGATCGTGGTTGACCCGGCGCCGAATTCGGCCCCTAACCCAACCGCCAGCCCAACGCCAGGCGCCTCGGCGTCGCCGACCGCCAGCCCAACGCCAAAACCGACCGCCAGCCCAACGCCAAAACCGACCGCCTCGGCAACCCCAACTCCATCTGTCACAGCGACTCCTTCGATTAGCCCTAGCCCCACCGCAACCGTCGCCGTGCGCAAATACACGGTGGTTTCGGGCGACACCCTCAACAAGATCGCGGCCAAGTATTCGGTGACCGTCGTGGCCATCAAGAGCGCCAACAACCTGACCTCAGACACAATCCGAGTCGGTCAGGTGCTGGTGATTCCATAGACTTATCCCCATGTCAAAACAGGTTGTAATCCTTGCCGCCGGAATGGGCACCCGCCTTGCCCGCCCGCTGCCAAAGCCGCTCACCGAACTGCGCGACGGCCGTTCGATCATGCAGCAGCAGATCGACAACCTGAAGACCGCCTTCGGCGCCACCTATCGGGTGCTCATCGTGGTCGGCTTCAAGCTCGAGGCGATCATCGAGCGTTTTCCTGAGGCAACCTTTGTCTACAACGAGTACTACGACCAGACCAACACCTCGAAGAGCCTGCTAAAGGCCCTGCGTGCGGCGCCGGATGGCGGTGTGTTGTGGCTAAACGGAGATGTCGTTTTCGATCCGCAGGTGCTGGTGCGCGTCACCGACCTGATCGAGTCTGACCAGTCGTTCGTCGTGGTCAACACCTCGAAGGTCAGCGACGAAGAGGTCAAATACACCCTTGACGCTTCGGGTCACATTGACCAGCTTTCGAAGACCGTTGCCGGCGGGCTTGGCGAGGCAGTTGGAATCAACTTTGTGGCCGGCCGCGACAAGGCCGCGCTCATCGAGCGCCTCGACCAGGTGGGCGAACAGGATTACTTTGAGCGCGGCATCGAGCTAGCCATCGAACTAGATCAGCTGCGCTTCAAGGCCGTCGACATTAGCGATCTGTATGCCGTTGAAATCGATTTCGCAGAAGACCTAGAGAGAGCAAACGAGCTCTTTTAGGCGAACGCCCCTTTGGTTCGAGCGCCTCGCTCGGTTCGTTTGCCTTGACGGCGAACAGCGCCAAGAACACCCAACCGATCTCGATCAGCATGCGGCTCTCGGTTAGGTTCTGGGTCAGAATGCCCACGAACACCAGGATTGGCCACAGGTAAAGCACGCTCGTGTGACGCACTGCCAAGCGCCAGAGCTTGATGAACGTGACCACCAGCAGCGTCAAGAAGATTGCCACGCCAACCAGTCCGAGCTGCAGCCACACATCCAGATAGGCGTTGTGTGCCTGGTAATACGGCACGCCCTTGATAACAATCAGGTGGGCGTATGGCTCGACGCCAGGCACCCAATAGCTGATCCAACCCCAGCCCGAGTATGGCTTTTGCGCAACCAGATGCAGCACGGCCTTCCAGATTCCGCTGCGGCCGGTCATGTCGGGGCTCTTGCCAAAGAACTCGAAAACCTGTGCGCGATACACCAGCACAAAGAAGCCGAGGGTTCCGGCGGCAAACCAAGCCATTCGGTAATACCGGTGGCGAGTCTCGCGGCTCTTGCCCTCGGCCGCGATCGATACGATGGCCGCCGCCGCGACCGCCATCATCGCAAAACCGATTCCCGCCGATTTGGCGAGAGCGAGGCAGAGCGCCGAACCGGCAAGCCCGAGCACGCTCAACCAGCGCGGGCCGGCGAGAATCGCATACTCAACCGCAAAAATCACGATGCCGATCATGGCCACATAGGCCAGCAGGTTCGAGTTGCCCACAATGCCCTGGATGCGCTCGCCCTGCAGCAGGTTGCCGCGGGTCCAGTAGTACTCGGGGGTCGGCGGCTTGTTGCCCGAATAATTGCCAAAGATCGGAGCGATCGGGCCGACGATTGCCGCGACAACCTCGAACGCCAACGAGGCGATGATGATTGTGCGAATCACGTTTGCAAAGATTCGCAGCAGGTGACGCCACGAAAACATGCCCGCCAAGAACACGCCGAACAGCGTGGTGGCGAACTGCGAAAGGCAGGCCAGCAGCGTGATTGGTTGATAGACCGACCATGCGGTGCTCAAGAGCATCCAGCCGAGCAATAGATACAGCGACACCGGCACACGCCCAAGCCAGGCGGCTGGCCCTTCGAGGCCAGCGCGTTTGCTGCGGAAAAACAGTGTGAAGGCCGTGCTAGCTATGCCCACCAGCAGCACGCCCCAACCCCACCAGCCGATCGAATAGCGCACCGCGTCGCCGGCCATGAGAGTGAAGACCGCGATGTATGCCAGCCAGGTCTTGGCTTTGTAACCTGGCTCGTTCGTGTTGAACACGATGCGAATCGGTTGAGTGAGCGCGGTCATGGTGTCCAGTCTATTTGCGCCCCAAAAAGCCTCAGACAAATAGGCTTGACCCACAATGATTGTCAAGCTGCAGAACGAGGCGCGCGACTACGCCTGGGGGTCGAAGACCCTGATTTCCGATTACCTCGGAGTGCCCGCGACCGGCCATCCGATGGCCGAGATTTGGTACGGCACGCACGCCGGCTCGCCGACCCGGTTGGCCGACAACCTGCACGTCACCCTGCGCGAGCACATCGGTGCCGATCTGCCGTTCTTGCTGAAGCTACTGGCGGCCGACTCGCCGCTCTCGATTCAGGCCCACCCGACCGTTGAGCAGGCTCGAGCCGGTTTTGAGCGCGAGAACGCGGCCGGAATCGGCCTGAGCGCGGGGCATCGAAACTACAAGGATTCAAATCACAAGCCCGAGATGATCGTGGCCCTAAGCGAGTTCGAGGCGCTGTGCGGTTTTCGTTCGCTGCCGCAGATTCGCAACCTGTTGCTCGACATGGTCGAGGCAATCGAGGTGTCGCCGACTTTCTTGGCCATCGCCAAAAACTGGCTGGCCGAATTCGAGCGCGGGGGAATCGCCGCACTCGTGCAGGCGGTGCTCGAGCCCAAGCTCGATGGCGAGTCGATCGCGCTCGACGGATTCCTGACCGAGCTGGCTCACCTTGCCGACTTCTCGGCTCGCTTCGAACTCGCCGCTCGCCTCGTGCAGTTGTATCCGGGTGATCCGGGCGTTGTAGTCGCGCTGCTGCTAAACCACGTTCACCTCGAGCCAGGGCAGGCACTGTTTTTGCCGGCAGGCAACGTGCACGCATACCTTTCGGGTCTGGGCGTCGAGATTATGGCCAACAGCGACAACGTTTTGCGTGGCGGGCTAACCAACAAGCATGTGGATGTGCCAGAACTGCTCAGGGTGCTGAACTTCGAATCGGGCCAGGTGCCGCACGTTGCGCCGGTCGAACTGGCCCATGGTCTGGTCGAATTCAAGGTGCCGGTCGACGACTTCAGGCTTTATCGCGCGAGCGTTTCGGCTGGCAATCTGCTGGCCGAGATTGGCCTGCCTGCGCAGGCGATTGTGCTCTGCGTTGCCGGCGAGATCGACCTGAGCAATTCGTTGGGTGAGCATGCCGTTCTGCGCCGCGGCGAGGCGGCATACCTATCGGCCGAGGCCCGCCACTTCAGCATCACCGGTTCGGGCGACGCCTTTATCGCGCTGGGTTAGGCCTGCAGAGCGGCCCATGCCGAGTCGATAATCTCGGCGAGCCCGTTCTTGGCTCGCCAATCTAGGGTCTCGCGAATGCGCGAAACATCGGCGCACAGATAAGGCGGGTCTCCCGCGCGGCGCTCTGCCACATCGATCTCAAAGTGTTGCCCCGTGGTGCGACGAATCTGCTCGATTACCTCAAACACGCTTGAACCGGTGCCGGTGCCAACGTTGAAGGTGGTGTGTGGGCGGTCGTCGCGCTCGAGATAGTCGAGCGCCGCAAGGTGTGCCTCGGCCAGATCAAGCACGTGCACATAGTCGCGCACGCAAGAGCCGTCAGGGGTTGCGTAGTCGTCGCCGAATACCTTTGGAGCCTTGCCATCGCGCAGCGCGGCAAAGACGATCGGCACCAGATTCATGACGGCGGTGTCGGCAAGGTCGGGCCAGCCCGCGCCGGCCACATTGAAGTAGCGCAGGTTTGCCTGACGCAGGCCCCACGCGCGAGCCGAGTCGGCAGCCAGCCACTCGCCAATCAGCTTGGTCTCGCCGTATGGGTTGATCGGGCGGCAGTCGATGTCTTCGGTGACCGCGGGAACATCAGGCATGCCATAGGTTGCCGCGCTCGAGCTGAACACCAGGCGAGTCACCGCGCAGTCGCGCATCGCCGTGAGCAGATTGGCCATGCCGCCAACGTTCTGCAGGTAATAGTCTTCGGGCTGTTCGACCGACTGGCCGACCTGCTTGCGTGCCGCCAGGTGAACCACGGCGGTGACCGCATACTCGTTGATCACATCGGTCAATACGTGCACGGCATCTGGGGCGGCCAGATTGAGGTGCACCTGGGTCGCATCGCCAAGACGCTCGGCGATTCCGGTGCTGAAATCGTCGACCACAACCACCTGCTCGCCGCGGTTCTGTAACAATCGAACAACGTGCGAACCGATGTATCCGGCGCCACCAGTGACCAAAATGCTCATAACAACAGGATACCCGCGACCGAATCCCCTTGATTTCATGCGGAAGTTGGGGCGATGGCCCGAATTAGGGCACAATCACGCATTCGGTTTACCGAACGCTCAAAAACCCACCGCGCGCGACCCTAAACCAATGGGTCAATGTTCGATTTTGACGACACGCCGAAGGGCGAATAACATCGGTGTAATTACACGGGAGGAAGTTCTCGAGGCGGTTGCAAACGACCACTCGAAGACCCACCCAAAGTCAGATAGGAAGCGTATGGACAGTCGCAGTCGTGTGCCAGATAACTGGTTCGTTGATGTACTTCGACTTGGTGTTGCGGGGGCTTACTCGAACGCTGACGAAGACACCAATCCGATGGCCTGGCAGGCAGACGCCGTCTGCGCCCAGACCGACCCTGAGGCGTTCTTTCCTGAAAAGGGCGGATCGACTCGCGACGCAAAGCGCATCTGCGCTGGTTGCGACGTAAAGCAGCAGTGCCTCGAGTATGCGCTTGCAAACGACGAGCGTTTTGGCATCTGGGGCGGCCTGTCGGAGCGTGAGCGCCGCAAGCTCAAGAAGCGCGCATAACTCGGCTGGCTAGCCGTCACATGAAACCACTAGTCACCGCGGTCTTGGTCGCCAATGGCGACAGCGAATACCTCTCGGTGACGCTCGCCGCACTGCGAAATCAAACCAGACCGGTCGATCGGCTTTTGTTGGTCGATACATCGGGCGACCGTGGGCTCGCGCAAATCACTCTTCGCGGTGGCGAGTCTCTGATCCAAACCGGGCAGATAAAAAACCTTGCGGCGGCCATCTCGGCCTGCCAACCCCTCGAACTGGTCGCCGAGACCGCCCAAAACTGGCTTTGGTTGTTGCACGACGACAGCGCACCTACGGCCACCGCACTTGAGCTACTGCTTCGCACTGCCGAGGTCTCGCCATCGGTTGCCGCGATCGGCCCCAAGCTCGTCGACTGGAATAACCCACGTCGAATCCAGCAGCTGGGCCTAACCCTCACACCTGGCGGCGAAATCTTCTCGCCGGTTTCGGGCGAACTCGACCAGGCGCAACACGATGCGCTCGACGATGTGCTCGCTATCTCGACTGCCGGCATGTTGATTCGAACCGATGTCTATGCGGCCGTTGGTGGCCTAGACGCGGGTGCTCCCAACCTCGCGGCCGACGTCGAACTGTGCGTTCGTGTGCGTCGCGCGGGGCATCGCGTGGCCGTGGCCCCCGAGGCGCGAGTTGCGCACGCGGGGCTTTCGCTCGCCGGGCAACGGCCGCGGGCCTGGCTCGGGGGCAGCCCGCGCACCGCGCTGCGTCGCGCGAACGCGCACCTGAGAATCGCATACTCACCACTTTTGATTGCCCTGCTATTGGTCGTGTTCGCGCCGGTGATTGGCGTGCTGCGCGCCGCGTGGGCCATTGCTAGCAAGCACCCAAATCGCATCTGGGCCGAGCTCTCGACCGGTTTTTGGGTGTTTTTGACCGGTTTTTCGAGACTGGCTGGCAGGGCTCGGGCCAATCGAGGTGCGCGCATCACGCTGCAAAGCCTCGGTCAGCTGCGCGCCACCCGCGCCCAGCTGCGTCAGCGTCGATTGGCAGATGCGGCACTCGACGACCAGGCCCTCGATTCGGCGACCGACGGCACCAGCGGTGGCGCCAGCCACGCCGAGGCCAGCCCTCTGCTGCAAGACGGTGCCGTCGACACCACGCGCACGATTGGCGATCGCCTAAGTTTTGCCGGCGCCGGCGGCCCCTGGATTGCTCTGGCTCTGATTGCCCTCAGTCTTCGATTTTGGCCGACCAACATCGCCGCAGTGGGTGGGGGAGCGCTCGCGCTGTCGGCCGACTGGTATTCACTTTTCACGCATGCGGGCGCCAGCTATCAGCAGATTGGCCTGGGCTTCTATGGCCCGAGCGATCCGTTCAATTGGGTGCTGCTCGCTCTTGGCAGCCTGACTCCTTGGCAACCTAGCCTCGGGCTCGCGCTATTCCTGCTGCTGGCAAAGGCCCTGGCCTTTGCGGGTGCATGGCGAGCTCTTTCGCTCATTACCGCGCGAGCCTGGTTGCGCAACATCGGTGCCCTCGCGTTCGCGCTTTGGCCGACCCTGTCGCAGGCCCAACTGGATGCTCGCGTTCCGGCAATCGTGGCCACCGTTGCGTTGCCGTGGCTAACCTTCGCGATCGCTCGAGCCGCCGGTCTGGGCAAATACGCCCCGCGTCGATCGGCCTCGCGCACCTGGTCGTGGGTTGGCGTGGCCGGCCTGTTGCTGTTGGCCGTGGGTGCCAGCGCACCAAATCTGTTGCCGGCACTCTTCGCGGCAATCGTCGTGGTGCTGTTCACCCGTCTGCGTCGATTTGGCTATCTGTTCTGGACGCCCCTGCCGCTAGCCGCCGCGCTGGCTCCGCTGGTCTGGTTCGAGGCAGTCGGCTTGCTGCAGCCGCTGACCACGCTTGCCGACCCGGGCGTCGCCGTGCCGAGCGAGCCGCAGCAGTTCTGGCAGTTGCTGCTCGGCGGCTCGATCGGTGCCGACAAGACCCTATTCGGCCTCGGCGCATACTCAATCTGGTTCACGGTGCCTGTGATCTTGATCGCGATTTTGGCGACGCTCAGCAAACGATTTGTGTTTGCCGCATCGCTCTGGCTCCTGGTGCTCGGCTCGTTGGTCAGCGCGTGGCTGGTGCAGCGACTCGACTTTGCCGCGGTTGGTGTGGGGTCGTCGACCACGGCTCTCGAACGTGTCGCGGGTTCGCCGAGCGCACTGCTTGGGCTGGCCGCAATGGGCCTTATTGCCTTGCTCGTGGTTGCCCTAGACCGCTTGCCATCGAAGGCCTGGCGAGGCATCGCATACGCCGTCGTGGTGTTCGCGATGCTGCTTCCAAGCGCCGCAGTTTTTGCCGCAAATTCGCCAGCGCAGCGCTTCACCGATGGCCGTGCCGTGCCATCGATCGTGGCCGCCGAAACGGCTCGCGGCAGTCAGCTCAAGACTCTGGTGCTGCGCGACACCGGCTTCGACGCTATGGGTCAACGCAAGCTCACGGCCGAGCTGGTTTCGGGCGACGGCATCCAGCTCGACGACCTGAGTCTTGCCTATCGCTTTGCCCTTGCCGGTCTTGCCGGTCAGCGTGCCGAGTACGGGCAGGTTGGTCAGTTGGTTGCCGACCTTTCTAGCTCGAACAGCGCCGACCTCACCAAGCCTCTGCAGGATTCAGGTATCGGCTATGTGCTGCTGCCCGAGACACGTTCGACCGGCGCTCGACAGCTGGCGATTTCGCTCGAGGCAGCCGACGAACTCGAATCGGTCGGCAAGACTGAATACGGTCAGCTTTGGCGCGTCAAACATCCAAACCCTAAGTTGGCTGTCGCGCCCGAGTCGGTGCCGTCGCCGTGGTCGATCACCAAGATCATTCAGCTGATCGTGATTGCCGCCTTCGTGCTGTTGGCGATTCCTGGCCGCTCGAGCGGTTCGGGCACTCGTCGCGAATCCGAGATCTTCATGGGGCAAACCGACGAACCAAACGGAGGCGATGAGTTTGATTAGGCGCATCCTTGGTTCGGCCGCAGCCCTGCTGGTGCTGTTGGGCGCTTTGTCGTATGCCTCGATCGTGGCACCGAGTTTTGGCATCGAGGTCGGTTCGGCAGTTCGCTCGGCCGAACAATCGGTCAAGGCACCAAACCTGCAAGTGGTATGCCCTGGCGGTGCCATTCGCTCGGGTGGTGCCAGTGGCACGCGCCTCGGTGAATTCGATCAGTCGGGTAGCGCCGAGGTCAATGCCATCGATTGGCTGCGCACGGCAACCCTGCAAACCAAGGCCCTGGCCGGCATCTCGGGTGCACCAACCAGTGCATCAACCGGAGTGCCAGACCGCGTTGGGCGCGCCACGCTGCTCGAGGTTGACGACCCGACCGGCAAGCTCGAACAGGGGTCGCAGTTGTTGTCGGCCTCGCAACTTCAATTGCAGAACGCGGCCAATTTCAGTGGTCTGCTGGCCGCAAGCTGCGAGCAGCCGGCCGCCGAGCACTGGTTCGTTGGCGGCGACACCACGGTTGGTCGAGAGGCCCTCATGGTCGTGGTTAACCCGAGCCAGGTCGACGCCCAAATCGACATCGCGGCGTTCTCGAACGGCGGCCAGGTTAAGGTCGATGGCCTAGCCGGCCTTTCAGTGCCTGCCGGTCGCACGCTGATTGTTCCGTTGGCCTCGAGCCTGGTCAACCAGGCCACGCTGACTCTGCGCCTCACCGCATCTGGCGGAGCCGTAGCCGCATGGATTCAACAGCGCGTGGTGCGCGGCACGATCCCCGGTGGCAGCGACTTCATCGCTCCGTCGACCGAGCTTGCCAAGAGCCTCGTGATTCCCGGGCTGATGCTGCGTGGCACCGCCGATGCGGCCGCCATCATCAAGACGCGCCCCGCATACGCCGATCAAACGCCGATGTTGCGAATCTTCGTGCCAGCCGACTCGACCGGCGCAAAGACCATCACCGTCACCGCGCAACTTTTCGGTAGCACCGCCAACACCTTCGGCACCGTGCTGCGTCAGACCGTCACCACCGGAACCACCACCGATGTTCCTCTGACCGGACTCGCCGATGGCGACTACGTGGCCTTCGTGAGCGCCGACAGGCCGATTCGTGCGGCCATACGCCTGCCACGAACCAACAAGACCAAGTCGCCGGCGACCGACTTTGCCTGGCTGCAGGCCGGCGCCAGCCTCAAGGGCATCCGCGCATTTCAGGTGCCGCGCAGCGGAATCACTCGACTCTCGCTAGGCAACCCTGCAAAGACTCCGGTAAAGATCGCAATCGGCAGCCCGCAGCAGGTCAGCTCGGCAACCGCGCCGGTGGTGACCCTAGCGGCGGGCGAGGTTCGCAGCATCGGGCTAACCGCCGGAGCGCTCGTGTGGTTGAAGACCGATTCGGATGCGCCGCGCGCAAACCTGGTGATCGACGTCGATTCGGCGGTGGCAACCCTGCCGATCACCGACTACAAGAACCTCGGTTCGAAGCTGCAGGTCAGCGTTCGCTAGCGATCGCCCGATGCGAAGCTAGTGGCCGGGCAAGAACTCGAACGGATCCTTGCCGACCAGGTCGGCGGCCGCCGCAAAAACGTATTCCTCGATGTGCATGCGCTCGTGCAGCGCATCCATGCGACGCACGTGGCCAAGGCGCTCGATCGGCAATCGATAGATATAGATGGTCATGGTCGACGGGTCGTTGCTCCAGCGGCGAACGCGCTCGACGCCGTCGATGGTTTGCACCGGCCCCTCTTGCAGCACCACCCAGCGCAGCTTGGCAAAGTCATCGGGATACCCGTTGCGCAGGTATTCGACCGAACCGGCAACGATGTCGTTGAAGTTCGACGGGTGCTTCGGGCCGCGGAAAGGCGACCGAACTAGCAGGCCACGCACGCCGCGACCGTGGCGGTCTCGATGCGAGTTGCGGCTGATGTCCATGCCGCAAGTTTAGGCGCACGCGGTATTCTTGAACCGATGTCTGAACGCCCCTGTTCCAAGCAAGGTTGCAGCAAAATTGCGGTTGCCACTTTGACGTTCGACTACTCGGCGTCGGTCGCGGTCTTGGGGCCATTGACCGAGCGAGCCGAACCCCACGCGCACGATTTGTGCCGCGATCACACCAAGAACTTCGTTGCACCAAACGGCTGGCAACTCGTGCGTCACACGAGCGTCGCCTAGCCCCAAACCAGCGCCGAACGGCCACAGCGCCAGCGGCACAACCGAAAGCACAGAGCACAACATGAGCAACATCAATTGGGACGCCATTGTCAAGACCTACGACGTGCGCGGATTGGTCGGCAAAGACCTGACCATCGAGATTGTCGAGGCACTCGCCGCCGGCTTCGTTGACGAACTCGGTGCCGCGGGCAGCGATGTTGTTGTTGGTCACGACATGCGCGACTCATCGCCGGAATTCGCCGATGCCTTTGCGCGCGGCGCGATGGCGCGTGGCGCCAACGTGGTTTCGATCGGGCTCTGCTCGACCGACGAAAGCTACTTTGCCTCGGGTGTCTTCAACGCCCCGGCCGCGATGTTCACCGCCTCGCACAACCCGGCCACCTATAACGGCATCAAGTTTTCGCGCGCCGGAGCCCGAGGCATCAGCCTTGGCACCGGCCTTGCCGCAATCCGCGACCGTGCAATCGCATACGTCGAAAACGGCATCGACGAGGTTGCGCAGCCTGGTTCGCTGCGCTCGGAGCACATTCTGGTTCGCTACGCGAGCTACCTGCGCGAACTGGTAGACCTTGGCGACATCCGCCCGCTCAAGGTGGTCGTCGATGCCGGCAATGGCATGGGTGGCATGACCGTGCCGGCCGTTCTCGGTCACGCAACCGATCTGGCCCGCCTGCCGCTCGAGATCATTCCGATGTATTTCGAACTCGATGGCAGTTTTCCGAACCACGAGGCCAACCCGCTCGACCCAAAGAACCTGGTCGACCTGCAGGCCGCTGTGCTCGAGCACGGCGCCGACATCGGTCTCGCCTTCGATGGCGATGCCGACCGTTGCTTTGTGATCGACGAGCTCGGCCAGCCGGTGACCCCGAGCGCGGTCGCCGCGATCGTTGCCCGCCGCGAGATCGCTCGCGAGAAGGCTCAAAACCCTGGCGCACCAATCACCGTGCTGCACAACCTACTCACCTCGCGCATCGTCGAAGAGGTAATCGCCGAAGATGGCGCCAAGCCGTACCGCACCAAGGTCGGCCACAGCCTGATTAAGGATGCGATGGCCGAAACCAACGCCGTCTTTGGTGGCGAGCACTCGGCGCACTATTACTTCCGCGACTTCTGGGGTGCCGACAACGGCATGCTCGCCGCGATGCACGTGCTCGCCGAGTTTGGTGCGCAGGCTGCTCCGCTGAGCGAATTCGCCAAGCAGTACAACCCATACTTCATGTCGGGTGAAATCAATTCGACCGTGACCGATGTGCCTGCGGCTCGCGCGCGAATCATTGCGGCCTTTGAGGGTCGTGGCCCGGTCGAAGAGTTCGATGGTTTCACGATCACCAGCCCAAACGGCGGCCACAAGAACGCTGCCGGCGAGCCTTGGTGGTGGTTTAATGTTCGTAGCTCGAACACCGAGCCTCTCCTGCGCCTTAACGTCGAAGCCTCTGACGAGTCATTAATGCACAGCCTTCGTGATGAAGTCCTCGCACTGATTAGAAAGTAATTTCGACATGTCTGCAGCCGCACAAAACGTTCTTTCGGCCGACCAGTTTCGAGTCGCAAACCTCGAGCTAGCCGAGGCCGGCCGTCACCAGATTCGCCTCGCCGAAAACGAGATGCCTGGCCTCATGGCACTTCGCGCCGAGTTCTCGGCCAGCCAGCCACTCAAGGGCGCTCGCGTCGCCGGATCGCTGCACATGACCGTGCAGACCGCGGTGCTAATCGAAACCCTCGCGGCACTTGGCGCCCAGGTGCGCTGGGCCTCGTGCAACATCTTCTCGACTCAAGACGAAGCGGCGGCTGCAATCGTCGTGGGTGCGGGCACTCCCGCGGCGCCAACCGGCATCCCTGTGTTCGCCTGGAAGGGCGAGACCCTCGCCGAATACTGGTGGTGCACCGACCGCATCTTCGACTGGTCGGCCGAGGCCGCCGAGGCTGGTGCCGACTACATCGGCCCAAACATGATTCTTGACGACGGCGGCGACGCCACCCTGCTGGTGCACAAGGGTCGCGAGTTCGAGCTCGCCGGCGCCGTGCCTGCGACCAGCGCCAACGACAGCGAAGAGTATGCGGTCATTCTCGAGCTGCTGCGTTCTTCGATCGCTGCCGAGCCTGGCCGATTCACTCAGATCGCCGCCGAGGTAATGGGCGTCACCGAAGAGACCACCACAGGTGTTCACCGCCTATACGAGTTCCACAAGCGCGGCGAATTGTTGTTCCCGGCCATCAACGTGAACGACTCGGTCACCAAGTCGAAGTTCGACAACAAGTACGGCATTCGACACTCGCTGCCAGACGGCATCAACCGCGCAACCGATGTTCTGATGGGCGGCAAGGTCGCGTTCGTGGCCGGCTATGGCGACGTTGGCAAGGGTTCGGCCGAGGCGCTGCGTGGCCAGGGTGCTCGTGTCATCGTGAGCGAGATCGACCCGATCTGTGCTCTGCAGGCCGCGATGGATGGCTTCCAGGTTGCTCGAATCGAGAGCGTGATCGACCAGGTCGACATCTTCGTGACCGCCACCGGCAACAGCAACATTTTGACCGTTGAGCACATGCTCAAAATGAAGCACCAGGCCGTCGTGGCTAACGTTGGTCACTTCGACAACGAGATCGACATGGCCGGTCTGGCCAAGGTCGACGGCGCCGAAAAGATCGAGATCAAGCCGCAGGTGCACGAGTGGCGTCTGCCAAACGGCCGCTCGATCCTCGTGCTTAGCGAGGGTCGCCTCATGAACCTCGGCAACGCAACCGGTCACCCAAGTTTCGTGATGAGCAACTCGTTCAGCAACCAGGTGCTCGCACAGCTCGAACTTTTCACCAAGCAGAGCGAATACCCAGTCGGTGTCTATGTGCTGCCTAAGCACCTCGACGAAAAGGTCGCTAATTTGCACCTTGCCGCGCTTGGTGTTGAATTAACCCGTCTGACCCAGGAACAGGCCGACTACATCGGAGTTTCGGTCGATGGTCCTTATAAGGTCGAGCACTACCGCTATTAATTAGATTCATTGGGTTTCGGCAACGAACTAACAGCAAAGGGCAGCAATGGCTTACAAGATTCTTGTAGTCGATGACGACGCGGCAATCCGCGGCATGGTCGCCATCATCCTTGAGACCAGTGGCTTCGAAGTTGTTTTTTGCGAGGATGGCTCAAGCGCCCTGCAGGTTTTCACCAACGAGAAGCCAGACATGGTTCTGCTCGACTGGATGCTACCTGGCAAAGATGGCGTCGAGGTTTGCAAAGAGATTCGCGCCGTTGCG
>JBEEJX010000088.1:0-3941 GCA_041168965.1 Actinomycetota bacterium
CATGCCGATCAGCGATGGCACGCCGAGCGCGGTGTCGGTGGCCAACAGCAACGTGAACGCGCCGGTGGCAGCAAACGGAATCGAGATCAGCAGAATCAACGGCTGAACGATCGAGCGGAACGTGGCAACCATGACCACGAATACGATCGCAATCGCGGCCAGCAGTGCCATGCCCAGCTGCTTGAACGAGTCGGCCTGCGATGCCGAGACACCACCGATCGAGGCGCTAACGCCGGCCGGCAACGTCACCGTGTCGAGGCGCTTGGTGACCTCTGCGGTGATTGCGCCAAGGTTCTTGCCCGATGGCGTCAGCATCACGTTGGCGGTGCGGTCGCCCTTCTCGGTGGTGATCGAAACCGGCACGCTCGAAAGCTCTACCTTGGCGATCGAGTCGAGTCGAACCGCACCAGAAGCGGTAGGAATCGAGATTGCCTTGACCTCGGCGATCGTCGCAGGCACATCCTTCTTGGTCACATAGATAGCGGTCTCGACGTTGTCGATGTTGACCTTGCCAATGCTGGTTGGGCGCATGGTCGATGCCACGATGCCGCTGACTGCGATTTCGGTGAGGCCCTTGCGTGCCGCGGCTAGGCGGTCGACGGTGATCTTGAGGGTGCGCTGCTTTTCGGCAAGCGAGTTGGTTACCTCGGTCACATCCTTGATGCCCTGCATCTTGGTCTGAACGGCCTTGATGCCGGCGACAAGCGCCTGGTCGTTGGTTGCGGTCAGCTTGATGTCAACGGTCGACGACGAGCCGAACGATGGGCCGCCACCCGACGAGAACTTAACCTCGCCTAGCGACGCATCCTTTTTGAATGCGGTCTCGAGGGTCTTCTTGAAGGCATCCTGGTCGATGCCATCCTTGGTGGTTACCTGCATCGAGGTGCCACCAGCCGCGGCGCCGAATGCAACGCGACCGTCGCCCGACGAACCGATGGTGGTGGTCACAACATCGACCTCGCTGTGGCTCAACAGGATCGACTCAACCTTGGCCGCTGCCTTGTCTTTGTCGTCGAGCGTGGCGCCGGCTGCGAGGGTCTGGTTGAGCACGAACGAGTTCGAGCCCGAGTTGCCGATGAAGTCGGTCTTGAGTTGCGGCACTAGGCCGAAGGTGATGAATAGAACCAGAACCGAGGCGACGATGGTCAGCACCGGACGCTTCTGGGTCCAGCTCAGCACAGGCAGGTAACCGCGCTGCAGCAGCGACTTGCGCTCGCGTTCTTCCTCCTCGTGGCGGACAGCCTCGGCGTGCTTGGCGGCCGCGGCCTCGGTCTTGAACTCGACCGCCTCAGGAGCCTTCAAGAACCAGTAGGCGAGCACCGGCACGATGGTCAACGAAACGAACAGCGATGCAATCAGCGCAATCGTGAAGGTCATCGAGAATGGGCGGAACAACTCGCCGACCAGGCCCGAAACGAGTGCGATTGGCAAGAAGACGGCAACCGTGGTGATGGTCGCCGCGGTGATCGCACCGGCAACTTCGCGCACGGCACGCAGGATCGCCTTCTTCTTAGGCTCGCCGTAGGCCAGGTGACGGTTGATGTTTTCGATTACCACGATCGAGTCGTCAACCACGCGACCAATGGCAATCGTGAGCGCGCTCAGGGTCAGCAGGTTCAACGAATAGCCAAAGCTGTCGAGGCCGATGAACGTGATCAACACCGAGGTCGGAATCGAGATTGCGGTCACCAGAGTCGAGCGAACCGACATCAGGAACAGCAGGATCACGGCAATCGCAAAGCCGAGGCCCAGCAGGCCCTCGGTGGTGAGGTCTTCGAGCGACTTTTCAACGTATGGCGCCTGGTCAAACACGGTGGTGATCTCGACGGCACCGAGCTTTTTCTTGAGGTCGTCGATCTGGGCGGCCACCGCGTGCGACACGGCCACGGTGTTGGCATCCTGTGTCTTGGTGATCGAAAGCGACAGCGAAGGCTTGCCGTTCACGCGCGCAATCGAGGTGACTGGCGCGTTTTCATACTTGACGGTCGCAACGTCTTTGATCTTTAGGGCGACGGTCGAGGTCGTTGTTGTCGACGACGACGGAAGCTGGAAGCCACCGGTTGAACCGGTCAGGCCACCGAGGCCACCGAGCTGCGACAGCACGCTCGACGGGATCTGTGGGGTAGTGGTCGAAACCGAGGTTTTTGTGCCGATTAGCGGCAGGTTCTCGAACACGGCCAGCGAATTGACGGGGGTGCCGGCCTCGATCGAAATCGAACCCGACTTGTCGTCGATTGTGCCGGCTGGCAGCACGAATCCGTTGGCCTGCAGCGCCGAGACGATGCTCTGCTGGCTGAGGCCGTTTGCCGCCAGAACGCTCTGCTTCAGCGTCAGGTTGATGCGCTTGTCGATGGTGCCCGAGAGCGCCACGTCGCGCACGCCGGAGATCTGCTGTAGGGCAGGCACGGCGATGTCGGTGAGCTTCTGGCCGAGGGCCTCGTTGTTGCCGTCGGTTGCATTCACGCCAAGGGCGATGATTGGCACCGAGTCGAACGATCCACTCAGAATCTTTGGTGTTGCATCGGCCGGCAGGGTGCTCTGCACGCTCGCGAGTGCCGCCGCGATGTTCTCTTTGACCTTCGAGGTCGGAGTGCCGAATTCAAACTCGACACGAACGATCGAGATGTTCGCCTGCGAGGTGGTGGTCGACGAAACCAGGCCATCTTGTTGGCGCACGGCGTTGTCGATTACCTGGCTGACCTGCTTGTCGATCACCTCGGGGCTTGCGCCGATATAGGTGGTGACCACGGCGGCC
Organism: Actinomycetota bacterium; assembly: GCA_041168965.1. Lineage (GTDB taxonomy): Bacteria > Actinomycetota > Actinomycetes > Actinomycetales > Microbacteriaceae > Rhodoluna. Next base: position 2,756 of record JBEEJX010000088.1, read on the forward strand.
TGTGGCGTCTCGAAGCTCGGAATGAGCTCTTGCTTGAGCGAACCAAGCGAGATAAAACCGAACATCGCGATGATCGCGGTGGCAAGAGCAACAACCGAACGGTTGCTGAGGCTCAATTTGGCAAGACGATGCATTTGTCTCTTTCTGACTCCCCGATGAATCGATGTATGCGCCGCGCGCACTTCACCTCTGAGGCTAACAGCGGGGGTTGGCGGGTTATTCCGAGTTGAGGGTTATTTCGAGAGGAACGCGAGCTCTTCGGCGCTGAGAGTTAGCTCGACGGCGAACTGGTGCAGCTGGTCGACGGTTCGCGCGCTGGCGATCGGTGCCGCGATGGTCGGCTGCTGGCGCAACCAGGCCAGGGCAACCGCCGACACGTGCACCTTGCGGCCGTCGGTCGACTGGTGATTGGCGATTCGCTGCAGGCGTTCGATCGCACCCCAGCCGCGGGCATTTAGGTATTGGGTCACACCGCTTGCGCGTACCGAGTCAATCTCGACGCCCGGCTGGTACTTGCCGCTCAAGAATCCGCGGGCCAAACCAAAGAACGGAATGCCCGAGAGGCCCAGTTCTTGCACGGCAGGGCGGGCGTCGGTTTCATACTCGTCGCGCTCGAGAAGGTTGTAGTGGTTCTGCACGGCAACGTATTCGGTCAGGCCCAACTCGCGGCTAACCGCGGCAGCCTCGCGCAGGCGAGTGCCGGTGTAGTTCGAGGCCGCGGCAAATCGAATCTTGCCCGCGCGCTGCAGCTCGTCGAACGCCCCGAGCGTCTCGGCTAGCTCGACGGTCTGGTCGTCTTCGTGCGCGTAATAGAGGTCGATGTGGTCGGTCTGCAGGCGGCGCAGCGAATCGTCGCAGGCGGCGATGATGTTGGCGCGGCTCAACCCTGGCCGGGTGCTCAACTTGGCAACCTTGGTTGCCACGATTACGTTGTCACGGTTCTTGCGCTCACGCATCCAGTTGCCGATCACAACCTCGCTCTCGCCGCCGATGTGGCCCGGAGCCCACTCGCTATACATGTCTGCGGTGTCAACGAAGTTGCCGCCCAGCTCTTGGTATGCGTTCAGCACGCCGTGGCTTTGCGTCTCGTCGGCGCTCCAGCCGAATACGTTGCCGCCAAGGCAGAGTCGGGCTACGGTCAGGTCGGTCTTTGGCAGTTGAATGCGTTCCATGGCATCCATTCTCG
>JBEEJX010000089.1:0-3235 GCA_041168965.1 Actinomycetota bacterium
TCTTGCCGTTCAATGAATACGATGCACGCTCGCCATTCACTCGCATCGGTGGGTTCGACGAGAACCAGCCACACTGGACAAACAAGCACGTTGCTGAGCCGAGCATCAGTAAGTCAGACAAGGGCTGGTTTACCGCGGGCGTAATCGCCTTGGCGATCGGCGTAATTTCGGCCGTGATGGCGATTTTCGACGCAGCCTCGAGCGGTTACTAGTCGAACGTTACGTGTTGCAACACCCAGGCGTGCATAGCCACTGCGGCTGCGGCGCTGGCGTTGATCGAACGAGTTGAGCCGAACTGGCTGATCTCGAGCACGACGTCGGCGGCGTCAATCGCGGCCTCGCTGAGGCCAGGGCCCTCTTGGCCGAACAGCAACACGCAGGCCTCGGGCAGCGCATACTTCTCGATTTTTTGGCAACCAGGCACGTTATCGATTGCGATGATTGGCAGCTGGCCGCCGGCCTCGCCAGCCGTGCGCGACCACGCGATGAAGTCTTCGACCGTCGGATGGTGACGCACGTGTTGGTAGCGGTCGGTGACCATTGCGCCTCGGCGGTTCCAGCGGCGATTGCCGATGATGTGCACCTCGGCCGCCAAAAACGCGTTGGCCGTTCGAACGATCGAACCGATGTTTAGGTCGTGCTGCCAGTTTTCGATGGCAACGTGAAACTTGTGGCGGCGCGCATCGAGGTTGGCGATGATCGCATCCATCGACCAGTACCGAAACTCATCGAGCACGTTGCGGGTGTCGCCATTGGTCAGCAGTTCAGGATCGTATGGGTTGCCCGGCTCGCCGACTCCGGCTGGCCATTCGCCTTGCCATGGGCCGACACCCCAGGTGGTCTGCTCTGGTGACGGGTTCGAGTCTGGGGTGTTCGAATCTGAGGTGTTCGAGTCTGTCATCGCGCAACCTTTAGCGAGCGTGCACGTGCCCGCATCGTCACGGCCGAAACGACACCGGCGATTGCCGTGGCAACAAAAACGCTGACCACCGAGAGCGCATGCGAGTCAACCGCGCCACTCGAAAAGGTGGCCGTGCCGTGAGCCAACGGGAACGATAGTTCGACCATGAGCATCGAAACCGTGAAGCACATGGCGAACAGCCAACCAACCGAAAGCAGATCTCGCCAACTCAGGTCGGCAGGCAGCTGCCCCAGACGCGATTTGGTAACCAGCCAGGCCGTGCCGAGAACGCCAAGTGGCTTGCCGATTAGCTGGCCGAGCACGATGCCGACTGCGATCGGCGAGGCAATCGCGGCGGCTACGTCAAGCCCATTGAGGCTAACGCCGGCGGCATAGAAAGCAAAGATTGGCAACGCCACATAAGACACGATTGGGCCGAGCTTGGGCATCAGCTTGCCGGCGCCGGGAATCAAGAGCCCCGAGGCCACGCCAGCCAACGAGACGATCGAAAGCACGCTAAAGCTCGAGGTGAAGAACACCGCGATCATCAAAATTGTGAGCGAGTCATCGGCAACCGCAACCGTCATGACGAACGTGCGAGTGGCCTTGGACAGGCCGCGACCCGCAATCGCAAAAATGGCCAACGCGAAAGCGATGTCGGTCGACATCGGAATGCCCCAGCCCGCCTCGGTCGGGGTTCCGGCGTTGAACAGCGAATAGACAATCACCGGGGTGAGCATGCCGCCCATCGCGGCAAAAATCGGCACAATTGCGGTTCTTGGATTGCGCAAGCTGCCGTGACGAATCTCGTGGCGCAGCTCGATGCCAACACTAAAGAAGAAAACGAAGATCGCGATTTCTTTGACGATTTCAATGTGCTGAACGGCCTGATAGCCGACCGCAACGGGCGAGTTATCCAGCACCAAGGCCACGGCGGCGGCGGCGATTAGCAGAACACCGCCAAGGCGCTCACGCTTTAGTTGTTTGATGCCCTCGGCTGTATTTGTGCTCACTCATCCAGTCTAGTTTTTGCCGCCTGCAGCCACCTCGGGCCAAGCGAGCGCGCCTCGCGGGTAGGCTTGTCGCATGGCAGATCGCAGCAAAATCAAGGCTTGGCTCACCGACATGGATGGCGTGCTTTGGCACGAAGGCCACCCCCTGCCGGGAGCGTGCGAGTTGATCGCCAAGTGGCAGGCCGACGGCACCCCGTTTTTGGTGCTGACCAACAACTCGATCTTCACTCCGCGCGACCTTTCGGCTCGCCTGCGCGCCGGCGGCCTTGATGTTCCTGAGGACCGCATCTGGACCTCGGCTATGGCAACCGCCGCTTTCTTGAACAAGCAGCAGCCAAACGGCACCGCATACGTGCTGGGCGAATCGGGCCTAACCACAGCGCTGCACGAGATCGGTTATGTGATGACCGATTTCAACCCCGACTATGTGGTGCTCGGCGAGACCCGCAACTTCAACTTTGACAGCCTGACCAAGGCGATTCGCCTGATTAACAACGGCGCGCGCTTTATTGCCACCAACCCAGACGCAACTGGTCCAAGCGCCGATGGCGTGCTGCCTGCAACTGGTTCGGTCGCCGCGTTGATCACCAAGGCCACCGGCCGCGAGCCATACATCGTGGGCAAGCCAAACCCGATGATGTTCCGTTCGGCCATGAACAAGATTCAGGCTCACTCGGAATCGACCGGCATGATTGGCGACCGCATGGATACCGACGTGGTGGCCGGCATCGAGGCTGGTCTGCACACCGTGCTCGTGCTCACCGGAATCGCCGACGACGCCGAGATCCGCAAGTATCCGTTCCGCCCAACCGAAATTCTGCAGGGCGTCTTCGAGCTCGTCTAGCCTGGCGACCTAACGCCTAGAGATCGGTTCGTTAGTCGGCCAATTCGGCACGATTTAGGTCGGCGAGCGACTTGCGGGTCGACACGATTACCGAGGCAATCAGCACCAAGACGGCCAGTGCCGGATACACGACGCGCACACCAAACGCATCCACTGCCATTCCCGCGAAGGTCATGCTGATCATCGGCCCGGCCGTCCAGAGGGTCATCTCGAGGCTAAAGACGCGGCCGCGCTTATTGGCCGGAATCAGTCGCTGGATCACGGTATTGAGCAGCACCGGCAACGGACCCCAGGCAAGGCCCAGCACCACGCCGAACGCGAGCATCGCCCACTGTGCCGGCAACAACGACATCGGCAGCATGCCGATCGAGACGCCCAAAATCGCAACCCGCAAAATGTTGGCAAAGCTCAGCACCTTGGCGACGCGCTCGAATAGCAGCGAACCGACCGTGGTTGAAATCGCCATCACCGACAGCA
>JBEEJX010000090.1:0-5220 GCA_041168965.1 Actinomycetota bacterium
CCCGCAACTACGTGGTCATCATCAACGATGCCGTGCGCCCTGCTGTTCCACTGGCGCTGAACCTGACGCCTAACCGTTCGCTGACCCCAGGTGGCGGCAACGCAACCATCAATGGCGAGAACCTCTGTGGCGCAACCAGCGTTGTGGTCGATGCCACCGCGGCCAAGATTGTGTCGAACACCTGCCAGAAGATTGTGTTCGTCATTCCGGCACACAACGTCGGCCTGGTTGATATCAACATCGTCGTGACCGCAGGCGCTCTTCGCATCGCCCGCAGCTTCACCTACTACGAGGCCGCAAAGCCTGCGCCAGCGACCGACCCAACCGATAAAGATGTGATCATCACGCTGAGCGGTTTTGCACCTGGTTCGCCAGTGCTGACCTCGGGCATGAAGACCACCATCACCAAATTCATCAAGAAGTACCCTGGCTACGCTCACATGTACTGCACCGGTTACACCATGGGCCCAACCGTTCTTGCGGTTGACGCAGCCCTGTCACGCAATCGCGCGGCTAACTCGTGCTCGTATGCCCTGGGCATTAACTCGAGCCTGACTGCAAAGTCACAGGTCGGCATGCAGGAGACGGTTGTTGGCAACCAGATCCGTCGTGTAACCATCCGCCTGAGCAACAAGTAATACCAGCCAGGTAAAACTTAGGGCCCGTCCAGTTGGACGGGCCCTAAGTTTTTTGTCGCGGGCTTTGCGGCGAGGCCACTGCCTATTCGGCGGCAGCCAGCTGACCGCAGGCGCCATCAATCTCTTTGCCTCGAGTGTCGCGAAGCGTGGTCGGAATGCCGGCGGCCTCGAGCTTCGAGATCCAAACGCGAGTCGTCTCAGGCAACGAGGCGGTCCATACCGAACCCGGGGTCGGGTTCAACGGAATCGGGTTCACGTGCACCCAGCCCTTGCCGCGGGCGTTGAGCTTTTCGGCGAGCAACTCGGCGCGCCAGGCGTGATCGTTCATGTCTTTGATCAGCGCATACTCAATCGAAACGCGACGACCAGTCTTTTCGAAGTATGCGCGTGCGGCATCGAGCGCCTCGTCGACGTTCCAGCGCGAGTTAACCGGAATCATCTCGTTGCGAAGCTCGTCGTCGGGTGCGTGCAACGAAAGGGCGAATGTCAGAGGCAGGTCTTCGTCGGCCAGCTTGTAAATCGACGGCACCAGGCCGACTGTCGACACAGTGATGTTGCGCGCCGACATTCCAAGACCCTCGGGCTGTGGAGCAAGCATCGTGCGGATTGCCTGCATCAAGCGGTTGTAGTTGGCCAGTGGTTCACCCATGCCCATGAACACAATGTTGGTCACACGCTCAGGGTTTTCTGGGTCGCCGCCCTTGCGGCCGCCAAGTTCACCACGCGCGATCGCGGCGTTGGCTTGCACGACCTGGTCGACAATTTCGGCGGCCGACATATTGCGAGTCAGACCAGCCTGGCCGGTGGCGCAGAACGGGCAGTTCATGCCGCAACCCGCCTGCGAAGAAACACACAGGGTGATGCGACCGGGGTAGCGCATGAGCACCGACTCGACCATCGCGCCGTCAAACAGGCGCCAAAGGAATTTGATGGTGTCGCCCTTGTCGGTTTGCAGGCGCCGAACCTCGGTGCAGAGCTTCGGCAGCATTCCCGCCGCCAACTGCTCGCGAATGTTGGCCGGCAGGTCGGTCATCTGCGCTGGATCGCTGGTGTAGTGACTGAAATAGTGGGTGGCCAACTGCTTGGCACGAAAGCCTGGCAGACCCAGTTCTTTTAGGCGCGCGACGCGCTCGTCAGGCGTCAGATCGGCCAGGTGCACTGGTGGTTGCTTGCCCTTAGGCTCGGCAAACTGCAAAAGCGGTCGCCCCTCGGCGTCTAGCTTCTGTTTCCAGCCCTCTGTGGTGGGGCGAACCTGGCGTTGTTCGGTCACTAGACAAGTCTAGATTGCGCCCCAAGAACCCGCACCAAAGCCCCAGAAAGCAGCCGCTTTTTGCCCAATTCGCTAACGATTCCGCGCGCTTTGTAAACGCTTACAAAAATTCCGCTAGCCTAGTCAAAGATTCAACGAGAGGCACACATGTCGGGCACCAGCATCCTTGTTTACGCAGAGCGCGTTGGCGGAAACCTAGGCGAAATCGAAAAGCTTTTGAAGGGCCCGCTGGCCGACTTCGACGGCATTCACGTGCTGCCGTTCTTTCACCCATACGATGGCGACGATGCCGGCTTCGACCCGATCGACCACAAAATCGTTGACCCACGCCTTGGCACCTGGGCCGACTTCAAGCGCATCAGCGAGACCCACGAGCTGACCGCCGACCTGATCGTCAACCACGCCTCATACTTGTCGCCAGAATTCATCGACTGGCAAGAAAAGGGCGACGCCAGCGAGTACGCCGGCATGTTCCTCACCTTCGACACCGTTTTTCCTAACGGCGGCACCGAAGAGGGCATCACCTCGTTCTATCGCCCACGCCCGGGCATGCCATTCACCGCGTATGAGGTCAACGGCAAGCGCCGCCTGGTCTGGACCACCTTCATGCCTTCGCAGGTCGACATCGACATCAAGCACGAGAAGGGCCAGGACTACCTCAAGGCCGTTCTCGAGGCCCTCAAGTCGGGCGGCGTCAAGGTCGTTCGCCTCGACGCAGTCGGCTATGCCGTTAAGACCCCTGGCACCGACTCGTTCATGACTCCAGAGACCCTCGAGTTCGTCAAAGAAATCACCGACCTAATTCACTCGTATGACATGCGCGTGCTGGTCGAGGTTCATGCCCACTACACCCAGCAGCTCGACATCGCGCCACTGGTCGACCTGATCTACGACTTCCAGACTGCACCGTTGCTGCTGCACTCGTTCTTCACCGGCACGGTCGACCGCCTCGACAACTGGTTCCAGATTCGCCCAAACAACTGCCTCAACGTGCTCGACACCCACGATGGCTATGGCGTCATTGACGGCGGCCCGATCAACGGTCGCCCGGGCCTCATTACTCAGGACGAGATGGCCTACATCTTTGAGGTCGCCGAGAAGAACACTCACGGTCACTCGGCGCTCGCCTCGGTTGTTCCTCAGTGGTTCAGCCTGCCGCACCAGATCAACGCGACCCTGCCGAACATCGTCGCCAACGACACCGCATACTTCGCTATGCGTGCCGTGCAGTTCTTCTTGCCGGGCGAGCCACAGGTTTATTACGTCGGCCTGCTCAACGGCATGGACGACCGCGAACTTTTTGCTCGAACCGCCCAGGGCCGCGACACCAACCGCCACAACTACACCGTGGCCGAGATTCACGAGGCACTCGAGCAGCCGGTCACCCGCGGCATCATCGCACTCGCCCGCCTGCGCAAGCACAACGCCTTCGAGGGTTCGTTCTCGTGGGCAGTGCTAGGCAACGACCGCATCGAACTGCGCTGGGACAACGACGACGACTTCGTCTCGCTCGAAATCACCACGACCGTGGATGCGCCAGCCGTTTGCATCAAGGCCTCGTCGGCCTCGGGCGTGCGCGAGTTCTGCTCGGTCGAAGAGTTCGGCGCTTACTAAAGCTCATTAACGCAAAGGGCGCCGCAGGAAAAAATTCCCGCGGCGCCCTTTACTTTGTCTTAGCGCTGCAACCAGGCGGTCGCGTTTGCAGGCAGCTTGCCGTCAACCAGCTCGGCCGACGCAATCAGCAGCTGACCCTTAGGCAGCTTGACCGGCTTGGCACCAAAGTTGGTCATCACAATCCAGCCGTTAGGGCGAACGATGTGCAGCACGTTTGGGTTGAGCCAGTGCTTGACCCAGGTGAGCTTCTCTTCGGTCAGCAGCTGGCGGCGCAGGCGCAGCGCGGCGCGATAAAGTTCGAGGGTCGAACCCTTGACGCCATCCTGTGCCTCGACCGACCACTCGCCAAACCAGCTCGGCTGTGGCAGGTGTGCGCCACCAGGGCCAAAGCCAAACGACGAACCGGTGCGGGTCCATGGCATCGGAACACGGCAGCCATCGCGGCTGATCGAACCCTCGTTGCGGAACCACTGTGGGTCTTGCATCTGCTCGCTCGGAATGTTGAGCGGCTCCTGCAGACCAAGCTCTTCACCCTGATAGAGGTAGGTCGAACCAGGCAGGCCCAACACCAGCATGGTGGCTGCGCGCGCGCGGTCGAGGCCAACCTTCTTGTCGATCAGCTTCTCGCGATCTGCCGAACGGAACCACTTTGGCAGGTTGGCCAGAGCCGATTCAGGCAGACCAAATCGGGTCGCGTGGCGAATCACGTCGTGGTTCGAGAACACCCAGGTGGTCGACGAACCGGTTTCATCGGCTGCCTTCAATTGGTATGCGATGGTGTCGTGGAACTTCTTGGCATTCCACGGAGTGCCCAACAGGTCAAAGGCGAACGACTGGCCAAGTCCCTCGGTCGAGGCATAGCGCGCGCGACGATTGGCGTGCACCCAGGCCTCGGCTACGGCAACGCGAGGAGGGTCATACTCGTTGAATACTTTGCGCCACGACGCATAGATTTCGTGCACCTCGTCGCGGTCGAAGAGGTCGTCGGTGCCGTCGTCTTTCATGACCGACACGTCATACGACTGGCGCTCAGGCAGGTGACCGTTCTTGAGGTCTTTCACCAGGGCGTGCGCAACATCGATGCGGTAGCCGTCGACGCCGCGGTCGCTCCAGAAGCGCATGGTCTTCAAGAAGTCTTCGCGCACCTCGGGGTTGTCCCAGTTGAAGTCGGGCTGTTCCTTGGCGAACAGGTGCATGTACCACTGACCCGGCGTGCCATCCGGCTCGGTGATGCGGGTCCAGGCGGTCGGGCCAAAGTGGCTCACTAGCTCTGATGGGCGAATCTCGCCGTGCTCGCCCTTGCCGTCACGGAAGATGTAGCGGTCGCGCTCTGGCGATCCAGGGGCTGCCTTGAGAGCCTGCTGGAACCAGACGTGCTGATCGCTCGAGTGGTTTGGCACGATGTCGACAAAGATTCGAATGCCGGCCTTGTGCAGGGTTTCGAGCATGACATCGAACTCTTCGAGCGTGCCGATGCGTGGGTCGATGTTGCGATAGTCGGCAACGTCATAGCCACCGTCGGCAAGCTCCGACGGATAAAACGGGCTCAGCCACACGGCATCAACACCGAGTTCCTTTAGGTATGGCACGCGCGCGGTGATGCCCTTTAGGTCACCGATGCCGTCGCCGTTCTGGTCGGCATAGCTTCGCGGATAAATCTGATAGACGACGGCCTGACGCCACCAGTCTGCGGAACCC
>JBEEJX010000091.1:0-7480 GCA_041168965.1 Actinomycetota bacterium
CATCGGTTGCGCCACCGTCGTGCCCAGTCGCACAGATTCCTGGACGCGTTCAATGGCCTTTTCGATCGTGTAGTTGCCAGCCGTCTGCCCAACCACGCCGAGTGCCTGCATGATCGGAACACCGGCCCCAATCATGTTGGCGAAGTTTCGCGCGAAACGAGAAATGGCGATCTTCTTGAAGAGTCGGCCAAAGATTGGCGTGCGCAACTTGAGCGGGTCGATGATCTTGCGCACACCCTCGGCGTTCTTGTTGCGGTTCCACCAGAAGCTGAATGCTATGGCGCCCACGACGAGAAACGGCGATGCCCAGGCCACGATCGGCGAGAGAATGACGAGCATCTGGGTTGGCCATGGCAGCGTGCCGCCTAGCTGCTCGAACATCTTCTGGAAGATCGGCACGATAAAGATCAGCATCACGATCACGCCCACAATCGCCATGCCAAGCACGGCAATCGGGTATGTCATTGCCGAACGAATCGAGTTGCGCAACTTCGACTCGTTCTCGAAGGTCTCGGCCAGTGAGTCGAGGGCGCGATCCAAGAAACCGCCGGTCTCGCCGGCTCGCACAAGGCTGGTCATAAGAACGGGGAAGGTCTGACGCTGTTTCTCGAGTGCCGCTGAGAGCGTCAAACCGGATTGCACGTCGAGACGCACGGCATTCAGGGCGTTTGCCAAACGCTTTTTGTCGGTCTGGTTGCTGAGGATTAGGAGCGCCTTGACCAGAGGCAGGCCCGCGGCAACCATGGTTGCAAGCTGGCGTGTGGCGATGCTCAAGTCTTTGATTGTGACGTGACCCTCAAGACTGAATCGCCCGAAAGACTTAGTAAGCATTCCGGTGCCAACATCGCCAGCTCGAATGTCGATAGGCGAAAGGCCCATCTGGCGAAGGTTTGCGAGCACCAACGAGCGTGACTCGGCAATCAACGTGCCGTCGACAACCTTGCCCTTGGCGTTGCGGGCCGTGTAAGCAAATTCAACTGCCTTAGCCATTTGTTCCCCTCAAACTCTTTGTGTTGAGCCTAATTACTTCTTGCCGGTGTTGCCTATGCCTGAGTTGTCGGCCAGGTAGTCGCGGTCGCGGCCAACCAAGCGTCGCAGAGCCTCGCGGTCTTGGGCCATCTCAATCGCATTTTGCATGCTGACCTGACGCATTTTCACGAGGGTGGCCAAGCTTTGGTCGAGCGTTTGCATGCCTTCCGAACTGCCGGCCATCATGATCGTCTCGATTTGGAAGGTCTTGTTTTCGCGAATCAGATTCGAGATCGCGGGGTTTACGACGAGCACCTCGGCAGCCACGACGCGTCCTGAGCCGTTCATGTGCGGCAACAGCTCTTGGCTAACGATTCCGCGCAGGGTCATCGCGAGCTGGGTGCGCACCTGATCCTGCTGGTCAGGCGGAAAAACATCGACAATGCGGTCGATGGTGCGTGCGGCGCCCTGTGTGTGCAGGGTCGCCAGAACCAGGTGTCCGGTTTCGGCGGCTGTAAGCGCGGCGGCAACCGTTTCGTGGTCGCGCATCTCGCCAATCAAAATCACGTCGGGATCCTGGCGCAAGACGTGACGCAGAGCGCCATCGAAACTCAGGGTGTCGGTGCCAACCTCGCGCTGATTCACCATCGCCTTGTCGCTGACGTGCGTGAACTCGATCGGGTCTTCGATTGTCAGGATGTGCACTGCGCGGTTGTGGTTGATCCTGTCGACCATGGCGGCAAGCGTGGTCGACTTGCCCGAACCGGTTGGGCCGGTGACTAGCACCAGGCCGCGGGGCAGCTCGGCGAAATCGCCCACGACCTGCGGCAGGCCAAGGGCATCCAATTCGGTTATAGAAGCAGGGATGATCCTAAAGGCTGCTCCAAGCGTGCCCTGTTGCCGGTAGAGATTTACACGGAAGCGGTGGGCATCCTGCACGCCGATTGAAAAGTCGAGTTCCCAGTTGCGTTCAAATTGTTCGTGTTGTTGAACCGTGAGCAAGCCGAGCAGTTGTTGACGAACCAACTCGGCGCTCCAGACCGTCGCCCCAGGCAGATTGGTCAGCGCACCATCTTTGCGAATTCGCGGTACCGCATTCGAAACGATGTGCAAGTCGGAAACATTCATTGCCGGAAGATTGCGCAGAATCTCGAGCAATTGCGCCGAAACGCGCCCTGCGTTTTCCATTAGGCCACCACTCTCAGGATTTCTTCGATGCTAGTCAATCCGGCGCCGACCTTGGCAAAACCATCGCCGCGCAAATTCACCATGCCCTCTGCGAGCGCCAAGGCAGCGATTTCGGTGCTTGAGGCGCGATCGAGAATTAGTGATTCAATGCCATCGCTCACTGTCATGACCTCTTGCACCGCGATGCGTCCACGGAATCCGGTCTGCGCGCACCGGGCACAGCCCACCGGCTCGAAAAACTCGCCATCGCGGTGTTCGTCGGGAACGCCAGTGGCCTCGAGGTGACTGAGTTTGGGCTTGTATGACCGCTTGCACTCTTCGCACAGGCGGCGGGCAAGGCGCTGCGCCATCACGCAGTCGAGCGACGAGGTCACCAAGAAGGGTTCGATGCCGAGTTCGAGCAGGCGAGTGGCGGCACTTGGGGCATCGTTGGTGTGCAGGGTCGACAACACCAGGTGGCCGGTCAGTGCGGCCTCAACGGCGATCTGAGCCGTTTCGCGGTCGCGAATTTCGCCGACCATAACGATATTGGGGTCTGCGCGCAAAATCGAACGCAGGGCGTTAGCAAAGGTCAAGCCGGCCTTTGAATTGACCTGCATCTGGTTGATCCCCTCCATGCGATATTCCACGGGGTCTTCAACGGTGATTACGTTCACGTCGGGGCCAGACACAACGCCGAGGCTGGCATAAAGGGTGGTGGTCTTTCCAGAGCCGGTTGGGCCGGTCACCAGAGTCATGCCCCACGGTTTCATGACCGATTCGCGGTAGCGAGCGAGATTTTGGTCGCTCAATCCGAGCTGCTCAAAGGTCATGTTGGTGGTTCGGCTATCAAGGATGCGAATCACGATCTTTTCGCCCCACACCGTTGGCAGGCTCGCAACGCGAAGGTCGCGCGATTCTGAGCCAACCGTGAAGGTCAGGCGCCCGTCTTGCGGAATTCGGCGCTCCGAGATATCCATGTCGCTCATCACCTTGATGCGCGAAAGAATTTCGGGCTGGATGCTCTTTGGGTTGCGCGAGGTTTCATGCAGCACGCCATCGATTCGAAACCGAACACGCAGGTCGTTTTCGGTTGGTTCGATGTGAATGTCGGATGCGCGGTCTTGGATGGCCTGGGCAATCAGCAGATTCACAAACCGCACGATTGGGGCGTCTTTGTCGGCGTTGTCTTCGAGCTTGAAGCTCTGATCGACTCGGTGGCCCTCGCTCATCGCGCTGCTTAGGCTGGTGAGTTCGTCGTCCGAGCGCATGTATTCGTTAATCGCGGCTTGGATCTCTTGGTGCTCGGCAATCACCATCTTGATCTGCATCTTGGTGGCGGCCCGCACGTCGTCGACGGCCATGATGTTTGTCGGGTCGGCAACCGCGATGGTTAGCACATCGCCCGATTGCTCTAGCGGAATCAGGTGGTGACGGCGGCAAAGGTCGGCTGGCACCAACGCAACCGTCAGTCGGTTGATCGGGTAGTCCTTGATGTGCACCAGTTTGAGGTTGCCCTCGTCGGCAATCAGTTTCGAAACCTGCCCCGCAGTCACCGAGCCGGCTTTGACAAGCGCATCGACAATTTGATTGTCGCTGGTTGCGCCATCCTTGGCCGCGTCGAGCTGCTCGCGTGTGATTACTTCTTTTTTTAGCAGCAGATCCGAAATGCCAATCATGCTAACCCCCTAGTTGCTGGCGCCGTTTATTGTCGATTTACCGATTGCGCCGGCCTCGACTCCCCAAGCGGCAAGTATCGAGCGGTACTCGCCATCGTCAATCAAATCTTGAACGGCCAAGCGCAAGGCCTCGGCCAGCGTGCTGTCTTTTTGCACGGCAAGGCCATACTTCAAAACGTCGTAGGTTTCGCCGGCGGCAACCAATGAGCCGCTTGAATTGCGGATCGCATAGAGCGTCACCGGTGAGTCGGCCAGCATTGCGTCGGCGCGGCCGAGAATTACGGCCTCGGTGGCGTCGTCCTGCTTTACGTAGGTGAACACCTTGATCGGTGAGCGGTGCTGCGAAGCGCACTTGCGGCTGCGCGTGGGCAGGTCAACCAGATGCTGATAGGTGTTTTGTACGACGGTCACCGTTAGGCCACAGGCATTTTCTGGCGAAACCTGGGTTGAACCGGTGCGCTGAGCCCAAAGCGTGCCGGCCGTGTAGTAGTCGACCCAGTCGAGAGTTTTGCGGCGTTCCGGGGTGTCAAAGAACGAGGAAAGCCCAACGTTGACATCGCCAACCTGGACGGCCGGCATGATGCGGTCGAACGAGGTCGACTCAAACTTTGCACTCAACCCGAGGCGCATCGCCACTGCCTGCAGCAGTTCAACCTCCCAGCCGATCGACTGACCGGTGGCGTCTTTGAACTCGTTGGGCGCATAGGTGTCGTCGACGGCAACGCTCAACACGCCAGAAAGGCGAATGTTGTATGGCACCAGGTTGCGAGCCGCGGCATCGACCTTGTTGCTGTTGGTCGACGTCGGGGTTGGCAGGGGAGTCGTTGTGGCTACGCAGCCGACCATGGCGGTGCTTAGCGCAAGGGCGATTCCGGCGACTATGGCAACTCTGTATTTCATGCCCCTCAACTCCTTAGAAATCGCTAACCAGCACCCTCGTGCCTATCTACAATCTATGCCATTTGGTGCGAGTGAAAACCAACCTGAACGACAAAAGCGACACTCACCGGGCGTTACGCAAAAACGGGTGCCGACCGAAGTCGACACCCGCAAGAGTTGTTGCTGGTCAGCCCGATTAGAGACCTGGGCTGGTCATCGACAGCACATCGAGGGCCTTGTCGAGCTGTTCCATGGTCAGCTTTTCGCCGTCAAGGTAGCCCAGATCGATAGTGGCCTGGCGAACAGTCAGACCCTCGTGCACTGCGTGCTTAGCAATCTTTGCCGCAGCCTCGTAGCCGATGTACTTGTTTAGCGGAGTGACGATCGAAGGGCTCGACTCGGCCAGTGCGCGAGCGCGAGCCTCGTTGGCCTCGAGTCCCTTTACGGTCTTGTCGGCCAGCAGGCGCAGCGAGTTCGAAAGTAGGCGAATCGACTCGAGCAGGGCGTTGCCCATTACTGGAATCGCAACGTTGAGCTCGAAGTTGCCGGTTGCGCCGGCCCAGGCGGTGGTTGCGTCGTTGCCGATTACTCGCGCGCAGACCATCATGACTGCCTCAGGAATGACCGGGTTGACCTTGCCTGGCATGATCGACGAACCTGGCTGCAGGTCAGGAATGTGCAACTCGGCGAGGCCGGCGTTCGGGCCGGAGCCCATCCAGCGCAGGTCGTTGTTGATCTTGGTTAGCGACACGGCAAGAACGCGCAGCGCACCTGATGCCTCGACCAGTGCGTCGCGAGCACCCTGAGCCTCAAAGTGGTTGCGAGCCTCGGTGACTGGCAGGCCAGTTTCTTCGGCGAGGAGTCGGATTACCTCCTGCGGGAAGCCCTTCGGGGTGTTGATGCCGGTGCCAACTGCGGTGCCGCCTAGAGGAACCTCGGCGGTGCGGCCGATGGTTGATTCGACGCGCTCGATTGCGTAACGAATCTGAGCGGCGTAACCGCCGAATTCCTGACCGAGGGTCACCGGAGTCGCATCCATAAGGTGGGTGCGACCAGCCTTTACCACGGTCTTCCATAGTTCGGCCTTTTCTTCGAGGGCCACCGCCAGGTAGTCAAGGGCAGGTAGGAGGTCGTGAATGAGGGCCGAGGTGACCGCAACGTGCACCGAAGTAGGAAAGACATCGTTCGACGATTGCGAGGCGTTGACGTGGTCG
This sequence comes from Actinomycetota bacterium, assembly GCA_041168965.1. GTDB lineage: Bacteria > Actinomycetota > Actinomycetes > Actinomycetales > Microbacteriaceae > Rhodoluna. The sequence continues at coordinate 5,909 of JBEEJX010000091.1, forward strand.
TTTGGGTGAACGTTGTCGCCGAGGTTGCGGGTGGCCAGCGTGGCAAGAACCTCGTTCATGTTCATGTTCGACGAGGTGCCCGAACCAGTCTGAAAGATGTCGACCGGAAACTCGCCGTCGTGCTTGCCGGCGATTACCTCGTCGGCAGCGAGCGCGATTGCCTTCGCGACCGCATCATTCAATACGCCGAGCTTGGCGTTGGCCAGTGCTGCTGACTTCTTGATCTGAGCCAGTGCGGCGATGTGCGCACGCTCTAGCGTCGTGCCCGAGATAGGAAAGTTTTCGACGGCTCGCTGGGTCTGGGCGCGATACAACGCGTTGACCGGAACCTTTACTTCGCCCATGGTGTCGTGTTCGATGCGGAATTCCACGATGAATGCCTTTCGGTATGCGTTTGCGGATCGCTCCGCGGTTTGGTCTGGTTAGGCGATGTCGCCGACCATGACGATGGGGTGAATTTCACCGAGCGCGAGCTTGTAGTTCGCGCCAACTACACCTAATTTACCCGCTTTGACGGCATCGGAAATGGTCTTCGACTTGGTCAGCATTTCGTTGATTGTGTCTTGAACGTGCCATTCGGTCACATCGTCGATGTCGGTCTTGCCGGCGGCATTCGCCTCGAGCACGGTAGGTCGAATCTGATCGACGAGGTGATGGATGAACCTGCCGTCGGCCGTTAGGTTTCCGGCGATGTCGTCGAGGGTTGCGCGAATGGCACCGCATTCATCGTGACCCAAAACCAGGATCAGTGGCACGCCGAGCACCTCGACGCTGTATTCGAGTGAGCCGAGGATCGTTTCGCCGATAACCTGACCAGCATTACGCACCACGAAGAGGTCGCCAAGACCTACGTCGAAGATGATCTCGGCCGAGAGTCGACTGTCGGCGCAGCCGAACAGCGCAGCGAAAGGTCGCTGCTGTTCGGCCAAAGCGGTTCGCATGTCAATGTCTTGGCGTGGGTGCGCTGGGTCGCCAGTGACAAAACGGTGGTTGCCGGCGACCATCGCTGCCCAGGCGTCGCGTGGAGTCTGGGGGCGTTTTGTGTCGGCCACTATTTGGTCCAATCGGTGTCGTTAGGAACGAGGACCTTGAAGGGCATGAGCTGTGCGATGGTGCGGAAATCCTTGAGCGATTCGGCGCCATACAACATTACGATTTCGCCCTTCGCACCTTCGATTGCCTTGGTGCCGAAGCTCCAGACGTGATCCTTAGTCTGCATCGGGTCGTGTTGCGGTGCCGCATCCCACTGCCACCAGCCGTGGCCCGCGTATTTTGAGCCGAGCGCCGCGGCGCCATCGCCAAGCTGGCCCACAAACCAGGTCGGGTTGGTGTTGAAGGCCTGCGTGTAGCCAACGTATTTGTTGTCGGGGCTGATGATGCCCATGTACCAGGTCTGAACGCCATCGGCCGACTTGCCACGCCACTCGGCCTTGTTGCACCACCACCCGCTTGGCAGGTTTGGAACCATGATGTTGTAGCCCGTGGCGGCCTGTGCCTCGGCGGCTACAGCCTTGTAATCGACGTGCTGAATGCGACTGTGTTCGTCGCGAGGAACGGCCAAAACCGTGAAGA
>JBEEJX010000092.1:0-24635 GCA_041168965.1 Actinomycetota bacterium
TTCGGTAGAGCACAATGTTGTTACCGTGGTTGCCCGCGAAGCCAGCCTGATCTAGAGCATTACAAGAAAACCCCGCCATTCGTGGCGGGGTTTTTGCTTTACTCGGACGCCTCGGCTGCGGCGCCGGAAAATTGGCTATTGCAGGGGCGGCTGGTCGTCGTCCTGGTTCGGGTTGGGCTTGTCTTCTGGGGTGGGCTTGTCTTCTGGGCTAGGCATCGGCGCGATTTCTTCGCGCTTCTGCTCAATGATGAAGCGCGCCGCTTTTGCGTTCGGGTGAAAAATTTCGTCCATCACGCCCAGCCCGGCACCCATTGCCGCCCGCCCCTTTTTAGCGGTTTTGCGATTGCGCCTGCTGGCTGGAATGCCCAAGGCCAGCGGCACAAGCACCACGGCTACCAGCAACAGAATTAGTCCGATGTCCATGTGCGCGCCTAGTTGTTCGCCGGTGCCTCGCGGCGATTGACGGCTGGCACCCATTTGACGTCGCCGCCGTGGCTCAGGTTGGCAACGCGGGCGAGCACAAATAGCAGGTCGCTTAGACGATTTAGGTAGCGGGCGGCCAAAACATTTACGCCGCCATTGTGCCCCTTGCGCCCTGGTTCGGTGCCGTATGCCTCGATCGCGTGCCAGGTTGCACGTTCGGCGCGGCGCACGACGGTGCGAGCGAGGTGCAGACCAGCTGCCAAGGCCGAACCGCCGGGCAAAATAAAGCTATCGAGCTTATCGAGCTTGGCGTTGTGGTGGTCGATCTCGAGCTCGAGGGCGTCGATCCAAATCTGGCCTACGCGCAGGGGTTCGTAGTCGTAGGCCTCGGCAAGCGGGTTCGACAGATCGGCGCCAAGATCGAACAGGTCGTTCTGAATCTGCGTAAGCAGGTTCAGCGTTCGTTCGTCGAATTCAGTTTGGGCAAGTGCAATGGCTACGCCAAGTGCCGAGTTGGCCTCGTCAACATCGGCGTATGCCTCGATGCGCGGGTCGGTCTTGCGAGTGCGCGAAAAGTCGCTCAGGCCGGTCATGCCTTCGTCGCCAGTGCGCGTGTAAATCTTGGTCAGCTTCACCATGGCTCAAGTTTAGGCTTGTGGAATGTTGTTCTTACTGCCTCCATCTGAGACAAAGTCCACTGGCGGCAAGTCGCTTTCAATCGCTCAGGTGGCGTTGACCTTTGGTGGGCTAAATTCGGCTCGCGACCGTGTTTATCGCGCACTCCGTGCCGTTTGCGAGGGCGATAGTGCTGAGGCTGCCAAGAAGCTCGGTTTGAGCGCCAAGCGCGCACAAGAAGTGCAGATCAACCTCGGGGTGCAGGACTCGCCCGTCATGCCGGCCATTGCGCGCTACAGCGGCACCCTGTACGACGCTATTCACGGCCGTGGCCTCAAGGGCAGCCCAACCGAGCACAACACGCTTTCTGCCAATGAGCTTGCCGTCGCCAAGCAAATCATCTTCATTCAATCGAGCCTCTTTGGGCTAATTCCAGCGACCGACTTGATTCCGAACTATCGCATGTCGGCGTCGACCAAACTGCCAGGTTTGTCGCTCAAGGGGGAGTGGTCACAGGCGCACGAGTTGATTTGGCCACGGCTTTCGGGTGGCCCGATTATCGACCTGCGTTCAAAGGCATACGCCGAGCTCGCGCCTATCCCTTCGGGCATTGACCACTTCGTGCTCGATGTCGAGCAAGAGCGCCCAGATGGCAGCCGGGTTCGCCTGAACCACTTCAACAAGAAGGCCAAGGGGCAATTGATTCATGCCGTGCTGACAGGAGCAAAGGTGCCAACCTCTATCGACGAGTTGGCGGTGGTCGCCCTATCCGCTGGGCTCAGGCTAGAACTTGGCGAGGCCGGCCACCTGACCCTGGTGACTCGCGAGGGCAGCTAACGCTGAACGGCTAGCTCGGCGCGGCGAAAGCAACCCGGAGCGTGGTCGTTGACGAGACCGGTTGCCTGCATGAGCGCATACATAGTGGTTGAGCCAACGAACTTGAAGCCGAGCTTGCGCAGCGCCTTAGACATGGCAGCAGACTCGGCGGTGGTGGCGAGCCAGGTAAAGTCGGTCTCGTCGCGAAGTGCCTCGGCCGGAGCGAACGACCAGACCAGGTCGCTGATGCTCTGGCCAGATTGCTGCAGTTCGCGCACAAGTCGTGCGTTGCTCATGGTCGCGACGATCTTGGCGCGATTCCTAATGATTCCTGCGTCGGTCATGAGTTCTTCGACTCGAGCCTCGGGCATCTCGGCAACACGCTCAACCTCGAAGTTTTCGAAGGCGCGACGGAACCCCTCGCGACGCTTGAGGATGGTGATCCAAGACAAACCCGCCTGAAACCCTTCTAGGGCGATTCGTTCAAACATCGCATCGTCGCCACGCACCGGAACACCCCATTCGGTGTCGTGATAGTGGATGTAAAGTTCGTCGTTTCCGGGCCAGCCGCAACGTGTCTTGCCGTCTGGATAGTCGACGGTGATTGGCCAGGCCATTACGGCTTCGATTCGATCTGCTCGAGCTCGAGCAGTATGCGCTTGGTTGGCAACCCGTCGCCGCCCGAATAACCCGTTATGCGGCCCGATGCACCGAGCACTCGGTGGCAGGGAACGATAAGTGCTAGCGGGTTGGCGCCAACGGCTCCACCAACCGCGCGGGCCGCCAGCGGCTTGCCAATTCGAGCGGCGATATCGGCATAGGTAAGCGTTTGACCGAATGGAATGGTGTCGATCTGCTGCCAGACGGCCTTCTGAAAGTCGGTTCCATCGAGTTCATATTCGAGTTCGAATTCGGTGCGAGCGCCGTCGAAGTATTCGCGCAGCTGCGCGATGGCGGCGTCGAGAGTGGCCGACTTGCCCGAGCTGGTGATAGCCGGACCGCCCATGCTTAGCCCTACCAACTTGTTCTGGCGAGCGAAGACATTGATCGTGCCGACCGGTGAATCCATCGCAGCGTTGCTGTCAAAAATGATGTTTAGGTTCATGAGTCAAGCCTTCCCTGTGACCAATGCTAACCTCACGCGCTCGCATGCGAATGTGGATAACAGGCTCGAAAAAGGTGAAAGGGCCGCACAAAATGTGCGACCCTTTCAAGCCTTCGCGACTCGGCCTACTTCATCGCGCGTGATGCCTCTTCGAGGCAACCACGCAGAATCGTGGTGATTTCGTCGAACTGGTCCGGACCAATGGTCAGAGGCGGAGCCAGCTGAACAACAGGGTCGCCACGGTCGTCTGAACGGCAGTAGAGGCCTTCTTCGAACATGCGGTGCGACAGAATGCCGCGCAGCAACTTCTCGCTCTCGGCGTCGTCGAAGGTCTCCTTGGTTTCGCGGTCCTTGACCAATTCGATTGCCCAGAAGTAGCCGACACCGCGAACGTCACCGACGATAGGTAGGTCATACAGCGTCTCGAGCGACTTGCGGAATGCCTCCTCGTTGCGCTGAACATTGCCGATGAGGTCTTCCTCGTCGAAAATGTTCAGATTTTCGAGTGCCACAGCGGCTGCAACCGGGTGACCACCGTAGGTGTAGCCGTGAGGGAACAGGTTGGTTCCGTGCTTGAACGGTTCGAACAGCTTCTCGGTCAGCAGCAAGGCGCCGATCGGCTGGTAGGCCGACGACATTCCCTTGGCGCAGACGAGCATGTCAGGCTCGAAGTTCCATCGGTTCGATGCGAACATCGAGCCGACGCGACCGAAGGCATCGATGGTCTCGTCGGCGACGACGAGAACGTCATACTTGTCGCAAATTTCGCGAACACGCTTGAAGTAGGTCTCGGTCGAGGTAAAGCAACCGCCCGAGTTCTGAACCGGCTCAAGGAAGAACGCTGCGACGGTGTCTGGGTCTTCAAACAGGATCATTTCTTCGACGCGGTTGGCGGCCCACTCGTTGAACTCTTCCTCGGTCGCAAAGTCATCCTGTGCGCGGTACCAGTTCGTGTTTGGCACGCGGAAGGTGCTTGGCACCAGCGGTTCGAACTGCTTCTTCATGCTGGCGATACCGGTGAGCGATAGTGCGCCGTGCGAAGTGCCGTGGTAGGCAACGTTGCGGGTGAGCACCTTGTGCTTGAGCGGCTTGCCGATTGACTTGAAGTAGGCCTTCGCCAACTTCCAAGCGGTCTCGTTCGCCTCGCCACCGCCGGTGGTAAAGAACACACGCGACAAATTCTTTGGTGCGTATGACAGCAGGCGTTCGGCCAGTTCGATGCCAGGTTCGTGAGCGTGCGACCACAACGGGAAGTACTCGAGCTTCTTCATCTGCTTCGCTGCAGCGTCGGCTAGGCGCTCACGGCCGTGGCCCGCGTTAACCGCGAACAGGCCCGAGATGCCATCGAAGTACTTCTTTCCGGTGTTGTCCCAGAAGTGGTGACCCTTGGCGTGGGTAATGATCGGAATCTCGCCGCCGCGCTCATAGAACGGGCTGTGGCGAGTGAAGTGCAGGAACAGGTTGTCTTTTGCGGCCTGCTGCAGCATCTTCGGGGTTACCTCCGCGCCGCTCTTGCGAGCGTCGAGGATTGGGGTGGCACGGTCTGCTGCCGCTGCGGCCGGCTTTGCCGGAGCCTTGAGCGCCGACTTAATGCCGCGCACAAGCTTGCTTGCTTGGCTTTCCTTGGTTGCCATGAAATATCACTCTTTACATAGGTTTTTGGGGAACCTATCTGGTTCCCCAGTTGTAGAACTGCTTGTGCAACTTCAGGTAGACAAAGGTCTCGCATGAAGTGACTCCGGGCAGCGTCCGGACTCGCTCGTTGAGCAGTGCGATGAGTTGGTCATCGTTCTCACAGATAACCTCAACGAGAAGATCAAAAGAGCCAGCGGTCATTACGACATAGTCGACCTCTGGCATGGCCGTGACGGCCTGGGCGATTTCGCGCACGTCGCCCGCGCATTTGATGCCCAGCATCGCCTGGCGATAGAACCCGAGCTGCATTGGGTCGGTCACGGCTACGACCTGCATGACACCAGATTCGGTTAGCTTTTGCACGCGCTGACGCACGGCAGCCTCGGAAAGCCCAACTTTTTTGCCGATTTCAGAGTAGGAGCGACGACCGTCCAGCTGGAGTTGTTCGATGATCGCCTTCGATACATCGTCCAGCTGGCTCGCTTTGGTGCGCTCGACACGAGACATACCATCGATTGTCGCAGGATTCGGCAACTTTTGCTACGCATTTCGCACCGAAATCGCCGATATGCCGCGAAATTGATAGCAATTCGAAATTTTCGGCTTCGATTTACTTAGAAAAACGGCTTTTTTGCTATGGATATCGCACAACGGGTTCGATTGCTAGCGAGGAAGGGCGTGTCCTGCCATAGCATTTAGGTAGTGCCGACGCCGCCGAATGCGCGTCACAACTCAAAGGAGAGTCGCGATGTCAACCCGCACGCTAAAGAACTTCGTCAACGGTGAATACGTCGAGAGCCGCTCAGACAGTCGCCTCGACATCATCAACCCTGCTACCGGCCAGGTCTATGCGACCTCGGCGAACTCAAACGCCGCCGACATTCAGGCCGCCTTTGACGCCGCTGACTCTGCCTTCGATGACTGGAGTCAGCACACCCCGGGTGAGCGTCAGCTGGCCTTGCTCAAGATTGCCGATGCAATGGAGGCTCGCGCCGAAGAAATCGCCGCAATTGAGAGCGAAAACACCGGCAAGCCGATCGCGACGCTTGTCGAGTATGAAGTCGCGCCAGCGGTCGACCAGATTCGCTTCTTCGCTGGTGCCGCGCGCAACCTAGAAGGCCGCGCCAGCGCCGAATATTCGCGAGCTCACACCTCGTCGATTCGCCGCGAACCAATCGGTGTCATCGGGCAGGTCGCGCCGTGGAACTATCCGATGATGATGGCCGTCTGGAAGTTCGCTCCGGCAATCGCAGCGGGCAACTCGGTGGTCTTGAAGCCGTCAGACACCACTCCGGCATCGAGTCTCAAGCTGGCCGAAATCGCGGCCGAGTTCTTGCCAAAGGGTGTATTTAACGTGGTCACCGGCGACCGCGACACCGGCCGCCTTCTGATCGAAAACAAGATCCCGCAGATGGTGTCGATCACCGGTTCGGTTCGTGCCGGCATGGAGGTGGCCAAGACCGCGTCGTTCGATGTCAAGAAGGTGCACCTAGAGCTAGGTGGCAAGGCACCTGTAATCGTGTTCGCCGACGCCGACCTAGAGCGCGCTGCGGCCACAATCGCGATCGCTGGCTTCTTCAACGCTGGACAAGACTGCACGGCCGCAACCCGCATCCTGGTTCAGGAATCGGTTCACGATGAGTTCGTGGCGCTGCTCAAGGCCGAGGTGCTGGCCAACGCAAAGACCGGCCAGCCAAACCGCGACGATATCCTGTTTGGTGCCGTGAACAACGCCGGCCAGTTGGAGCGCGTCAAGGGCTTTATCGACCGCCTGCCAGACCACGCCGATGTTGCGGTCGGTGGCCACGCCATCGCCGACAACGGTGGTTACTTCTTTGAGGCCACCGTACTCACCGGATTGCAGCAGACCGACGAGCACATCCAAAACGAGATTTTTGGACCAGTCGTCACCGTACAGAAATTCAAGGACGAGGCCGAGGCGCTGCGCAACGCTAACGACGTTGAATATGGCCTTGCATCATCGGTATGGACCAACAACCACGGTCGTGCAATGCGCTTTGCCAAGTCGCTCGACTTTGGTTGTGTTTGGGTCAACGACCACATTCCACTGGTTGCCGAGATGCCACACGGTGGCTTCCGTCACTCGGGCTACGGCAAAGACCTGTCGCAGTATGGCTTCGAGGATTACACCCGCATCAAGCACGTGATGAGCTGGTTGGGCGAATAAACGCCTCAAACCGCTCGGTTTTCAACAGCCCGGCCCCTCGGTCAATCTGAGGCGCCGGGCTGTTGTCATTCTTGACCCGTGAATCTGCTCTTGGTGTTGCCCAGTCTGCTCATGGGAGTCGTCTGGGCGCTCACCTCGGGCTATTGGCCAATGCTCGGATTCACGATTCTCGGTGTCGCGGGCCAGTTGGCAGCGCGACGTCGAGCCGTTTCAACTGCCGGCGAAGTCACCGACATCGAATATCGCGACGGTCGCGTGTGGCTCGATGGCAGGCGCCTGCCGATTCGACTTTCGCTGTGGACTCGCGAGCAACGCACCACGGTGTTCGATCACCTGGTCACGGCTGGTCGGCAAGTCTTCAATCGAGTAGCGCTTGAGGATCTTGATCGTGATCGGCGAATTTCGAGCAGCCCACAAGAACAGGTGCGACTGGGTGTAAGCCAGGGTCGGTCCATCGCGCTCGATTGGAGCTCCAGGCCGCACACGCTTATCGTCGGGCCGACCGGTTCGGGCAAGTCGGCACTGCTATCTGGGTTGCTCGCCGACCTTGCCAGCATTCGCCAGAGTGACCCGAGCATTCGCATATGGTTTGCCGACTACAAGTCAGGTCAGACGATTGCCGAAAATGCTGCAAGCTGTCGAAGCTTCGTGTGTTCGGGCGAACGACACCACCGCATGTGGAATGCGCTCGCCGAAGAACTGGATCGAGCCGAGCCCGACCTGCGGGCCAGGCATGTGCTGGTGATCGAAGAGTTGGGTGCCGCGTTAGCCCAGCGACCCACAGCAGAACTAATCCAGAGTCTTGCGGCACAGGGGCGCTCTAAGGGGCTGAGAATCATCGCGACCAACCAGTCGGTCTCGGGATTGCCGCGTGGACTGCTGGTGAACCTCGGAAATCGAGTGGTATTGCAAGGCACAGACGATGCCGAGCGACTGCTGCTGGGTGGCACTTCGATCGACAGGAACCGCGGTCAAAACCAGGCCTCGACCCAGGAGTTTCGAACGGGTGCAGCACATGTGTCGCAGGTCTTTGCGGCAAGTTTGCTTCCAAATGACCAGCATTTTGAATTTATTCGGTATTGGTCAACCTGACCCCCGAGTTGTGGCAGTATTTCATCTGTATGCGCACAGGTGCGCAGTAGTAGTTGGTCGGGACCTAGCGCCCTTTCGATGAAATGAGGACCGGGCCTTGAATAAGCCACTTCCAGAAGATCCAATGATGCGCCAGCTGGTGCAGATGGCCCGACGTCACCAAATGACCCGCCGTGCAGCTCTTGCCGGCGCGGGAGCCACCGCCGCAGCACTCGCACTGACCGCCTGCTCGCCAGCCGGTTCATCGAGCGCTAAGAAGCTGACTCCAGCCAAGGATGTCTCGTCGACCGAGAAGACCGTTATCTGGGATAACTGGGACCTCTACATGGACGAAGACAAGAACGGCAACCACCCGACTCTGCAGCGCTTCACCAAAGAAACCGGCATCGCGGTCGAATACAAGATTGAAATCGACGACAACGACAGCTTCTATGGCAAGGTCAAAGACCAGCTCAAGCTCGGTGCCGACATCGGTGCCGACGTGGCTTGCCCTACCGAGTGGATGGCCGCTCGTTGGGTCAACAACGGCTACGTGCAGCAGTTCACCGACGCAAACATCCCGAACAAGAAGAACCTGCAGCCTGCCTACATGGGTGCATCGTTCGACCCGAAGCGCGAGTTCACCCTGCCGTACCAGGGCATCATTGCGGGAATCACATACAACAAGGTCGAATACAAGAAGCTGACCGGCAAAGATGCCCCAACCAGCCTCGACGACCTCTGGAACCCAGCCCTCAAGGGCCGTATCGGTGTCTTGAAAGAAATGCGCGACACCATCGGCATGATCCTTCTGGCCCAGGGCATCGCAATCGCCGACCCGAAGAGCCTGACCGAGGATGCCTTCATGGCCGCCATCGACTTCTTCAAGGGCAAGGTTGCCGACCTCAACATCAAGATCAAGGGTCAGGGCTACAGCGTTGACTTCGAGAACGGCGACACCGTTGCCGCGATCGCTTGGTCGGGCGACACCGTTCAGATGAACCTCAGCGCGGGTCACGAAAAGTATGGCTTTGTTATTCCGCAGAGTGGCGCGACCATCTCGGCCGACGAGTTCGTGATTCCTATGGGTGCGACCCACAAGGCCAACGCCGAGGCCCTGATCAACTTCTACTACGACCCAAAGAACGCGGCCGAACTAGCCGCCTGGGTGAACTACGTGACTCCGGTTATGGGGGCCCAGGAAGAGGCGATGAAGATCGACCCAGTTCTGGCTGCCAACCCGCTGATCTTCCCTAGCACCGAGTACCTCGCGAACGTTCACTCGTTCCGTTCACTCACCGCAGCCGAAGAGCAGCGCTTCACCAAGGCATGGCAATCAGTTCAGGTCGGTGCATAATTGGCGACCGAGTTCGTAGCACGCGGCGCTGATCTAGATCTAGTCGGAATTCGTCGAGAGTTCCCAGGTTTCACCGCAATCGAGAACCTCGATTTGCACATTCCTGCCGGTGAATTCTTTGCCCTGCTAGGCCCATCGGGCTGTGGAAAGACCACGACGCTTCGCCTCGTCGCGGGTCTAGATGAGCCGACCTCAGGTCAGATCCTCATCGGCGGCAAAGACATCACCTACACCAAGGCCTACCAGCGCCCTGTGAACACCGTTTTTCAGTCGTATGCGCTGTTCCCGCACATGTCGATCCTCGAGAACGTGGCCTTTGGCCTCAAGCAGCGCAAGGTTGCCGATCCACTCGTCAAGGCCGCCGAGGCCCTCGAGTTGGTGCAGCTAAGCCACCTGGCACAACGCCGACCACAGCAGCTTTCGGGTGGCCAGCAGCAGCGCGTCGCGCTTGCACGAGCCCTGGTTAACCGCCCTTCGCTGTTGCTGCTCGACGAGCCGCTCGGTGCGCTCGACTTGAAGCTGCGTCGCGAGATGCAGGTCGAGTTGAAGGCCATCCAGATGGAGGTCGGGCTGACCTTCTTGCACGTCACACACGACCAAGAAGAAGCCATGGACATGGCAGACATCGTCGCGGTCATGAACAAGGGTCGCATCGAACAGATGGGTGCCCCAGAGAAGCTGTACGACCGCCCACACACGGCATTCGTGTCGAAGTTCCTGGGTCAGTCGAACCTGTTCACCGGCGAGGTCGTCGAGCAGAACGCGACCTCGGTCAGCATCGATTTCAAGGGCCACAAGCTCACCGTGCCAAAGGACCGCGCCGAGCGTCACAGTGGCCGCATCACCGTTGGAGTTCGCCCAGAGAAGGCGACCTTCCACGAGTCGGCACCTGCAGCTGATAGCAACGTCAACCTGATCGGCCCTGGCGAGATCATCGACATTCGCTTCACCGGTGTGAGCAACCAGTACCTCATCGAGATTCCAAACATCGGCAACGTGACCGTGTTTGCGCAGAACGTCGGCAAGTCGCCGGTCGTCGAACTCGGTGCCAAGGTTTGGGTTAGCTTCAAGGTTGAGCACACCTTCGGTTTGTCAGATAACCCTGACAACTCGGGCAGCGAGGACTAACCCCCATGGCATTCGCTGCATTCGGACACGGTGGCGGCGGTCAACAGTCGTCTCCGACCAAGAGCAACGCCAAGGTCGCATTCTTTCTGTTGTTGCCTGGCCTTGCCTACCTAGGGCTGTTCTTCTTGACTCCGCTGATCTCGCTGGTCATCACCTCGCTAGAGGCACCAGATCCAACCGGCGACATCGGCGTTTACCAGTATGGCTTTGAGGTCGGCAACTACTGGTACGCGATCCAGACGTTCTGGCCGCACATTGCGCGCTCGTTCGCATACGCATTCATCGCCACCATCGCGGCACTCGTAATCAGCTATCCTTTGGCCTACTTCATCGGTGTGCGTCTGCGAACTCGTCCGTTACTGCAGGGGCTGCTCTTGACCCTGGTAATCGCGCCGTTCTTTATCTCGTTCCTGCTGCGCACCTTTGCCTGGCGTCAGATTTTTTCGAGCGATGGCGTGGTGGTGCAGTTCATGCACGCGACCGGCCTGTTGGCGCAAAACCAATACATCGCTGGCAGCGATTTCATGGTTATCTTTGGTCTGACCTATAACTTCATTCCGTTCATGACCCTGCCGCTGTTCACGACCCTCGAGCGCCTCGACATTCGTCTGCTAGAGGCCAGCAGCGACCTCTATGCATCGCCGGCCATCACCTTCCGCAAGGTGACTCTGCCGATTACCATGCCGGGCATTATCTCGGGCACTCTGCTGACATTCATTCCGATTGCAGGCGACTTCGTGAACGCCAGCCCCGAGTTCTTGGGTGGGCCGAAGACGGCCATGATCGGCAACGTAGTGCAGTCGAGCTTTCTTGAAACTCAGGATTACCCGACCGCGTCTGCGCTCTCGGTAATGCTGATGACCGTGATCCTGATTCTGGTTTCGGTCTATGTGAAGAAGAGCGGAACGGAGGACCTACTGTGAAACGCTTCTCGCTGGGCAAGTGGGCCCTGCCGGTTTATTCGACCATCGCATTCGTGTATTTGCTGATTCCGATCGCCTACACGTTTGTCTTTTCGTTCAACAACACCTTCAAGTCGAACATCTCGTGGCGCGGATTCACCTTCGACAACTGGCTGCATGTCTGCGACCAGCAGGGCGTTTGTGAGGCCTTTGGGTCGTCGCTAGTGATCGGTGTGATTTCGACCGTTATCGCGACCGCCATGGGCACCGCAATCGCCATCGCGATCGTGCGCTACCGCTTCAAGCTGCGCTCAATCGTCAACCTGCTGCTGTTCTTGCCGATGGCGACTCCCGAGGTCGTTCTTGGTGCGGGCCTTGCCTCGCAGTTTTTGAGCATGGGCGTCGACAAGGGCATGACCACGATCATCATCGCGCACGTAATGTTCTGCCTCAGCTTTGTGGTGGTCACCGTGAAGGCGCGCGTTGCGAGCCTCGACCCAGCGCTCGAAGAGGCCGGACGCGATCTCTATGCGTCGCCTGCCCAGGTGTTCTGGAAGATCACCTTCCCGTTGCTGTTGCCGGGAATCATGGCCGCCGCGCTGCTCTCGTTTGCGTTGTCGTTCGACGACTTCATCATCACGAACTTCAATGCCGGCCCTGCAACGACTTTCCCGAAGTATGTCTACACCGCCGCCAGCAAGGGTGTGCCTGCCGAGGCAAACGTGATTGGTTCGGCCGTGTTCCTTTTTGCCATCCTGCTCGTGGTCACGGTGCAGGTGCGTGGCGCGCGCAAGGCGAAGCGCCTAGCCGCGGGCAACTAGAAGTCAAAAACCTCAGGTTAAACAAATCGGGTCCTGCATAAAGCAGGACCCGATTTCTTTTGGCTTTTTAGAGCTTCGAGACGGCTTCTTCGATGACGTCGATTGCCTCGTTCAACAGTGCATCCGAGATTGCCAGAGGTGGCAAGAAGCGGATTACGTTGTAGTAGGTGCCGGCGTTGAGCACGAGAACGCCGTTGGCGTGCGAGTGCTTGACGATGGCGTCGACTGCCGCCTTGTTCGGGTTCTTGGTGCCTGGCTCGACGAACTCGACTGCCATCATGGCGCCACGGCCACGGATGTCTCCGATGACCGGGTACTTAGCCTTCATAGCCTCGAAGCGGGCCTTGATGACGTTTTCGATCTCGAGTGCACGCTCAAGAACGCCGCCCTCTTCGATCTGGTGAATCACGGCGAGTGCGGCCGCGGCGGCAACAGGGTTGCCACCGAAGGTGCCGCCGATGCCGCCGGCGTGCGACGCATCCATGACCTCTGCGCGACCGGTGACGGCCGAGATTGGCATGCCGCCGGCGATGCCCTTAGCGATGGTCATGAGGTCAGGCTCGAAGCCCTCTTCCCACTCCGAGGCAAACCACTTGCCGGTTCGGGCGACGCCCGACTGAACCTCATCGGCAATCATGATGATGCCGTTGGCCTTGGCCCACTCGCCGATTGCACGAAGGAAACCAGGCGCTGGAACGATGAAGCCGCCCTCGCCCTGAATTGGCTCGATTACGACGGCTGCGAGGTTGGCTGCGCCGACGCGCTTCTCCATGTAGGTGATGGCGCGCTGTGCGGCCTCTGCGCCGGTCAGGCCGGCCTCATCACGGAACGGGTACGACATTGGCACGTGGTGCACGCCAGGAGCGAACGGGCCAAAGCCCGAGTTGTAAGGCATCGCCTTGAAGTTCATGGCCATGGTCAGGTTGGTGCGACCGTGGTATGCGTGATCGAACACGGCGATCTCGCCGCGACCGGTGAACTTGCGAGCGATCTTGACGGCGTTCTCGACTGCCTCGGCGCCCGAGTTGAACAGTGCCGAACGCTTCTTGAAGCTGCCAGGGGTGTACTTGTTTAGGTATTCGCATACCTCGACATAGCCGGTGTATGGGGTCAGCGTGAACAGGGTGTGAGTGAGCTTGGCCACCTGCTCCTGAACCGCTGCCACGACCTGCTCGTTGGTGTGGCCAATGGTGGTAACACCGATGCCAGAGCCGAGGTCAATGAACTGGTTGCCGTCGACATCGAGAATGATGGCGCCAGCGCCGGCCTCAATGTAAACAGGAAGGGCAGCGCCAACACCGTGCGAGACGGCGTCGAGGCGACGAGCGTGTAGTTCCTGTGACTTAGGGCCAGGGATTGCGGTAACGACTTTGCGAACTTGTGCGATAGGGAACTCAGTCATGGTTATTAGCCTACGCCTTTGCGAGGCGCGAACGGGGTCGTTCGCATGCGAACAACCATGGAATATTTGGGGAGCTGCACCCTCTGGCAAACTTGAGATTATGCGGCGCGTCATAATCCTCGGTTCGACCGGTTCAATCGGCACTCAGGCCCTCGAGGTCGTACGATCAAATCGCGATCGGTTCGCGGTTGTGGGTCTTGCCGCGGGCACCAATTCCGAACTGCTAGCCGCACAGGCGGATGAGTTCGGTGTGCCAGCGAATCGCGCTGTTTTAGGTGCCGAGGCCGCGACTCGTCTTGTCGAAGAAACCGACGCCGACGTTGTGATTAATGGCATCACCGGTTCGATCGGTCTGGCTCCAACGCTTGCCACGCTAAAGACCGGCAAGACGCTCGCCCTGGCAAATAAGGAATCGCTCATTGTGGGTGGTCGACTCGTGACCGAACTCGCGAGCGCTGGGCAGATTGTGCCGGTCGATTCTGAGCACTCGGCCCTGGCTCAATGCCTGCTCGCCGGAACCCCGAGCGAGGTTCGCAAGCTAATCCTCACGGCCTCGGGAGGCCCGTTTAGGGGTTGGTCGCGCGAGCAATTGCAAGACGTGACACCAGCGCAGGCGCTGGCGCATCCGACTTGGGCTATGGGCAAGGTCGTTACCACCAACTCGGCGACTCTGGTGAACAAGGGTCTCGAACTCATCGAGGCGCATCTGCTGTTCGATGTGCCCTTCGAGCGCATCGAGGTGACCGTGCACCCGCAGTCGGTCGTGCACTCAATGGTCGAATTCGTCGACGGTTCGGTCTTGGCTCAATGCTCGCCACCCAACATGATGCTGCCAATTGCTCTCGGCATGAGCTGGCCTGAGCGCGTGCCTAACGTGGCGCCGGCTTGCGACTGGACCAAGGCGGCAACCTGGTCCTTCGAGCCGTTGAACGAGCAGGTTTTTGGTGCGATCAGGTTGGCGCGACAGGTTGGTTCGGCTGGCCTGACCTATCCAGCGGTTTATAACGCTGCAAATGAACAGGCTGTGGATGCGTTCCACCGCGGCAAGATTGGCTTTATCTCGATCGTCGATCTGATCGATCGAGTGGTGGCCTCGCACGAACCCGAACGTGAGCTAACCCTCGAGTCGGTTCTGGCGGCGGAGCGTTGGGCGCGAGATCGGGCCGATGCGATCATCGCAAGGGCCTGCTAGCCGGCATCATGTTTTCAGCCCATTGTCAGACCCCAGGGTTAGGGTGATTTGGTGAGCAACGCAGGTTTTTACATCGCAGGTGCCGTCTTTATCGGGCTCGGTCTTGCCCTGTCGATTGGCCTGCACGAGCTTGGCCACATGGTTCCTGCCAAGCGCTTCGGCGTTAAAGTGCCGCGTTTCATGATTGGATTTGGGCCAACCGTGTTCTCGCGCAAGCGAGGTGAAACCGAATACGGCGTCAAGTTGATTCCGCTTGGTGGCTACGTTTCGTTGCTTGGCATGGCCCCACCAGCCGAGGAATACACAGACCGTCCGGCGCCAAAAAATGGCCTGGCACGCGCCTATTTGCGCTACACCGAGCGGTTTCGTGCGGCGAGCGACCTACCTGCCGACGAACAGCATCGAGCCTTCTATCGGCTGACCGCCGGTCGAAAGTTAATCGTCATGGCGGGCGGGCCGGTTGCGAACTTGATTTTGGGTGTGGTGTTTTCGGCAATCGTGCTGTGTGGCTTCGGAGTCATGTCGCCGAGCAACCAAATTTCGCAGGTGGTTGCCTGCGCGCCAATCTCGGCAAAGCCGCCCGTGCTAGACACGTCGGCAGGCTGTGGCTCTGCGCCGCAGACAATCGCGGCAGCCGCGAACCTGCGCGCTGGCGACCGCATCGAATCGATTGGCACGGTGGCGGTTGCAAACCCCGACGAGGTGCGCGCGGCGATGGTTAGCCAGCTGGGTCAAACGGCCACCTTCAAGGTGCTGCGCGACGGCCAGCACATCGCCTTTACGGCCAAAATTGAGAACCAAAAGGTCTACAACACCCAGACCCAGCGACTCGAGACCAGACCTTTCTTCGGTGCGGTCTTCGACTATCAACGCAAGCCGTTGGGCGTCACCGAGTTGGCCGTTTTCTCGGGCAAAAACATCGCGGGCACCTTTGCGATGCTCGTCGATCTGCCGCAGCAAGCGCTGCACGCAATCGGAGCGATCGAGGGCACCGAGCAGCGTTCAAACAGCGGAGCGGTCTCGGTGGTAGGCATTGCCAAAGTGGCCGGCGACCTCGCCATCGAGAACCAGGGCGATTGGATTGGCATCATATCGATGTGGTTGCTGACCCTGGCCTCGTTGAATTTTGCACTGTTTGCCTTCAACATGATTCCGGTATTGCCACTCGACGGCGGGCACATCCTCGCTGCGCTATTCGGCAAGGCGAAGGCAGTTTGGTTCAAGGTCCGGGGCAGGGGAACGCCGCGGCCAGTTGACCTGACGCTTTTGGCGCCACTGACCATGGTTGGCTGGGGAATCCTTACGCTGATGGGCTTGTTGTTTGTGGTGGCCGACATCGTGGCCCCAATGCACCTTTGACCTCGATGTCTATGCTTAGTTCGAAACGAAACGGAGCCACCTCTTGCCTGCTGTGAACCTTGGTTTGCCAACCACGCCACCACCGGTTTTGTCGCCACGTCGAAAGACCCGCAAGATCATGGTCGGCAAGGTCGCTGTCGGCGGCGATGCACCGATCTCGGTTCAGTCGATGACCACCACCAAGACCACCGATGTCAACGAAACGCTGCAGCAAATCGCCGAGCTGACCGCGTCGGGTTGCGACATCGTTCGCGTTGCCGTGCCGAGCCAGGACGACGCAGATCGGCTGCACCTGATCGCCAAAAAATCGCAGATTCCGGTAATCGCCGACATTCACTTTCAGCCAAAGTATGTGTTCCAGGCCATTGATGCCGGCTGCGGTGCCGTTCGTGTAAACCCGGGCAACATTCGTCAGTTCGACGACAAGGTTGGCGAAATTGCCAAGGCGGCCAAGGATGCCGGCGTCTCGATTCGAATCGGTGTCAACGCGGGCTCGCTAGACCCGCGGTTGCTGGCCAAGTACGGCAAGGCCACGCCGGAGGCCCTCGTGGAATCGGCGGTCTGGGAGGCCAGCCTGTTCGAAGAGCACGACTTTCACGACTTCAAGATCTCGGTAAAACACAACGACCCGGTGGTCATGGTCAAGGCCTACGAGCTGCTGTCGGAACGCGGCGATTGGCCGCTGCACCTGGGTGTCACCGAGGCTGGGCCTGCATTCCAAGGCACCATCAAGTCTTCGGTGGCCTTCGGCGCTCTGCTCAGCAAGGGCATCGGCGACACCATCCGCGTAAGCCTCTCGGCCCCACCTGCCGAGGAGGTCAAGGTCGGTTCGCAGATTCTTGAGTCGCTCAACCTGCGCCCGCGCAAACTTGAGATTGTGTCGTGCCCATCGTGCGGTCGCGCGCAGGTAGACGTCTACACGCTCGCCGAAGACGTGACCAAGGGGCTTGAAAAGCTAACCGTGCCACTGCGCGTTGCCGTGATGGGCTGTGTCGTGAATGGCCCCGGCGAGGCACGCGAGGCCGACCTCGGAGTCGCTTCAGGCAACGGCAAGGGCCAAATCTTCGTCAAGGGCGAGGTCATTAAGACCGTTCCCGAGAGCGAGATTGTTGCAACGCTGATCGAAGAGGCCAACCGCCTTGCGGCCGAGATGGATCCGACCCTGGTCGGCAGCCCGCAGGTAGTAGTCGCCAAGAAAGACTAGCCAGCGACTCGGTCGTCGACTGCGGTAACCTTGGCTCTATGCCAATCCGTCTGTCATCACTGTTCCTGCGCACGCTTCGCGAAGACCCTTCTGACGCCGAGGTCACCAGCCACAAGCTACTCGTGCGCGCTGGCTACATTCGCCGCGCCGCACCGGGTGTCTACACCTGGTTGCCGCTAGGTCTCGCCGTAAAGGCAAAGATCGAGAAGGTCGTTCGCGAAGAGATGAACGCGGCTGGCGCCCAGGAAGTGTTCTTTCCGGCGCTGCTGCCACGCGAACCATTCGAGGCCACCAACCGCTGGACCGAGTATGGCGACAACCTGTTCCGTTTGCAGGACCGCAAGAAGGCCGACTACCTGCTGGCGCCGACTCACGAAGAGATGTTCACGCTGCTCGTGAAAGACCTGTACAGCTCATACAAGGAGCTGCCGGTTTGTCTGTACCAGATCCAGAACAAGTACCGCGATGAGGCTCGCCCTCGCGCCGGGCTCCTTCGTGGCCGCGAGTTCGTCATGAAAGACGCATACAGCTTCGATCTGACCGATGAGGGTCTGGCCAAGAGCTACCAGGCTCAGCGCGACGCATACGAGCGAATCTTCACCCGACTTGGCGTCGACTACGTGATTGTCAAGGCCGATGCCGGCGCCATGGGTGGTTCGGCGTCTGAAGAATTCTTGAGCCCAAGCCCAATCGGCGAAGACACCTTCGTGCGCTCGCCGGGTGGCTATGCCGCCAACGTCGAAGCGGTTCAGACCGTCGCACCTGCGGCGCTGCCTATCGAAGGTCAGCCAGCGGCTGTGGTGCACCCATCGCCAAACACCCCGACCATCGCGACTCTCGTTGACCTGGCCAATGCCACCGTGCCTCGCGGCGATGGTCGCGAGTGGACTGCCGCCGACACCCTCAAGAACGTCGTGCTGGCACTGACCAGCCCAGAGGGCAAGCGCGAGCTGGTCATAGTTGGTCTGCCTGGCGACCGTGAGGTCGACGCCAAGCGTGCCGAGGCCGCGTTCTCACCTAACGAGGTTGAACCGGCAACCGAGGCCGACTTCGAGAAGAATCCTGGACTGATCAAGGGCTACATCGGCCCGGTCAAGTTGGTCGGCGCAAACAACGAGCAGGTGCTCGGCCTCGAGGGCAGCACCAAGGTTCGCTACCTGCTCGACCCACGCGTTGTCGATGGAACCGCCTGGATCACCGGCGCAAACGAAGACCAGAAGCACGTTTTTGACCTGGTCAAGGGTCGCGACTTTGGTGCCGACGGCATCGCCGACATTGCCGAGGTGCGCGCCGGCGACCAGGCCCCTGACGGCTCGGGTGCGCTCGAACTGGCTCGCGGCATCGAGATCGGACACGTTTTCCAGCTCGGCCGCAAGTATGCCGAGGCGCTCGACCTCAAGGTGCTCGACGAAAACGGCAAGCTCCAGGTTGTCACCATGGGTTCATACGGAATCGGTGTCACCCGTTTGGTTGCCGTGCTAGCCGAGGCCAACAACGACGACAAGGGTCTGATCTGGCCTGAGGCGGTGGCCCCTGCCGACGTCTATGTGGTTGCCGCTGGCAAGGACGACATCGTCTATGAAACCGCCGAGCGTCTGACCGCCGAGCTCGAGGCTGCGGGCAAAACTGTCATCATCGACGACCGTCAAAAGGTGAGCCCTGGAGTGAAGTTTGGCGATGCCGAGCTGATCGGTGTGCCGCACATCGTGATCGTTGGTCGCGGACTCGAGACCGGCGAGGTTGACCTCTGGGATCGTCGAACCGGTGAGCGTCGTGCGATTAAGGTCGAATCGGCCGTCGCCGAGCTCGCCTAATTTCGGCTACCATTACAACCCGTTCTAACAACTTCAATAACGGCCCGGAGGCATCGCATGGACATCGATCTGAGAGTTCTAAAGCAGGTTGAGCGCGAATTCGAGATCCCATTCTCGGAATCCATCACGATCATTGAGGCCGCTATCTTGGCCGCGTATCACAAAATCGTTGGCAACAACGACCCGGCTCGCGCCGAGCTAAACCGCACCACCGGCCATGTTGCCGTGTATGCGCCTGTGCTCGACGAAGACGGTGTTCAGACCGGCGAGACCGAGGTGACCCCCGAGAACTTTGGTCGCATCGCGGCCAATGCCGGCAAGCAGGTCATTGCATCGCGCATTCGTGCCCTCAACGACGACACCATCTTTGGTGAATTCCAGGGCAAAGAGGGCGACATCGTTTCGGGCACCATTCAGCAGGGCTCAAAGTCATACATGGTCTATGTCGACCTCGGCACCATCGAGGCCATCATGCCTCCCGAAGAGCAGGTGCCTGGCGAGGACTACTCGCACGGTCGCCGAATCCGCGTGTATGTGACCTCGGTCAGCCGAGGCACTCGCGGCCCTCAGGTGACCGTTTCGCGCACTCACCCGAGCCTGGTTCGCAAGTTGTTCGCACTCGAGGTTCCCGAGATCGCTA
This sequence comes from Actinomycetota bacterium, assembly GCA_041168965.1. Lineage (GTDB taxonomy): Bacteria > Actinomycetota > Actinomycetes > Actinomycetales > Microbacteriaceae > Rhodoluna. The sequence goes on from JBEEJX010000092.1 coordinate 19,673, forward strand.
GCGGAGTTGTCGAGATTGTCTCGTTGGCTCGCGAGGCCGGTCACCGCACCAAGATTGCCGTTCGCGCCACGCAGCCAGGCGTCAACGCCAAGGGTTCGTGCATTGGCGAGCTCGGTCAGCGCGTTCGTGCGGTTACCTCAGAGCTAAACGACGAGAAGATCGACATCGTCGATTACAGCGACGACCTGCCTGCGTTTGTGGCCAGTGCCCTTTCGCCGGCCCGAGTCTCGAGCGCATTCACTCTGGATGCGGCAGCTCGCTCGGTTCGCGTGCTTGTGCCTGACTTCCAGCTTTCGTTGGCAATCGGCAAGGAGGGCCAGAACGCTCGTTTGGCCGCCAAGTTGACCGGTGCCAAGATCGACATCCAGCCAGACAGCATTCTCGAAGACTAGGCGCAAGCCTGCGCCGGATTGCCGCCAACTGGCTGATTGCTTGGGTGGCGGCTCTGGTCGAAACAGAGGGCAGGGGCTAGAATGAATCCCGTAAGAACTTGCGTTGGCTGTCGCCAGCGCGCCAATCGAGCCGATTTGACTCGTGTTGTCGCCCGCAAAACAGAAACCGGCCCCGCGTCGGAACTCGTTTTCGATCTCAACGCGCAGATGCCCGGTCGTGGCGCGTGGTTGCACCCCTCAAGTGAATGTCTAAGGCTCGCAATCGAGCGGCGGGCGTTCACCAGGGCGTTGCGGCTCAACGGCACCCCAAACGTCGCAGGTTTGAACTTTTCGAAAGAACAGGCAGAAATCATGTTGGCAACAAATGAGTAGCTCTAAATGAGAGCCCAACAGCTTTAAATGGCCTGCCCTGTCCTGGGGCTGGCCCCCAGACAGGAGAAACTAAGTGGCGCTACCACGCGTATACGACATCGCCAAGGAACTCGGTATTGATACCAATGAGGCCCTGGCAAAACTCAAGGACCTAGGCGAATACGTCAAGAGCGGTTCGTCAACGATTGCCCCTCCGGTAGCCAAGAAGCTCCGCGATGCATTCCCAAACTCTAAGCCAAAGGCCGAAGAGCCTAAGGCTGCTCCAGCGGCACCAGCCCCTGCAGCTGCACCAGCGGCTCCGGCTGCACCGACTCCGGCCGCCGCTGCTCCAGCCGCTCCAGCACCTTCGGCTCCAGCCGCACCGGCTGCCCCAGCACCCGCAGCACCGACTCCGGCCGCTGCCGCTCCGGCGCCTGCAGCCCCGGCTGCCCCGGCCGCTCCAGCACCAACCCCAGGCGCGCCAGCTGCTCCAAAGCCGGCCGGCGCTGCCCCAGCGGGCATCCCGCGCCCGGGTAACAACCCGTTCGCACCGAGCCAGGGCATGGGTATTCCACGCCCAATGGCACGTCCAGGCAACAACCCGTTCTCGGCTAACCAGGGCATGGGCCGACCAGGTCAGGGTGGTGCAGGTCGCCCAGGTGGCCCACGCCCAGCAGGCGGCGCACCTCGTCCGGGCGGTCCTCGTCCGGCTGGTGCTGGCGCACCTCGCCCGGGCTTCGGCGCACCGCGTCCGGGCTTCGGTGGCGGTGCACCTGCAGCTGGCGGTGCCGGCTTTGGCGCACCTCGTCCGGGTGGCGCACCAGCAGGCCGTGGCGGTCGTGGCGGCGGCACTGCCGGCGCATTCGGCAAGGGTGGCGCACGTGGCGCCTCGAAGGCCCGCAAGTCAAAGCGTGCGAAGCGCGAGGAATACGAGCAGCGGACCGCGCCTAGCCTCGGTGGCGCAGTTGTGCCTCGTGGCGACGGCACCACTGTGCTTCGCCTCCGTCGTGGTGCAAGCATCCAAGACTTCGCAGACAAGATCGATGCGAGCCCAGGCCAGCTGATCACCGTGCTGTTCCACCTCGGTCAGATGGCAACCGCCACCCAGTCGATCGACGAAGACACCTTCCAGATCCTCGGCGAGGAGCTCGGCTACAAGATCGAGGTCGTTTCGCCAGAAGACGAAGAGCGCGAGCTATTCGAAGGCTTTGGTCTTGACATCTCGACCGACTACGACGACGAAGACGAAGACCTCCTTCCTCGTCCTCCAGTTGTCACCGTCATGGGTCACGTCGACCACGGTAAGACACGTTTGCTCGACAGCATCCGCAACTCGAACGTCATCGCTGGCGAGGCCGGTGGCATCACCCAGCACATCGGTGCCTACCAGGTTCACGTCGAACACGACGGCATCGACCGCGCGATCACCTTCATCGACACCCCGGGTCACGAGGCGTTCACCGCCATGCGTGCTCGTGGTGCGCAGGTCACCGACCTTGCGATCCTCGTGGTTGCAGCCGACGACGGCGTTATGCCTCAGACCATCGAAGCGTTGAACCACGCTCAGTCGGCCGGCGTGCCGATCGTTGTGGCCGTCAACAAGGTCGATAAGGAATCGGCTAACCCAGCCAAGATTCGCCAGCAGCTCACCGAGTTCAACCTGGTTGCCGAAGAGTATGGCGGCGACGTCATGTTCGTCGACGTATCGGCTCTGACCGGCAAGGGCATCCCTGAATTGCTTGACGCAGTTCTGCTCACCGCAGACGCAGCGCTCGACATGCGTGCCAACCCAAACAAGGACGCCCGCGGTGTTGCCATCGAAGCGAACCTCGACAAGGGTCGCGGCTCAGTTGCAACCGTGCTGATTCAGTCGGGAACCCTCCACGTTGGCGACTCGATCGTGGCCGGTTCGGCCCACGGTCGCGTTCGCGCCATGTTCGACGAGAACGGCAACGCGGTTGAGGCCGCAGAGCCAAGCCGTCCGGTTCAGGTGCTTGGTCTGCAGTCGGTTCCTCGCGCTGGTGACACCTTCGTGGTCACCGACGACGAACGTCAGGCTCGCCAGATCGCCGAAAAGCGTGAGGCTGCCGACCGCAATGCACTGCTGGCTAAGTCGCGCAAGCGCATCAGCCTCGAAGACTTCACCAAGGCACTCGAAGAGGGCAAGGTTGAGTCACTCAACCTGGTCATCAAGGGTGACGTTTCGGGTGCGGTCGAGGCCCTCGAAGACTCGCTGCTCAAGATTGAGGTCGACGACTCGGTTCAGTTGCGCATCATCCACCGTGGTGTTGGTGCGATCACCGAATCGGACGTCAACCTGGCCACCGTCGACAACGCAATCATCATTGGCTTCAATGTGCGTCCAGACAAGAAGGCCAAGGAGCACGCCGACCGCGAGGGTGTCGACATTCGTCACTACTCGGTCATCTATGCGGCGCTCGAAGACATCGAGAACGCGCTCAAGGGCATGCTCAAGCCAGAGTACGAAGAGGTTCAGACCGGCACCGCAGAGGTTCGCGAGCTGTTCAAGTCGTCGAAGGTCGGAACCATCGCTGGTTCGATCGTTCGCTCGGGTTCGATCAAGCGCAACGCCTCGGCTCGTGTTCTTCGCGACGGCAAGGTTATCTTCGAGAACACCAAGATTGACTCGCTCAAGCGCTTCAAGGACGACGCAAACGAAGTCAAGACCGACTACGAGTGTGGTATCGGCCTGGCCGGCTTCAACGACCTCGAGCTTGGCGACATCATCGAGACCTTCGAAATGCGCGAGAAGCCACGCGTCTAAAGCGCGGGCAAATCGTTCGAATTGAGGATTGAGCATGGTTGATCACGCAAGAGCACGCAAGCTCGCTGAGCGCATCAAGGTCCTGGTGGCCGAGGCGCTCGAGCGCGCAGTGAAAGATCCAGACCTGGGCTTTGTGACCATCACCGACGTGAAGGTCACTCCGGATCTGCAACACGCCAAGATCTTCTATACGGTGTGGGGCAGCCCCGAAGACAAGAAGCGCAGCGCCGAGATCATTGAGCGCAACCGTGGTCGTATTCGTGGCGAGGTGGGTCGACAACTGTCGATCCGCCTAACCCCGACCGTCGAATTTGAGATGGACGAGGTTCCAGAGACGGCCGCCCACATGAACGACCTGCTTGCCGCGGCCAAGGCTCGCGACGAACAGGTGCACCGCATTGCCGAGGGTGCCGCATACGCCGGCGAAGAAAACCCATACAAGGAACCAAAGTCGCACGACGAGTCGGCCGACCTGGACGAATTCGACGAAGACGAGGCCTAAATGCCTTCGGGTCTGCTGCTGGTCGACAAACCGGCCGGGCTAACCAGCCACGATGTCGTTGCCCGCGGTAGGCGCTGGGCCGGCACACGCCGCGTCGGGCACGCAGGCACGCTTGACCCAATGGCAACCGGGCTGCTCATTTTGGGCGTAGATTCGGCTACCAAACTGCTCACCTTCTTGGTTGGCGAATCAAAGACCTACATTGCAACTATCCGGCTTGGAGCCGCGACAGTAACCGACGATCGCGAGGGCGACTTTACCGAGTTCGCTCCCGTCGAGGCCATTGCAGGCCTCACCGCGCTGGCCGCTGCTGGCGAACCCGCGACCGCGCTACTCGATGCGCTCGAGCGCGCAATCGCCCCGGTGCGCGGCGAAATCATGCAGGTGCCGAGCTCCGTGAGCGCCATTAAGGTCAACGGCGAGCGCGCCTATGCCAAGGTTCGCTCGGGCGACGAGGTTAAGTTGGCTGCACGACCAGTCACCATCTATCGCTTCGAGGTGCTGGGGCAACCGCGAATCGAGACCGGAACGAGCGATGCCGCGGGTCACACCTTCGTCGACATCGACGTGATAGTTGACTGTTCGTCGGGCACATACATCAGGGCTCTGGCGCGCGACCTTGGAGCCGCGCTGGGTGTCGGTGGTCACCTGACCGCACTGCGCAGAACGCGAATCGGCCGCTATTCGATCGCGCAGGCGCATACCGAAGAGGCGCTTCAGGCTACTTCGCGTGAACAGCTGCCAATCTTGCCCGCGGCCGAGGCGGCGCGCGCTCAATTCGAGGTTCGCGAGCTCACCGAGGCTGAGGTGGTAGATCTCGGGCACGGAAAGCGCATCCGCGCAGTCGGCGAGGGAAACGAGCCTGTCGCAGCAATTGCCCCGAACGGGCGCCTGGTGGCGATGTTGACGCGTAGCGGGAAAGACCTCAAGTCG
>JBEEJX010000093.1:0-2508 GCA_041168965.1 Actinomycetota bacterium
GTGCGCTTAGGCGCACGCTTGCGAGGTGCGCGTTGCTTGATGTCGAGGTCTAGTTCGAGGCGACTTAAGAACCACGAACCGATCGAGATCGTGATCAACGAAACCAACGCCAAGCCCGAGAGCATTAGCAGCACTGCGATTGCGCGGCCCTCGAAGGTGATGGGGTAGTAGTCGCCATAGCCGATCGTGGTGATGGTCACGAACGCCCACCAAACCGCGTCGCCGAACTGCGTGATGGTTGCGCCAGGCGCTTTGTGCTCGGCCTCATACACACCGAGCGAACAGGTGAACACGAGCAGCGGCAAAACCAGGCCGAGGTAGAGGTTGATTTTGCCCTGCAGGCTCTGGGCAACGCGAGTCAAAAAGCCGATGGCCACGATCACACGGAACATGCGGAACGCGCGAAAGAACGGCAGCAGCAGCGAAATCAGCTCGACCATGTTGCGCTTCACAAAGCGCCATTTGTCGTGCGAAATCGCGAATCGAACGATGAAATCGACGATAAAGATGCCCCAAATGATGTCGTTGACCAACACCACGTCGAACAGCGCGGCCGGCGTGAAATCGGCCAGCACCTCAAGGGCATACAGGGCTAGGTAGACCAACGCCAGAACGGCGAGCGGCAGGCTCGACCAGCGCTCCCAAATGTGCACGGCGTGCTCGACGCGCGTTTCGCCTGCGGCAGGTGAGCCCTGCTCGGTTGCGTCAAAGTAGTCGAGCGACATGGTTTTGCTTTGCGGGTGTCGGCGCGAGCGCGCCTTAGTCGCCCTGGCCGTGCGGCTTGATCTTGTGCTTGGCCTCTTGAATCAGGCGGTTGTCGGCAACCCAGTCCATGATGCTAAACAGCACACCCGAAACCACGAAGGTCAGGTGGATGATGATGCGCCAAATCACCGGCTGGCCAACCGGGTGGTCGCCGGCTCCGCTGAGTTCGATGAAGTCCTTGAGCAGCTCGATCACCGACAGGGCGACGAGCGAGCCGATGAGCTTGATCTTGAGACCCGAGAAGTCGATGGTGCCCATCCAGTGCGGGCGGTCGACCGACTCGTGCGCGACCTCGATCTTCGATACGAAGTTCTCATAGCCGGCAAATAACACGATCAGGATCAGGTTGCCGAGCAGCACCAGGTCGAGCAAGCCGAGCAGGTCGAGGGTGAACACGTGGTTGTCTGACTCGTTGATGTTGCTCGCCAGCGTCACGAACTCTTTGCCATAGCGGAACACGAGCAGGGCCAACGCGCCAACCAGGCCCACATACAGCGGGGCAAGCAGCCAGCGCGCGCCAAAGATAAACACCTCTAGAAAGTGTGTGAACTTCTTCATGAAAACCCCTCGTTGTGCGCCGCGCGGTTGCGGGTTGGTGGCAACAAATCTCGCCACCAGCCTACCTAGTTATCCCCAGATTTAGATTTGCGATGAGGGCCTGACCCGCAGTCGATCCGCCAAAGTACTACAAAGCTAAATGCCCCTGCAATCTGGGGCATATGACCACTATTCACCTAACGCCAAGCGGAAGATACTATTTGAACCAGAAGAGGCAATTTCTAAACAATCACACCTGTTACAGGCGACTAAGGAGCATTTAGCCATGGAGTTAAATCGCGTGCGCGTGGCACACAAAATCCATGTCGAAACAGGTGTCGAGCAGGCCTTCGATCGAGTTGCACTCTGCTTGTTCGACCTCGAATTTGAAAACTCCTCGCTTTGCGATGCCGACGTTACCGCCGTCGAGGCTGAAGGCGCGCTTGTTGTCTCGCTCACTGCGACTGCCGAGACTTTTGAGGCTGCCGTTGCTGCTGCTGGCGGGCAAATTCGCCTGGCTTTGAGCCTGGCGCTTGATGCTGGCTATTCGATGATCGAGCAGACCGCAAGTCTCGAGCTTGTCGCCGCTTAACCGCGAACACTGAGAACGCCGGCTACGTAGCCAGCGGGCTGGCCGGCAAACAGTCGGCGAACGTTGCCAAGAAAAACTCGAGGTAATGCCCGCTGATTACATCGCCGATGCTTGCCCGCGATTTGCCGAAATATGTCGCCCCGGCGGGCAGGTCGAGCATGGTCGTGGCCTCGTCAAAGCCGGCATCGTGCAGTCGGATTGCGGCCGCGCAAACTGGCAGCATCGACTTGGGAATTTTGTCGAGCATCGCGAAGTGCCAGCCGAGCTTGTCTTCGAGGGTCATCGGTGCGGCGGCAATCGCCATCGTCAGCGAGTCGGCCTTTGAGGTCTTGCGGTTGCGGTTGGTTGCTGCGTTGTTGGTCATTTTGCTCCTGTGCGAGTTGGTTTGATTCGGCGTAAAAGGGGCGGATGCACGGGGCATCCCGGCATTTCGTCGCTGCCATCCCAGCTGACGAGCAGGCCGCACGTGCAGCTGTAGTCGCTGGCGATGGTCGCCTGGTCGTCGACTGCCTTGTCAATCGAGACTGTCTAGCTCGAGCCGTCGCGGGTGACGATGCGAGTCACCGTGTAGGCCTTGTGAATTCCGCGATTCAGATCGACTGCAATTTCGAGGT
>JBEEJX010000094.1:0-11689 GCA_041168965.1 Actinomycetota bacterium
CACACACACTGGCCGAGACCGAGCGTCAGGTCACCGACCGCCTCGCTGGAATGACCATCGACTTCAAGGCGATGGCCGTTGCCTCGAACCTTTTTCGCGCGGCAACCGCGGTGCGCAACCACCTCGAGCGCTCGGTTCTTGCGCCGCACGGTTTGTCATGGACGGCCTTTGTCGTGCTCTGGGTCGTCTGGATCTGGGAGCCAATCGAGACCCGTCAGATTGCCGAAGAGGGCGGCTTCTCGAAGGCGACTCTGACCGGCGTGCTGAGCACCCTCGAAAACCGCAAGTTAGCGATTCGCAAAAAGAGCAAGGACGACGGTCGCCTGGTGCTGGTAGAACTCACGCCAGCTGGCCGCAAGCTAATGGCCGAGCTGTTTCCTGAATTCAATCAACAGGAGCAATTCGTCTCAAGCCCAGTTGCCGGCGCGGGGCAGGATGAACTCGCCGATGCACTTCGCAGAATTACCGCAAATATCGAAGCGGCAAATTAGCTAATTGCTTGTTAGGTTCTAACTAAATCCTCAAAAGGGATGCGCGGGAGGAGCAAAATGCAGCACAAGAAGTCGATTACAGCAGCACTAGCCGGCGCGGCTTTCGCGCTCGCCTCAATGCTCACCGGTTGCGCCGCAACCCCGACTCCGGCACCAACCATCAAGGCCCTCGATTCGGGCTTCGGCAAGCGTGCCGTCAACCGCGATGTCTATTTCTTCACTTATTACAACCCGGTGACCGACGCCTTCTGGAAGCAGATCTATAACGGCGCCAAAGACGGCGCCCAGCTGTCGAACTTCAAGTTTCACCACGAAACGGCCGATGGCAATTCGGTCAAGATGATCGCCAACATTTCGGCTGCCATCAAGAACAAGCCAGCAGCCATCATCATGGCCTTCAACGAGGGTCAGGCCTGGGTCGACGTAGCCTGCAAGGCTCACGCTCAGGGCATCCCCGTAATCGGTTTCAACGTGCCGGTGCCAAAGTCAGCGCAAGACTGCGTAAGCGGTTATGTGGGTCAAGACTTTTATGCCGTCGGGCGAGTGGTTGCCAACAAGTTGCTTGCCAGCGGCTACGTTAAAAAGGGCGACAAGGTTCTGATCACCGCCGAGGAGCCGAGCCAGCCGTATGCGCTTGCGCGCGGAGCCGGCGTTTATGACGTTCTCAAGGCGGCCGGCATCGATGTGACGCCGCACGCCGAGTGGTTGCGCACCACCGGCGACGACTCGACCGCCTTCAAGGCGCTCACCGATTGGCTAACCAAGCACCTCGACGTCAAGGCCATCGTGCCGATCGGTGGCACGCCAAACCGCAACCTGCCGGCAGCCCTGTTGGCGGCGCATAACAAGACCGCCAAGGTCTTTGGTTTCGACACCGCGCCGGCCATCATCAAGGGAATCAAGGATGGCGTGATCGTTGCCACCGCCGACCAGCAGGGCTACGTTCAGGGCTTCCAGTCGATGATTCAAACCGCACTGCTGATTGACTTTGGCTTCTCGCCGTCAGACATCAACTCGGGTGGCACTGGCTTGATTACCAAAGACAACGTCGGCGTGCTCGAGGCACCCGACCTAGAGGGCATTCGCTACTAGCGGTTGGCTGCGGCGCTAACAAAGGTCGACAGCATTTCTAGCTGAGCGCCGTCTTCTTCGTAGTTGTCTTCGGGGTGCCACTGAACACCATAACCCCAGTCGAGCGCCGCATACTTGACGGCCTCAATGTTGCCAGTGGCTGCGTGCGCAATGGCCTCGACCTGGTCGCCAAGGGCGTCGAGTGCCTGGTGGTGAAAGCAAGACGCCTGAACCTTGGTGCCGCTGAGGCCAAGCTCTGCGGCGCTCGGGCCGAGGTCGACCTCGTGCTCAAATACCAACACGGGCGCCTCTTCGCGGTGAGGAGCACTCATGTGTTGAATCAGCGAACCACCGCGGTTCACGTTGGTGATTTGAGTGCCGCGACAAATTGTGAACAACGGCAGGTTGTTTGCGAACACGTGATCGAGCAGCGACATGTCGACGGCGTCTTGCAGTTCGTCGATGCCGTAGAGGTGTTCCGAACTCGGCTGCTGGCCATAGAGGCGCGGGTCAACATCGCTGCCGCCCGGCATCAAAACGCCATCGATGCCGCTGAGGCGTTCGGCCCAGTCGGAGCCCTCGACGGGCAGCAGGGTGACGGGTTCGCCGCCGGCGGCCCAGACCAGTTCGAGCAGGTTGCGGGCGTTGATTACGGCGCCGTAGCGGTTGGCTGTGGTGTGCTCGGCGAAACGACCAACAATGGCGATGCGCGGCCTCTTTGCTGCTGACACTGCTTGCTCCAAATCGTTATAAAACGGGGCGATGTTGCCAATAAGTATGCCCTATTCTAAATCATTAGTATCCGAATGATTTTCTCGATTCGCGTTCATTTCGCGGTCTGCCAAGGGAGCCAGAACACATGACTTCTATTGAAGTTGCCGGAGTGCAAATCGACACTCGCCACTACATCGGTGGTCAGCGAGTCGCATCGGCCGAAACCTTCACCAACACCTCGCCAATCGACGGCACCTTCCTTGGTGAATTCGCTCGCGGTGGCGCAACCGAGGTCGACCTGGCCGTTGCCGCGGCACGCAAGGCATTCCCAGAGTGGCGCGACATGGGCCCGGTCAAGCGTGGCCAGTTGCTCGAAAACCTCGCCAAGCTGATGGAAGAAAACATCGAGCAGCTCTCGCAGATCGAGACCCTCGACAACGGTTCGCTGTTGCGCTCACACCGCCGCGGAGTGATGCCTCGCGCCGCAATGAACATCCGCTTCTTTGCAGAGTGGGCCCAGAACGAGCTCAAGCACGAAGACTTCGAGACCCGCGGCCACACCAACAAGATTTCGTGGGACCCATCGGGCGTTGCCGCACTGATCACGCCTTGGAATGCGCCGCTCATGCTCGCCACCTGGAAGATCGGCCCGGCCCTTGCCGCAGGCGACACCGTGGTGCTCAAGCCAGCCGAGTGGACACCGATGAGCGCATCGTTCTTTGCCGACCTCACCAAGAAGGCCGGCATTCCAGACGGCGTCTTTAACGTGGTGTTCGGTTATGGCGCCGAGGCCGGCGCACCGCTGACCGCACACCCTGGCATCGCCCGCATCTCATTCACCGGCTCGGTGCCAACCGCCAAGGTGATCGCGCACGCCGCAGCCGACAACCTGACCCCGGTCAGCTTCGAACTCGGCGGCAAGAGCCCGCTGTTGGTATTCGAAGACGCCGACCTCGACCTGGCGGCCCACCTGGCCACCGAGCAGTACGACAACGCCGGACAGGTTTGCCTCTCGGGCACTCGAATCCTGGTGCACGAGTCGGTCGCCGACGAGTTTGCCGCCAAGTTTGCCGAAAAGGCCGCCGCGATCAAGCAGGGCGACCCTCGCGACGAGAACACCGACATCGGCCCGCAGATTCACCAGAAGCACTTCGACCGCGTCAAGGGCTTTGTCGACCGCGCCAAGGAAGACGGCGCCGACATCATCTGGGGTGGCCAGCCAAACGCTGACCTCGGCGGCCTGTATTTCAAGCCAACCCTGGTCAAGAACCCTGACCCAGCCAGCGAAATCGTCACCGCCGAAATCTTTGGTCCAGTTCTGTGCATGCAGACATTCAAGACCGACGAAGAGGCCCTCGAGATGGCCAACGGCACCGAATTCGGTCTGGCCGCGGTGGTCGTCTCGGGCGATCGTGCCCACGCCGAGAAGGTAACCAAGAACCTGGTTGCCGGCACCATTTGGGTCAACTGCTTCTTTGTGCGCGACCTGCGCGCGCCATTCGGCGGCTCAAAGAAGTCGGGCATCGGCCGCGACGGCGGCACCTGGTCGTTTGACTTCTATGCCGACGTCAAGAACACCGTTTTCGCTCCAACTGGATGGAAGGAATAACAAAAATGGGTGAAGTAGTAGGTGCTGCGCTTCTAGCGCACGTCCCAACCATCATGCTGCCCGAGGCCGTTCGCAAGGACCTCAACGAGGGCAAAGAAATCAGCCTCGTTCCGGGCCTGAAGAAGCTTCGCGAAGACATCTTCGAGACCCTCGACTACGACACCGTCGTGGTGCTCGACTCACACTGGGCAACCACCGTCGAGTTCGTAATCACCTCGCACGCCGAGCGCTCGGGTCTGTTCACGTCAGAAGAGCTGCCTCGCGGCATGTCGCAGATTCCTTATGCGTTCAAGGGCGACCCTGAGCTGGCCAACTCGTTGTCGAAGTACGACGAAAAGAACGGCACCTGGGTCACTCCGATCTCAGACCCACACCTGCCGATCTTCTATGCAACCGTCAACCTGTGGCACTACCTTGGCCGCGGTCTCGACGAGAAGAAGTGGGTTTCGCTCTCGGTCTGCCAGACCGCGACCCCAGAAGACTTCATCCGTGCCGGCCGTGCCCTCGGCGAGGCCATCCGCGACAGCGACCGCAAGGTGCTGCTGCTTGCCTCGGGTGCGCTCTCGCACACCTTCCACAAGCTGCGCGACCTGCGCAAGCACGAGGCCAGCGACCCAAAGCACATCTATAGCCGCGAGGCATACGAGTACGACATGAAGGTGCTCGACTGGATGCAGCAGGGCGACCACAAGGCGATCCTCGATGACTTTGATAACTTCCGTCAGTTCAAGCCAGAGGCTGGATTCTTCCACTACCTGGCCATGGCTGGCGCAATCGGTGAAGAAGCTTGGACCTCAAAGGGTGAGCTTTACAGCGAATATGAGAACTCGATCGGCACCGGTCAAGTTCACGTCTGGTTCCCTGCCCAAGAGGGCGGATTCCCTAAGCCAAAGGATGTAGTGCTTTCTCGTGACTGAATATCGTCGAATTTTGCTTGACGGCTTTGCCGTTCAGGTTGAGCGCAAGGGTGACCTGCTGGTTGCTCCAGACGGCCGCACCGTGGCCATCGAAGACGCCCAGCACCTGCCACCTGCAGAGCCAACCAAGATCATCGCGGTTCACCTGAACTACGACAGCCGCACCAAGGAGTTCATGACCAAGCTCCCTGACGCGCCAACCTACTTCCACAAGCCGATCACCGCGCTGAACAGCCACAAGGGCGCAATCGTGCGACCTTCGAACTGCAAGTGGTTGAACTACGAGGGCGAGATCGTCATCGTCATTGGCAAGACCTGCCGCAACATTTCGCCTGAAGAGGCGGGCGAGTACATCGCCGGTTACACCGTCGGTAACGACTACGGCCTGCACGACTTCCGTGATACCGACGCCGGTTCGATGCTGCGCGTCAAGGGTTCAGACACCCTCGCGCCGGTTGGCCCTGGCCTTGTGACCGACTGGGATTTCCGTAACAAGATGATCCGCACCTATGTGAACGGTGAGGTCAAGCAAGAAGACAACACCGACAACATGGAATGGGACATGCACTACCTGGTGGCCGACATCGCTCGCACCATCACGCTCGTGCCTGGCGACATGCTGTTCTCGGGCACCCCAGCGTTCTCGCGCCCGGTTCAGCCGGGCGACATCGTCGAGGTTGAGGTCGAGGGCCTTGGCCGCCTGACCAACCACATCGTCGAGGGCCCGGCACCAGTTCGCAGCGACGTTGGTGCACAGCCAACCGAGAGCGAAGAGGTTGTCTCGACCGCCATGGGCGGCGACTGGGAATTCCGTGGCATTCGCACCCCAAGCAAAGACCTGTATCCATCAACCGTGGAGGAAAAATAATGATCAAGATCGACGTCGACATGACCAAGTGCCAGCACTACGGTCAGTGCGTGTTTGAGGCCCCTGAGGTGTTCCGTCTGAACGCTGACGACAAGCTCGAATACACCGCAACCGCCGACGACTCGGAGCGCGCAAACGTTGAGGCAGCGATTGACATCTGCCCAATGCAGGCGATCTTCATCGTCGAATAATTCGGCAACAGTCAAGCAATAAGAATCAGGTATGTCTAAGCCAGTCGTAATCGTCGGTGCCTCGATGGGTGGCCTGCGAGCAGCAGAGTCGCTTCGTCGTTTCGGCTATGCCGGCCCGATCGTTGCGATTGGCGACGAGGCATACCCGCCATACAACCGCCCTCCGCTCTCGAAAGAGGTGCTGGCCGCCGAGGTTAGCCTCGAGGCCGTGGCCTTTCCGCAGCGCCCGGCGACCGCCGATGTCGACTGGAAGCTTGGCACCAAGGTGGTCTCGGCCAACCTTGCCGCCGGCACTGTCGAGACCGACAAGGGCGAGGTAATCGAGTATTCGAAGCTGCTGATCGCAACCGGGTTGCGCCCTAAGCGCCAGGATTACCCGAACAACCTAACCGTCGGTCGTCACGTGATTCGAGGCCTCGACGACGCGTTGGCGTTGCGTGCCGCACTCAAGCCGGGTGCTCGTGTGGTGATTCTTGGCGCCGGGTTCATCGGTTGCGAAACCGCGGCAACCGCGCGCAAGCTCGGCGCCGAGGTAACCGTGGTTGGCCCGGGCGAGCTGCCAATCCTGCGACCACTCGGCCGCGAGTTTGCCGCCGAGGTGAAGCGCCGCCAAGAACACGAGGGCACCCGATTCGCCATGGGTCGCCGAGTCGCCGACTTGATCGGTGAGGCCGTGGTCGAGGGCGTCGTTCTCGACGACGGCACCGAGATTGCCTGCGATGTGTTCATCGAGGCCATCGGTTCGCACCCGAACACCGAGTGGCTCGAGGGCAACGACATCGACTTCTCGAACGGTCTGGTCTGCGACTCGACCCTCAACGTGCGCACCGCGACCGACGGCGTTTGGCCCGACGTTTATGCCATTGGCGACGTGGCCAGCTTTCCGAACCCGATCTTCGACGACATCCCTCGTCGGGTCGAACACTGGAACATTCCGACCGAGTGCGCCAAATACATCGGCGCCCGAGTGGCGGCCGAGTTGGCAATCGCCGAGGGCGCGGCCGAGGCGGTTGTGCCCGAGGCGCCGTTCAAGCCCATCCCTTCGTTCTGGAGCGACCAGTTCGACATGCACATTCTGGCCTTCGGTTTGTTGGCACTCGCCGACGAGGCTCGCCTGATCGAGGGCGACATCAACGACGACTTCGTTTTTGGCTACTATCGCGAGGGCAAGATGGTCGGTGTTGCCGGTGTTGGCATGCGCTCGGTCGTTCAGGGCTATCGCAAAGTTTTTGACGCATAGAGCTTTTAGAAAGGCACGCAATGGCATCGTTTTTTGATCTAGACATCTCGTTCGAGGGTGAGGACGAAACTCCTGACCTGTCGAAACTGCCTGCCGCCAAGCTCAAGGCCGCAATCGAGCAGCTGCCTGAGCCGCTGCGCGATGTGGCCATGGGTGTGCTCTATGAAAAGCGCACAATGAGCGATGTTTCGCAAGACCTTGGCATTCGCCAGGGCGAACTCGTGACGCGACTGCACCGAGCCCAATTGGCAATCGGCATGAGCCTGATGTCGGGCGGCCGCCCAGGAGCACACTAATGACCATCGCACTAAAGAACTTCATCGACGGCGAATATCGCGAGGCAAAGTCCGACGCGGTCAGCGACATTTTCGACCCGTCAACGGGCGAGGTCTATGCCACCGCACCGGTGTCGTCGCAGCACGATGTGAACGATGCCTATGCGGCTGCCGACCGCGCGTTCGACGACTGGGGCAACTCGACCCCGGCCGAGCGCCAGCTGGCCCTGTTGCGCATCGCCGATGCCATGGAGGCCCGCGCCGAAGAGATCGCCGACGTCGAGTCGCGCGACACCGGAAAGCCACGCGGTTCGCTGGTTGGCGACGAGGTGCTGACCGCTGCAGGTCAGGTGCGTTTCTTTGCCGGTGCCGCCCGCAACCTCGAGGGTCGCGCAACCGCCGAATATTCGCGCTCGCACACCTCGTCGATTCGCCGCGAACCAATCGGTGTCATCGGTCAGATCACCCCGTGGAACTATCCGTTGATGATGGCCACCTGGAAGTTCGCCCCCGCTATCGCAGCCGGCAACACCATCGTGCTCAAGCCGTCAGACACGACTCCTGCCGTCACCCTGCTGTTGGCCGAGATCGCCGCCGAGCACCTGCCAAAGGGCGTGTTCAACGTTGTGACCGGCGACCGCGACACCGGTCGCGCACTCGTCGAGCACCAGACCCCGCAGATGATCGCCATCACCGGTTCGGTTCGCGCCGGCATGGAGGTTGCCAAGTCGGCCGCGCTCGATGTCAAGCGCGTTCATCTCGAACTCGGCGGCAAGGCTCCGGTCATCATTTTTGCCGATGCCGATCTGCCTCGCGCAGCCAAGAAGATCGTCGGCGCCGCGTTCTACAACGCGGGTCAAGACTGCACCGCTGCCACCCGCCTGCTCGTGCACGAGTCGGTCCACGACGAGTTCGTGGCTTTGCTTCGCGCCGAGGTTCTGGCATCGGCCAAGACTGGCACTCCAGACCGAAACGACATCCTGTTTGGTGCCGTGAACAACATCGCTCAGTTCGAGCGCGTCAAGGGATTTGTCGAGCGCCTGCCAGATCACGCCGAGATCGTCGTGGGTGGTGGCGCGGCCGCGAGCGGCGGGTACTTCCATGAGGCCACGGTTTTGGCCGGCATGCAGCAGACCGACGAACACGTGCAAGACGAGATCTTTGGCCCGATTGTGACCGTCCAGAAGTTCAAAGACGAAGCCGAGGCCCTGCGCAACGCAAACGACGTCAAGTATGGCCTTGCGTCGTCGGTATGGACCGCCGACCACGGTCGTGCGATGCGTTTCTCGAAGCGCCTCGACTTTGGTTGCGTGTGGATCAACGACCACAGCCCGTTGGTTGCCGAAATGCCTCACGGTGGCTTCCGTCATTCGGGCTATGGCAAAGACCTGTCGATGTATGGCTTTGAGGATTACACGCGCATCAAGCACGTGATGAGCTGGCTCGGCGAATAACGACTTCTAGTACGGGGTTTCGATTCGGCTGCACATAGGCTTGCGGCATGGGGACAAGATCTGGGCTGACCTGGCGTCACTTTTTTTCGGGGCTAATCGCATTTACCGCTGTCACAACCTTTTGGTTAGTGGTGCTCGCTGTGAACAATCCTTCGGCGCAGGTCGATGGTGAGTCGGCTCTTCGTGCGGTGCAAACCTACCTACTTGTGTTGGTCATTGCGCTGCCGATTGGTTGGTTTATCGAAGGTGTTCTAGTGCCCCGAACACGTGCTCGCGAAAGCCTGTTTTGGGCAGTTGGCCTTTATTTTGTGGTGGGTGTGGCCATCGATTTGGCCTTGATCGCCGTAAGCCTGCTCCAAATGGATTGGTCCTCAATGAGTACTGGCAACCCCCTCTTGGGGCAGTTCATTCTGGGCAGCGCAATCATCATTTATTACTCGGCGATTGCCCTGCCAACTCGTGCGCTTTACCCGTTGGCGCACAGACTCGTTTGGCGCAAGCAGAGCCACGCAGCTCCAGCTCCGGCTCCAGCCGAGGGAGCCACGGAATACCAAACCGAAATCTAAAGACCCTGCTGCGCTCGCCAATAGGCGACGACCGCGTTGGCGTGACCGTGGCCCATCTGGTGTTCGTTTTTTAGCCAGGCAACCTGTTCCATGTGCTTGAGGTCGCGCACCTCTTCGAGGGCGGCAAACCAGTGCTGCATCGGCAGGCCGTACTTCTTTTCGATTGAAGGAAAGTAGCTGGCAGGGCCCTGAACTTTTTCGGTCATGCCTCGATTATGCCAAGTGCCGCTGGCGGGCGACAGAGGCCTATGGCGTGGCGGGTTGGTCGCGGCAACTAGACTTCAGTTCACGTGTTTAAACGTTTCAAAAGGAGTCGACGCCAGTGCAACTAGACAAACTAAAAGCCGGCCAAGGCCGTCTATCGTTGCTTGTTGTTCTTGGTGCAATGGCCGCGTTTCCAGCGATTTCAACCGATCTCTACCTGCCGGGCTTTCCGCAGGTTGCCCATGACTTTGGCGTTACCGTGCCGCAGGTGCAGGTCACGCTCTCGGCAACTTTCTTCGGCCTCGGCATCGGCATGATGCTTTGGGGTCCTGCTTCCGACAACCGCGGTCGCAAGCACCCCGCGTTGCTTGGCATCGCCGTTTACATCTTTGGTTCGTTGCTGTGTGCTTTGGCCCCGAGCCTAGCGGTGCTAACGATTGCCAGATTCTTGCAGGCGCTAGGTGGTGCAGCGGCAGTCGTTGTGGGTCGAGCCATCGTGCGCGACCTCTATGAGGGCCAGGTCATGGCCCGAACCATGGCGGGCGTGCAGAGCGTCTTTTTGATTGCGCCAATCCTTGGTCCATCAATCGGCGCGTTTATTTTGCAATTCGGCAACTGGCCCTGGTTGTTTGTCTTTCTTGCCGCGTTTGGCGTGCTCGGATTCTTCGGGGTCTCGCGCTTGCCCGAGACCTTGCCGCCAGCTGCTAGAGCTCGCCAAGATGCCCGAGGAGCCATCCGCCAGTATGCGCTGATTCTGCGCGACAAATCGTTTGCTTTTGCTGTGCTTCAAGCTGCAGCCGCATCGTTCATGATTTTTGGTTTTGTTTCGTCGGCGCCCGCGGTATTCATGGGTGAATTTGGCCTCTCGCAGTCTGCATTTGGGGTCATGTTTGGTGTCAATGCCATCGGACTCGTTGCGGCAACGCAAATCAACCGAGCAGTGCTAAAGCGCCTAAGCGTAGCCAAGGCGTTGAGGTATGCGGTGGCCATCCAGGCGACCGGTGCTCTCTCGATGTGGGTCTTTGGTTCGATCTGGCCAAACCTGTGGGTGGTGCTGCCACTACTGCTGATTACGACCATGACCGGCCCGGCAATCGCTGGCAATTCCACCACATTGGCCATGGCCAATTTTCCGAACAGCGCCGCCCAGGCCTCCGCTCTCGTGGGTTTGGTGCAGAGCCTCTCATCGACAATCGTCTCGGCCGTGTTGGCCTTCGTTCCGATCGCTCCTCTGCCAAAGATGTTGGCCGCCTTGGGAATTGTTGCCATCGCTGCCCTGTTGGTGTTGATAGCTCGCGAGCGTCAACTCGCTGGGAGCGGAAAGTAATTTTTTGAAGAAACGCCAAATCGCGACCATGGCCCTGATCGGCGCCCTAGGTCCGTTCCAGTTCGACACATACCTGCCAGCGCTGCCGCAGATCACTGCCGAGTTCGGCACCACAACGAGCCTCGTGCAGGCGACCGTGGCAGCGAGCCTGTTTGGCATGGCCACCGGCCAGATTGTGACCGGGCCAATCAGCGACTCGAAGGGCCGCCGCCGCCCGATGCTGATCGCGTTGGTGGCGTTCATCATCGCGGCGCTGGCCTGCACCTTTGCCCCAAACGTTTATTGGCTAATGATCTCGCGATTCCTGCTCGGTCTGTCGTCGGCGACCGCATTCGTGGTGGTCAACGCGTTCATTCGCGACAACGCCCACGGGCAAGAGGCCGCCAAGCTCTATGCGACTCAGGCCACGATTCAGTCGATGGCCCCGATTGTTGCGCCGCTCGTCGGCGGTGTGCTGTTGACCTTTGGCGACTGGCGAATTGTGTTCCAGTTTTTGGTGGTTGGCGGTGCCGCGATTCTGGCGATGGTGTGGGTGAACATTCCCGAATCTCTGGCCGTCGAAAAGCGCCACGAGCTGCACCCAATGGCGATTTTGCGCTCATACAAGGCCGTCATCAAAGACCACACGTTCCGAACCGTTTCTTTGGCGGGCGGCCTGCATTTCGCGATGGTCTCGGGCTTCTTGGCTACCGCGCCATACGTGATGGAGTCGACGTTCAAGTTGACGCCGACCCAGTTCACATACTTTTTCGCGGCCGTCAC
>JBEEJX010000095.1:0-3025 GCA_041168965.1 Actinomycetota bacterium
ATCAAGCGCGGTCTCGACCCACGCGGCTGGACCTACGACAACATCGCTCAACAGCGCAGCTCGATGCGTCGCTACGCCTGTTCGTTCGACTGGGATCGCGTCTTGGTCACCAGCGACCCGATTTACTACCGCTGGAATCAGTGGTTGTTCCTGCAGTTTTACAACAAGGGCCTGGCCTACCGTAAAAACTCGAACGTCAACTGGTGCCCAAGCTGCCAGACAGTGCTCGCCAACGAGCAGGTCGTTCAAGGTCTGTGTGAGCGCTGCGACAGCGTGGTCACCAAAAAGGCGCTGACCCAGTGGTATTTCAAGGTCACCGAGTATGCCGATCGCCTGCTCGACGATCTCGACACGCTCGAGGGCAACTGGCCTTCCAAGGTTCTGCAGATGCAGCGCAACTGGATTGGCCGTTCGCAGGGCGCCGACGTTCAGTTTGAGATCGAGGGCCGAGACGAGCCGGTCAGCGTGTTCACCACACGCCCAGACACCCTGTTTGGCGCAACCTTCATGGTCGTCGCAGCCGACAGCGCTCTGGCGGCCGAGCTGGCCGAGGGTGCCGACGCCCAGACCAAGGCGGCGTTTGACGCATACCTCGAACTGGTCAAACAGTCGAACGACATCGAACGACTAGCCACCGACCGCCCTAAGACCGGTGTGTTCCTTGGCCTACACGCCATCAACCCGGTCAACAGCGAGCGCCTGCCGATCTGGGCTTCAGACTATGTTTTGGCCGATTACGGTCACGGTGCCATCATGGCCGTTCCGGCCCACGACCAGCGCGACTTCGACTTTGCCAAGGCGATGAACCTGCCGGTTCGCATGGTCGTCGACACCGGCGAGGGCGACCCAGCCGAGACCGGCGTGCCGACCACCGGCGACGGAGTTCTGGTCAACTCGGGCGAGCTCGACGGATTGCACAAGGCCGAGGCGATCGCCAAGATGATCGAGCTCTTGGCCGCCAGGGGCAAGGGCAACGCCGCAAAGAACTTCCGTTTGCGCGACTGGCTGATCTCGCGTCAGCGCTACTGGGGCACCCCGATCCCGATCATCCACTGTGCCAACTGCGGCGAGGTGCCTGTTCCAGAAGACCAGCTGCCAATCGAGCTGCCAAGCGCAGAGGGTCTCGACCTTTCGCCTAAGGGTTCGTCGCCGCTCGGTGCCGCCGAGGAATGGGTCAACGTCTCATGCCCCAAGTGTGGCGGGGCTGCCAAGCGCGACAGCGACACCATGGACACCTTCGTCGACTCGTCGTGGTACTTCTTGCGCTACCTGTCGCCAAACTCGACCACCGAGGCATTCCCGGTCCAGGCCGCCAAGGATTGGGCGCCAGTCGACCAGTATGTCGGTGGCGTAACCCACGCGATTCTGCACCTGCTGTATGCCCGTTTCTTCACCAAGGTGCTGCACGACCTCGGTTTCGTCGACTTCCAGGAGCCATTCACGCGCCTGCTCAACCAGGGCATGGTCTTGATGAACGGCTCGGCAATGTCTAAGTCACGCGGAAACCTGGTTCGTCTGAGTGACCAGCTCGATGAGCACGGTGTCGACGCGATCCGCCTCACCATGGCCTTTGCTGGTCCACCCGAGGACGACATCGACTGGGCCGACGTTTCGCCTGCCGGTTCGGCCAAGTTCTTGGCTCGAGCCTGGCGTGCCGCTAAGGATGTCACGTCGCCGGTTGGCGTCGACTTTGCGGCCGGCAACGGCGAGCTGCGCAAGGCCACCCACTCGTTCCTGCGCGACTTTGCGCCTAGCATCGAGGGCTTCAAGTTCAACGTTGGTGTCGCCAAGATGATGGAGCTCGTCAATGCGCTTCGTCGTGCGATCGACGTCACGGCTGGCGGCAACGATCCAGCAGTGCGCGAGGCCGCCGAGGTTGTTGCCAAGGCGCTGTCGCTCTTTGCTCCTTACACGGCCGAAGACATGTGGGCGATGCTTGGTCACGAACCAGGTGTGGCGCTCGCGGGTCTGCCTGAGGCCGACCTGTCGCTGCTGGTCGAGAGCTCGACCGTCGCCATCATTCAGGTCGACGGCAAGTTGCGCGACAAGCTCGAGGTGCCACTCGACATCACCGAGGATGCGCTGCGCGAACTCGCGCTTGCGAGTGCGAACACCGTTCGTGCGATTGGCGACAAGCAGATTGCCAACGTCATCGTTCGCGCACCAAAACTGGTGAATATCGCCACAAAGTAGCCACTAAAGCTGAGGTTCTCCACAGCCTAGAACCAGACCGCCTCGACGACCTCGGGGCGGTCTAGTTTTTGTGGCATGCACATCGACGGTTCACCCAACATCGCGGCCCCAATCGGGCGGGCGTTGGCAAAACTGTTTGCGTGGGCTCGGCGTCGTCCTTGGTTGATGTTGTTTTTGGTGCTCGTGGTCGCCTTCACGCTGATTGGCAGCAACTCGGTGTCGGCCAAGTCGGTTCGAATCGATGACACCAGCGGGCAATCGGCCGACTGGAGCGGCCCAGCGGGTTTGTCGAACCCGAGTGCAAGCCCGTCGATCGGGTTGCCCGAGATCTATGTGCACGTGGTTGGCGAGGTGGTCGCGCCGGGGCTGTATGAGCTACCGGCCGAGTCGCGCCTGGTCGATGCCATCGCGCTCGCCGGCGGGTTCACCAGACGCGCCGACCAGTCGAGCGTAAACCTTGCCAGAGTGTTGGCCGATGCCGAGCAGCTGGTGGTTTTGCCGCGGGGAGCCTCGGTCGCGACTGGTGTCGGTCTCGGTGCCTCTGTGGGGGCGACGGCCGGTGGCAAAATCAGCCTCAACCGTTCTAGCCAATCGCAGCTCGAGGAGCTGCCGCGTGTTGGTCCGGCTTTGGCAGGCCGAATCATCGACTGGCGTACTGCAAACGGCGGTTTCAGGTCGATCGACGACCTGCTGAAGATTTCGGGATTCGGCGACAAGATGTTTGCCGCGATCAAGGGCATGGTAACCCTGTGACGAACCACGCCTTCGCTGCCGGCGATCCAGCCAGTTCAATCGACACCGCAAAGCCCGTCGGTCCAATAGCTTGGGCGGT
>JBEEJX010000096.1:0-2554 GCA_041168965.1 Actinomycetota bacterium
GGCCAATTTGCGATGAAAAATCGGCGAATTTTGCACTAGGTGCATAGTCGTTCGGGCGAGCATCCCCGTTCGCTTCGGCAATCGGCGAATTTTCGACGTTTTGCGCTGCACCCCGCTGCACAGCCGCCACCAACTCATCCAGCTTCGGCGAACCAACAACTACGACGCCATGGTCGCCGCGCTGCGTGCCGGCAAACGCCGCCTTCACCTCGGTCGATTGCACAAACACCAACGAAGCCAACTGGTGCAAACGCTGCGTGAAATAGTGCGGCGCGACCCCGTCGACAAAACCACCCGCGCCGTCGGGCTCCTGCACCAACGACAACGAGAAATACGGCACATAAGCGATTCGCGTGAATTCGACCAGCGCATCCGGTCGAAGCGACCGCTGATAGTTGCGCTGCCACGGATAGTTCATGAACGCATAGTCAGGCGCCCATTCACGCAGACGGCGCCCGGCCTCATCGGCGTCGTCAAACGCCCAGTTCACGTGATCGACACCCAAATCGGCAAGGTATGCGCTAGCCGCCGAGCCATCGTCGAACCCGGCGTCGCCGGTCAGGCGCTTGGCAACCACCGCGACCAACACCTCAAATCGAGGGTCGGTCAGCATGAGCCGATGTGTCTGCGCGAGCGAATCCCAAGACTCCACATAAAAGAGCACAAAGGCGACGCGAATAGGCATACGTCGATTAAACGGCATGGGGTGGCGGCAGACGCTTAGGCGAAAGGCTCGGTTAAAGGCAAAACCGCCCCGAGGCTACGAATTCGAATAGTCCCGAAACGGTTTCTTGCGCAAGGCTTGGTTTCAAGCGCAAGGCAATTCTGCCAGCCATCGCAACATCGCGCCACCCCGCACATTGTTAATTGCTTTAGAACTACCTTTTGTTACGCATTGACTCAGCCATGCCTCACCCGCGAGCGGCATCCACGCGAATAGCCTTGAGCCATGACCGCAAAGAACATCGTCAAGATCGCATCAGTAGCTGCCGCAATCATGCTCGCAATCGCTTCGGCCGCGCCGGCGAACGCCAAGGCATGGACCCCAACCTCGGGCCAGACCCTAACCGACGGCAAGTTCATGGCCAACACCGCCGAGGCCACGGCAAGCACTCAGACCTATTCGCTCGTTTATGACGAGAACCGCAACGACTCGATCTGCCAGACGATCGGCGAGGGCTCGTGCCTCGCGACCGACACGATCAGCGGCACCTACGTTCTTGGTGTCTGCACCGACGCCGCCGACACTCTTTGCATCGACAAGGTCGCCATTTTTGCTCAGGGCAAGGCCGCAACCGCGGCAACCGTAATTCGCCAGATCAAGGCGCCGGTAGTGGCCGTGGCAGCAGCAAGTCAGGCCACCATTCCTAATGGCGGAGCCACCACTCTTTACACGGGTTCGGTCAATCACGCAGGTGGCGCAGCGACCTATGCCGTCACTGCTGCCGTAAACGTCAGCTTCAAGGCTGGCAAGCTGACCGCCGACGACTATTCGGTTGCAGTCGTGCCATTCAACGAAAAGCGCGGCGGATTCGTTGGCCCGGCAATCAGCGCCGGTCAGATCAACGACTACACCCAGCCAGAGTGTGCATTCCTCGAAGACAACATCTGTGGCGAGGTCGAAAACTTTGCTGCGAACACCCGCGTGAGCGTCAGCGTGCGTCTGCCTCAGACTGCATACTCGTTCCTTGGTGGCCGCATGAGCAACGCCGACCTGGCGGCAACCAAGACCGCGGCGGGTGTAAATCTGACCGTTGCCGGCAACCCGGTTGCAGTGCAGCAGCTCGAGCTGGCGCTTGACCCAAACAACTATCCAGCCGCGCTCGGCATTCGCAAGGCGGCGGCAAAGCAGACCAAGCGTTTCTCGAGCCTGAGCGCGATCAACGCTGCTCGCTCGATGGTCGGCAACAAGGCAACTGGCAGCCGCACCTTCTGGCAGTTCAACAACTGGGACGGCGACCTTGTCGCCAACTCGCTCGCGAACAACAAGTGCGGTTCGACCGCGGGCATTCGCGGCATGTTTGCCACCGATGCGCTGAACACCGATGGCTTTGTGCCTGCCAAGGATGGCGGCCGATTCAACGTGAACGTCAACGGCGTGCTCAACAACCCAGACGGCAAGATTGATGCCGGCTCGGTTGATGTGATTCTCGACTCGGCATTTGCCAAGTGTGCGCTGGGCAAGACCACCAAGGTTGCTATCAGTGTGCCGGCATCGGCCAAGGGTGCCGGCTTCGCGACCACTTCGACTATCGCGGGCAAGTGGATCAAGGCAACGGCCAAGAACCTCAAGTATTCGGGCATCGCGGCCATCTCGGTCAAATAGTCGACTTGCTGGTTGGTGCGCCTCGCGCCAACCAAGCGAGCGCCGACCGTAATAAAACGCTGCCCTAGCCGTATACATCTGTGTCTGGCAAACTTGAAACCAAGCCGAGTTTGAGTTCAGGCGATTTCTTCACGCGCAAAACCCTGCGCGTTTTCGACGAGAGGATGTGACCATGGCACGCAAGCGACACCTTCGCGCGGTCGAGGTCGACGTCGTCGTCGAAACCAC
>JBEEJX010000097.1:0-16805 GCA_041168965.1 Actinomycetota bacterium
CGCTCGGTCAGGTGGCTGCAGCGATTGTGGCGACATATTTCGGTTCACGACTAGCCATGACAGTTGGCGCCGAGATTCGCGGTGCGGTGTTCGCCCAGGTTGGCCGTTTCTCTGAGCGTGATGTGAACAACTTTGGCACGCCATCGCTGATCACTCGCTCGACCAACGACGTGCTGCAAGTGCAAATGCTGGTGCTGACCGGCAGCACGATGCTGCTTTCGGCGCCGATTCTGGCAGTTGGCGGTGTCGTAACCGCACTCGGCCTTGACCTCAACCTGTCGATCATCATGGCCGTTAGCGTGCCCGTGCTGTTGGTCATCATCGGCTTTTTGCTGGCCAAGATGATTCCGATGTTCCGCCTTATGCAGGTGCGCATCGACCGCATCAATCAGGTGTTGCGCGAGCAACTAACCGGCGTGCGCGTTGTGCGCGCATTCGTGCGCGAAAAGACCGAGACCGCGCGGTTCGATCAGGCCAACACCGAGGTCACCGAAACTGCGCTTCGCTCTGGCCGCCTAATGGCGTTCATGTTTCCTTCGGTCATGATTGTGCTCAACTTTTCGAGCATCGCGGTGCTTTGGCTCGGTTCGTATCGCGTTGACTCGGGCGCGATGCAAATCGGCACGGTCATGGCGTTCTTGCAATATCTGATGCAGATTCTGATGGCTGTCATGATGAGCATGTTCATGGCCATGATGATCCCGCGAGCAGCCGTATGCGCCGATCGCATCACCGAGGTCATGGCTACCGAGCCGAGTGTTCAGCCCGCCGCGGTTGCGGTGGTTAGCAACACGCACGAGGGTTCGATCGAATTCGACGACGTGACCTTTGCCTATCCAGGAGCCGAAAAGGCGGTACTCGCCGGCATGAGCTTCAAGATTCAGCCGGGCACCACCACGGCAATCATCGGCCCGACCGGTTCGGGCAAGACGACCCTGATCAACCTCATGGCTCGACTCGTCGACCCGACTATTGGCCGCGTGCTCATCGATGGCGTCGACCTGAAACAGCTCGACAGCGGCGACCTCTGGAGCAAGGTCGGTTTGATTCCGCAGAAGGCATACCTGTTCTCGGGCACGATCGCTGACACACTTCGCTACGGGCGAGCCGAGGCAACCGACGACGAACTTTGGCAGGCGCTCGAGATCGCTCAGGCGGCCGACTTTGTGCGCGCGCTGCCCGAGGGTCTTGCGGCACCGGTAGTGCAAGGCGGCACCAACTTTTCGGGTGGTCAGCGACAGCGACTCGCGATCGCCCGCGCGCTGGTCAAGCGGCCAGAGGTGCTGATTTTCGACGACTCGTTCTCGGCGCTAGACCTCTCAACCGACGCGCGCCTGCGTCAGGCGCTAGCTCAGCAGGCCAGCAACGTTACCAAGGTGATCGTCGGCCAGCGAATCGCGAGCATCAAGCACGCCGACCAAATCATTGTTTGCCAAGATGCCCACATAGCCGGCCTCGGCACCCACGCCGAGCTGCTGGCATCCAACGCCATTTATCAAGAGATCGTGGCATCGCAGCTGACCGCCGAGGAGGCCGCGTAATGGCTAAGCCAAGCACCACCTCGACTCGTTTGACTGCGCCGCGCGGCGCTATGGGTGCCGGTCGCGGGCCAGGCCCGATGGGCGGCATGGGAATCCCGACCGAAAAGTCGCTGAACTTTGGCCCCAGCGCCAAGCGTTTGATGGCGCGCCTGCGCCCAGAGCGCAACCGTCTGATCGCGGTCGTGATCCTCGCTGTCGCCTCGGTGACTCTTAGCGTTCTCGGCCCGTGGATGCTCGGTAAGGCCACCAACATCATCTTCGATGGCGCGATTTCGGCCAAGATGCCCGCCGGCCTGACCAAAGACATGATCATCAAGGGCCTCAAGGCGCAGGGCAAAGACCAGTTGGCGGCAATGCTGCAGGGGCTCGACCTGCATCCGGGGCAGGGCATCGACTTTAAGGCGCTGGCGGCCGTGCTGATTGCTGTGCTGGCAATCTATGCCGGTGCGTTCTTGTTCGGTGTGATTCAGGCTCGCGTGCTGAACGTCAGCGTGCAAAAGGTGATCTTCAAGCTTCGCCAAGAGACCGAGGCCAAGTTGCATCGCCTGCCGTTGGCCTACTTCGACACCATGCAGCGCGGCGAGCTGCTCAGTCGAGTGACCAACGACATCGATAACGTCTCGCAGTCACTGCAGCAGACGCTCAGTCAGGTGCTCGTCAGTCTGCTGACCGTCATCGGCGTGCTGGTGATGATGTTCACGATTTCGCCGGTGCTCGCGTTGTTCGCGCTCATCAGCATCCCGGCCAGCCTCGTGATCACGACGCTGATTGCCAAGCGCAGTCAAAAACTGTTCGTCGACCAGTGGGCCAAGACCGGTCAGCTGAATGCCCACATCGAAGAGAGCTTCACCGGGCACGCACTGGTCAAGGTTTTCGGTCGCAGTCGCGATGTCGAACGCAAGTTCGGCGAGCTAAATCAGCAGCTGTATAAGTCGAGCTTTGGTGCTCAGTTCGTGAGCGGCATCATCATGCCGTCGATGATGTTCATCGGCAACTTGGTATATGTCGGCATCGCCGTGATTGGCGGCCTGTTCGTTGCCGGTGGCACGCTGACCCTTGGCGCGATTCAGTCGTTCATTCAGTATTCGCGACAGTTCAATCAGCCGCTGGCCCAGTTGGGATCGATGGCCAACCTGTTGCAGTCGGGTGTTGCCTCGGCCGAGCGCGTGTTCGAGTTGCTCGACGCGGGGGAGCAGTCGCCCGATCCGATTGGCGTTGCCGCCAAGTCGCCTAGCGCCCGCACCGGCACGCTGACCTTCGAGAACGTCGGTTTCGGATACACGCCTGAGGCGCTGCTAATTGAAAACCTAAACCTGGCCGTCAAGCCAGGGCAGACCGTTGCCATCGTTGGCCCAACCGGCGCCGGCAAGACCACGCTCGTCAACCTAATTCTGCGTTTCTATGAGTTGAACGCCGGTCGAATCACGCTCGACGGCGTCGACATCGCGCAGATGACCCGCGACGACCTGCGCTCTCGCATTGGCATGGTGTTGCAAGACACCTGGTTGTTCAAGGGCACGATTCGCGACAACATCGCCTATGGCAACGAGTCGGCCACCGAGGCCGAAATCGTCGAGGCCGCGAGCGCTACCTATGTCGATCGCTTCGTGCGTACGCTTCCCGCTGGCTACGACACCGTCTTGGATGACGAGGCGTCAAACCTGAGCGCCGGCGAGAAGCAGCTGCTGACCATCGCTCGAGCTTTCCTCTCGAAGCCGACCGTGCTAATTCTCGACGAGGCCACCTCGTCGGTCGATACCCGCACCGAGGTTTTGGTGCAAAAGGCCATGGCCGCTCTGCGCGCCGATCGCACCAGCTTCGTGATCGCGCACCGACTCTCGACCATCCGCGATGCCGACTTAATCTTGGTAATGGAGCACGGTGACATCGTCGAGCAGGGCCGCCACGACGAGCTCATCGCTCTAGGTGGCTCGTATTCGTCGCTGTATCAATCGCAGTTCGCTGCTACCGAGGGTTAGTCGTGCAGCCTGACCGTCTAGCAAAAGACTGATGCGTTCGTGCGGGCTCATCGATCAATTGGTGGGGCCGCTCAGGCTTGAACAGATGAGTGACTCACCACGCGCGCCATAGCAACAATTGCATAAATGTGGATACCCCCGGGGGTACAGGGTGTAGCGTGAATACGTGGAGTAGTCAACACGAAGGGTTGGGCCAAAATGTCAAGAATTGTAATCCTCGGTGCTGGAGTAGCGGGTCACACCGCGGCCCAACATCTGAAGCGCCTTCTCGGTCGCAAACATCAGATCACGGTAGTGTCTCCGAACAGCAAATGGAACTGGATTCCTAGCAACATCTGGGTTGGCGTTGGTCGCATGACGGCTAGTCAAGTGACTTTTCCACTGGCCTCTATCTACAAACGAAAAGGGATTGAGTTTTTTCAGGCCAAAGCCTTCGAAATTTGGCCCGAAGGCAGCCCGGGGCATGAAAAGCCTTTCGTACGTATCGAGCACACCGCTCAAGACCCTCGAGGAACTATTCAGGATGTCGAGTACGACTATCTGATAAACGCAACCGGTCCGCAGCTTAGGTTTGACTTGACGCCTGGGCTTGGACCAGATGGAAACTCAGTGTCGGTTTGCACCTATGGTCATGCCCTTGAGGCGGCAAAAGACCTGAAGGCCACGATTCAGCGATTGAAACAGGGACATCGCCAGACCTTGATCGTTGGCATGGGACACGGCACTTGCACTTGCGAAGGTGCGGCCTTTGAATACACATTCAACGTGGATCACGAGCTTCGGCGAGCCGGAGTGCGAGACCTTGCCGATTTGGTCTACCTAACCAACGAAACCGAGCTTGGTGACTTTGGCGTAGGTGGAATCGACTTCGAAATGCAAGGGCAGCGTGTGACGGCCGAGCAATGGATGAACGGAATTTTTGCCCAGCATGGAGTTGCGACAATCATGGGAGCACACGTTACAAAGGTTGATCCTGGAGTGGTCCACTACGAGCAAGTCGATGGCACCATGGGGCAAAGGACATTTGACTTTGCAATGCTTCTGCCGCCATTTCGCGGTGTGGCAATGCAGGCGTTTAACAAAACGGGACAAGACATCACTGAGCGCCTGTTCATGCCAAATGGTTTCATGAAGGTAGACGCCAAATATGACGCCAAACCATTCGAGGAATGGGAAGCCGAAGACTGGCCTAAAACATATGAGAGCCCAGAATATGGGAACGTCTTCGCTGCCGGCATCGCTTTCGCACCACCACACGGAATCTCAAGGCCTAAGAAGTCGCCAAACGGCACCGTCATTGCGCCAGCTCCGCCGCGAACGGGTATGCCTTCAGGCGTTCAGGGGCGAACTGTTGCAGAAACTATCTCATCTCGAATCAAGAGCGGTAATCCAGAACTGGAACCAAAAACCGCATCAATGGCAGAGATGGGGGCAGCCTGCATCGCCTCAGTCGGCAACGGAATGTTTGATGGAAGCGCAGCGACAATCATGATGTCTCCAATCGTTCCGGACCGAAAAAAATATCCCGCTACCGGGCGCGATCTGCAAGTGACCCACGGTGAACTCGGGTTGGCCGGACACTGGATTAAGCGTTTGCTGCACACGATGTTTATCTATAAGGCGAAGTGGCTGCCTGGCTGGTCAAGAATTCCAGAGTAAGTGGCGGAAAGGTAAGGAAGCGAAAATGTCGAAACTTAGCAACTTCGTGAGTCAACTGTTCAGATTCATCTATTTGAACGTAATAATCTATGGCATGACGAAGCACAAGCACTAGGCGAGTCAGCTGATGGTGCGGTGCCTGTAGCTCAACGCATAGGACATCTAACTACGGATCAGAAGGTCACTTTGCAGGCCGGAACCACACCGCGCCCAGCGGCGGAACGCTGATGCGAGCCGAGTGCGGCTGACCGTGGCTGCCAGGGCCGTCGGCGGTGATTGAACCGTAGTTGCCAACACCCGAACCGCCGAATGATTCTGCGTCGGTGTTGAGCAGCTCATCCCACTTGCCGGCGAATGGTAGGCCAAGCACGTGGTCGTGGTGCGGGTGGCCCGCAAAGTTGATGACCACGGCAATTGGGTTGCCGGCGTCGTCCCAGCGCAAGAAGCTCAGCAGGTTGGCGTCGGCATAACCGCCGTCGATCCACGTGAAGCCCTCGCGCTCGTGATCGCGCTGCCACATGGCAGGGTTTTCGACATAGAGCTTGTTCAACGTGCCCACAAGGCTCTTGAGGCCCTGGTGGGTCGGCTGGTCAAGAATCCACCACTCGAGCCCATGCTCTTGGTTCCACTCGCTCTGCTGGCCAAACTCGCTGCCCATGAACAGCAGCTGCTTGCCGGGGTGGCTCCACATGTAGGTCAGATAGGCGCGCACGTTCGCGAGCTGCTGCCAGCGGTCGCCCGGCATCTTGCTCAATAGCGATCCCTTGCCGTGCACGACCTCGTCGTGGCTGATCGGCAAAATGAACTTTTCGTCGTAGGCATAGAGCATCGAGAAAGTCAGCTCGCCGTGGTGGTGCTTGCGATACATCGGGTCTTTCTCGATGTAACGCAGGGTGTCGTTCATCCAGCCCATGTTCCACTTGAAGCCAAAGCCCAGGCCGCCGCCATCGGTCGGGGCGCTCACGCCACCCCAGCTGGTGCTCTCCTCGGCGATCATCATGACGCCAGGGTTACGACGGTATGCGGTTGCGTTGGCCTCTTGCATAAACGCGATGGCGTCGAGGTTCTCGCGACCGCCGTATTGGTTTGGCAGCCAGTTGTCGCCCTCGCGCGAATAGTCGAGGTAAAGCATCGAGGCCACGGCGTCGACACGCAGGCCGTCGACGTGATATTCCTCGAGCCAATAGAGTGCGTTGGCAACCAAGAAGTTGCGCACCTCGGTGCGGCCAAAGTCGAAGATGTATGTGCCCCAGTCGGGGTGTTCGCCGCGGCGAGGGTCGGCATGCTCATACAGCGGCTGGCCGTCGAAGCGCGAGAGCGCCCACTCATCCTTAGGAAAGTGCGCTGGCACCCAGTCGAGAATCACGCCGATGCCGGCCTGGTGCAGGCGGTCGACCAGGTATTTGAAGTCGTCTGGCGTGCCAAAGCGGCTGGTCGGCGCGTAATAGCCGGTGACCTGATAGCCCCAGCTAGGCGCATAAGGGTGCTCAGAAATCGGCATGAACTCGACGTGGGTGAAGCCCAGTTCGGTGACGTATGGAATCAGCTCGTCGGCGAGCTCGCGATAGCTCAGGTCTTTGCGCCATGAGCCAACGTGCAGCTCATAGATGCTCATTGGCGACTTGAGCGCGTCGCGCTTGGCGCGGGCGTCGAGCCAGGCGGCGTCTTGCCACTTGTGGTTGCTGTCGACCACGATCGATGCGGTGGCCGGCGGAACCTCGGCATATCGGGCCAGCGGGTCGATCTTGGTGATCCAGTTGCCGCCCTTGGTCAAAATCTCGTATTTGTATTTGGTGCCGGCGCCGATGCCCGGAATAAAGACCTCCCACACGCCGGTCGAGCCCATGACTCGCATCGAGTGGGCGATTCCGTTCCAGTGGTTGAAGTCGCCGACCACGCGCACGGCCTGAGCGTTCGGTGCCCAGACGGCAAAGCGCACGCCGTAGCTTTCGCCGAGCGGGCCCGATGCGCTGTGCAGGTGGCTGCCAAGGGCCATCCAGAGTTCTTCGTGGCGGCCCTCTCCGATCAGGTGCAGGTCGAGTTCGCCAAGGGTTGGCAGGTGACGGTATGCGTCGTCGGCGCGCCAGGTTGCGTCGCCCTCGTGGCCAACGTAGGTCGCGACGATTCGATAGTCGGGGGCGCCGGTGATCGCGGCGGCAGGCACGAGCCCCTGCCACACACCGTGTTCCAGATGCTCGAGGGTCAGGGTGCCGCCCGGCAGTTCGGCGCTGACGGCCTTGGCTAGCGGGCGCAGTGCGCGGATTGCCCACGCGGTGACCTTGCCGGCCTCATCGTTGATCGGGTGCGCGCCAAGCACGGCGTGTGGCTCGTGATACGAACCGGTGCCGACCTTCCAGAGCACATCGCTGGCGATGGTTGGCAGCGCGGGGGAGTCGTTGGCAGCCGGGTTGGTGGTCTCGCTCATGGTCTAGCCCTTCACAATCTTGGTGACGTGCAGCACGTGTGCCGATTCGACGAAGCTGTCGAGACGCACGTAGTTGTTGGCGCCCCAGACCCACTTGTTGCCGCTGATCAGGTCGTGCACCTCGAACTGGCTGTCGGCAGGCAGCCCCAGCTTGGCCAGGTCAAGGTGAACGGTGGTCTCGCGCACCGAGTGCGGGTCGACGTTCACGACCACGATCACGGTGTCGGCCTTGCCGGTTGGCGAGTGTTCGGCGGCAAGGTGCTTGCTGAACGCCAAGATCGAGCCGTCGTCGGTGTGGTGAAACTCGATGTTGCGCAGCTGCAGTAGTGCCGGGTGCGCCTTGCGAATCTCGTTGAGCTTCGTGATGTGCGGGGCAATCGAACGACCCGACTTTTCGGCCGCGGCCCAGTCGCGCGGGCGAAACTCGAACTTTTCGCTGTCGATGTGTTCCTCGGCGCCCGGGCGGGCAACCGATTCGACCAGCTCATAGCCGGCATACATGCCCCAGCTCGGGCTAGCGGTGGCCGCGATGGTCGCGCGAATCTTGTGGCCGGCGGGGCCGCCATACTGCAAATATTGCGTCAAGATGTCGGGAGTCGACACCCAAAGGTTTGGCCTAAAGAAGTCGGCCGACTCGTGGGCCAGCTCGGTCAGGTATGCCTGCAGTTCATCCTTGGTGTTGCGCCATGTGAAGTATGTGTAGCTCTGCTGAAAGCCGACCTTGCCGAGCGCGTGCATCATGGCCGGGCGGGTGAAGGCCTCGGCCAAAAAGACGATGTCTGGGTGTTCGGCATTGACCTCGGCGATCAGCCATTCCCAAAAGTTGACCGGCTTGGTGTGTGGGTTGTCGACACGGAAAATCTTGACTCCGCAGCCGATCCAGTGTTTGACCACGCGCAAGACCTCGGCATAGATGCCATCGCGGTCGTTGTCGAAGTTGATCGGATAAATGTCTTGATACTTCTTCGGCGGGTTTTCGGCGTATGCGATCGAGCCGTCGGCGCGGGTCGTGAACCACTCAGGGTGTTCGGCGACCCAAGGGTGGTCGGGGCTGGCCTGCAGAGCGAGGTCCATCGCGATCTCGAGGCCTAGCTCGTTGGCCTTCTTGACGAAAGCGCGGAAGTCTTTTTCGGTGCCCAGCTCGGGGTGAATCGCGTCGTGACCGCCGTCGGCCGAACCGATGGCCCACGGCGAACCAGGGTCTTGCGGGCCGGCAGTCAGGGTGTTGTTTGGGCCCTTGCGGTGTGAGTGGCCGATCGGGTGAATCGGCGGCATATAGAGCACGTCGAAGCCCATGGCGGCAACGGCCGGCAGGCGCTTGGTTGCGGTCTTGAAGGTGCCCGAGGCCCAAGTCTTGGCCTTGGCGTCGAACTTGGCGCCTTCGCTTCGCGGAAAGAACTCATACCAGGCTGCGGCACCGGCATACTGGCGCTCGCAATTGATGAAGAATTCGTCGCTCAGGGTCACAAGTTCGCGGATCGGCTCGGCGGCAATGGCCTTGACGAGTGCGTCGGCATTGGCTGCCTCGAAGCGACTCTGCGCCGAACGGGCCTTGTCGCCCAGAACCTCGGCGGCCTCGACCAGGTGCTTGGCGTTGGCCTTGGGGCGCGCCTTGTCGGCCGCGGCGCGTGTCAACACACGGATGCCCTCGAGCATCATCAGTTCTTCGTCGACACCAACGGCCAGCTTGACCTCGGTGTTGTGGTGCCAGGTCTCGAACTCGTCGCTGAACGCGCGAATCTGAAAGCGGTATGCGCCCTGCACACCAAGTTGCACGGCCGTGTGCCAGCGGTCGCTGCCGGGGGCGCCGGCGGTCATGCGGTGGGTGGTTTGGCTGCCGTCTGGTGCGGTCAGCAGCAGCTCGACGCCAAGCGCGTCGTGACCCTCGCGGAACACCACCGCGCTAAACGGGATTACCTCGCCCACGATCGCCTTGGCGGGCCAGCGGCCAGCCTCAACGGTCGGAGTGATGTTCAGGATCGGCAGGCGACCCATCGGGTGTTCGTGGCGATAAGCGATTTCACTGGTCACGAGTCCAACTTATCGGGCTGGCTGGCGTCGAAGCCCGCAAGCGAGCAAGGCTTAACGCCTTTGTTACGCGGTTTTGGTTCAGATTGCGCGCAGCAGCCAGATAGAAGTGCCCGAAACCTCGAGCTTGTCGCCAGGCGCATACTCGGTTGGGGTCGCACCCGCGAGCGGCGGCACCTCGACGGCCGAGTTCCAGAGCAGCTCATATCTGGTGGCATTTGGCACATCTGGCAGGGTGATTTCGCTCATTGCCTCGCGACCGTGAATCAGCAGCAGCATCGAGTTGTGGCTGCCGTCGGCGTTCAGGTGCGAGCTGTAACGCAACAGCGTGCGGCGTTCCTGGTTGTGCCAGTCGCTCTCGCTCATGATCTCGCCCTTGCGGTTGTACCACTTGATCATGTCGGTTTCGGCGGTGGCCTCGTTGAAGTCGCCAAAGTTGATTGGGCGAAGGGCCGGGTTTTCGCGGCGCAACTTGATCAGATACGCCACGGTCGCCTCGAGGTCGCGCTGTTGGCGGGTCGGCTCCCAGTTCATCCAGCTGAGCAGGTTGTCTTGGCAGTATGCGTTGTTGTTGCCCTGCTGGGTCTTGCCGCGTTCGTCGCCCGCGGTGATCATCGGAATTCCGCTCGAAAACAGCAGCGTTCCCATTAGGTTGCGCATCGATTTGCGGCGTTGGCTGGCGATTGCCGCGTCGCCGTGCTCGCCCTCGCTGCCGTGGTTAAAGCTGTAGTTGTTGTTGGTGCCGTCGCGGTTGCCCTCGCCGTTAACCTGATTGTGCTTGACGTTATAGCTGACCAGGTCGTGCAGGGTGAAGCCGTCGTGCGCGGTGATGAAGTTCACGGTGCCCAGGGTTCCGCTCGGGCCGTCGACGATGTCGCGCGAACCGGCAAGGCGGGTCGCCAGATCGGCCACGCCGTTCCAGTGGTTGCCACCCTGACGTGCGTTGGCGATGTCGGTCAACCAGAAACGACGGATGCTGTCGCGGTAGCGGTCGTTCCACTCGCTGAATCGGTCGGGAAAATTGCCGGTCTGCCAACCGCCAAGGCCCACGTCCCAAGGCTCGACGATCATCTTGCTCTGAGCAAAGGTGGGGTCTTCGACGATCGCGCGCAGCAGTGGGTGCTGCGGGTCAAAGTGGTTGTCGGCGTTGCGGGCCAGGGTCGAGGCTAGATCGAAGCGGAAGCCGTCGACCTGCATCTCGTTAGTCCAGTAGCGCAGGCTGTCGATAACCAGCTGCAGCACGGCTGGGTTGCCAAAGTTGAGCGAGTTTCCGCAGCCGGTGGTGTCGTGATACCAGCCCTTTTCATCCATGCGGTAATAGCTCGAGTTGTCGAGGCCGCGATAGCTGTAGGTCAGGCCACCGCCACCGCCCTCGGCGGTGTGGTTGTAGACCACATCCATGATCACTTCGATGCCGGCGCGGTGCAGTTCACGGATCGCGGTCTTGAGCTCGTTGATTACCGCCTGTGGGCCGGCCGCGCGGGCTGCCTCGCTGGCGTAGCGCGGGTGTGGCGCAAAAAAGTTGATGGTGTTGTAGCCCCAGTAGCTAATTAGGCCCATCTTGACCAGGTGCGGCTCGCTGATGAACATCTGAATCGGCAGCAGCTCGATTGCGGTGATGCCCAGACGAGTCAGGTGCTCGATGGTCGCCGGATGCGCAAGCGCAGCATAGGTTCCGCGAATGTCGTCGGGCAGGTCATCGTTGCCGCGGGTCAGGCCGCGCGCATGGGCCTCATAAACGACGGTCTGGTCTAGGGGAGTGTTTGGCTTGCCCACACCCTGCCAGTCGAAGTCATCGACCACGGCGACACAGTGGTATTCGCGGGCACTCTCGCGCACGACACCGCGGGCGTATGGGTCGATCAGGTCGATGTTGGGGTTGAACTTGTTCCGCGGGTGCTCGGGGCCAGAGGGGCCGTCGGCGCGAAGCGCATACTTGATGCCCGGCTGAATAAGCGAGTCGGTTGCCGACCAAATGCCAGGCTCGGCCTGAATCAGCTTGAGTTCGTAGGCGATTTGGCGCGGGTCGGCCTGATCGAGAATGTGCATGTGCACTCGCTCGGCTGTCTCTGAATAGACCCGAATCGTGCCTCGACCATCGGCAAACGTGATGCCGAGCTGGCTTGGGGCGAGGAGGTCAGAGAACATAACCTGAAAAGGATAGTTTGTAGGCTGGGCTTATGGCCGTCTATTTGGATCACGCCGCGACCTCGCCGATTCGCCCCGAGGTTGCCGCCGAGTTCGCCCGACACCTTGGCGTGGTGGGCAATCCGTCGGCCATTCATAGTTTTGGTCAGGCTGCCGGGCGTCTTGTCGAAGAGGCTCGCGAAGAGCTGGCCGAGGCCGTTGGTTGCAATCGCAGCGAGGTCGTCTTCACCTCTGGCGGCACCGAGAGCGACAACCTGGCCGTCAAGGGCATCTTTTGGCAGCAGGTTGCGGCGTCAAATGGCGCTCGCCGAGTGATCGTGACGGCCGAGACCGAACACCATGCCATCTTGGATGCGTGCCTCTGGCTGCAGCGCCACGACGAGGCCGAGGTTGTGTTTGTGCCGGTCGATGCGCGTGGCGTGCTCGATCTCGACTGGCTGGCAGGGTTTCTGGGCGATCGCGGTGCCGAGGTTGCCCTCGTGACCCTGATGTGGGCCAATAACGAGACCGGTGTGCTGACCGATATTCCAGCGGTATGCGCCTTGGCCGCCGCTCATGGTGTGCCGGTGCATTCCGATGCGGTGGCCGCCTTTGGTCACGTGCCCATCGACTTTGCCGGCTCTGGCTTGGCCGCCATGAGCATCACGGCACACAAGGTTGCCGGCCCGGTTGGCATCGGTGCGCTCATTGTTTCGCGGTCGCTCAAACTGACCGCGCTGCAACACGGCGGTGGCCACGAACGCGGCATGCGCTCGGGCACGCTCAATGCGCCGGCGGCAAAGGCGTTCGCTCTCGCCGCAAAGCTGGCCGTTGCAGAGGTTCACGCCCGCACGGCCGAGTTCGAGGCGCTTCGCGACAGGTTGATCGCCGGCGTGCTGGCGACCGGAGCCGAGGTCGTGCTCACTCGCGGCGATGCTCCGGCCCTGCCGAACAACGCGCATTTCACTTTCGCGGGTTGCACGGGCGACAGCCTGCTGTTCTTGCTCGACATGGCCGGCGTCTCGGTTTCGACCGGTTCGGCCTGCACCGCAGGCGTGCCGCGTGCCTCGCACGTGGTCATGGCTGCTGGTCGCGCCGAAAACGAGGCCCTCGGCTCGATGCGTGTGACTCTCGGTTGGAACAGCACAGACGCCGATGTGGATGCGCTGCTCGCGGCTCTGCCTGCGGCCCTCGAGGGTGCGCTCAAGGCTGGGCTTAGCGCGCGCTAGCCGCCGGCACTTCGAAACATCGCTCCGAGAACCTTGCCCAAGATGCCGATTTTCAAGTCGGCTGGATCTGGTTTGGCAGCAATCTCTTCCTGGTGTTGATGGGCGATGGCGGCGTCAACCTCGGCTTCGGCCTCGGCGAGCAGCCGTGCCTCGCGCTCTGCAGGTGTTTCGTCTGGGCGTTTAACCATTTTCTTGGTTGCTCATCTTTTCGACTGTCACGCCGTCAAATCCCGACAGCTTTGACTGGAAACCGAGTCGAAATAAGGCTCGAGCGAAAAGCCCCGGCCCTGATTCCGAAGCCACGGGGTTTGCTGTGATTGCCTCTTGAAAGTTGTGGCGGGCCTCGACCAAAGCCTCGTCGCGGGCAATTGCCAGCAGTCGAGCCTCTCGCTCTGCGGGTGTTTCAGTCATTTCTAAGGAAGCACAGCCATCTGAAAGCGCGGAATAATTCCGATGCCTCCGCCACCAAGATTGTTGTTCCCAAGTAGATAAGCCATGTTTTCGAGGTAGCACCACTGCGAATCGCTGGATACCGGGCCGCAGTCGCCAGACGCGAAACTCGGCGTAGCTGCTGTCAGACTGGCGAACGCGAGCGCGAGTGCCGTCATTCCAAGAATTACTGTTTTCTTCATTATTACCCCTCTATAAATGTTGAAACGATAAGTCGAGGGTATGCGAGCGCCGCCTAAATGGGCTGGTCTTTGGGTAACAGTTCGACTACGGCCATGTGACATTAACCCGGCACAAAGACAAACGAACCTTGCCACTATCGAGCTTTAAACTTGACCAATGAAGATTTTGGCGGCCATGTCAGGCGGAGTTGACTCTGCCGTTGCCGCCGCCCGCGCCGTCGAGGCCGGCCACGAGGTTGTTGGCGTGCACCTAGCACTAAGTCGCATGCCAGGAACCCTGCGCACCGGTTCGCGAGGCTGCTGCACGATCGAGGATTCGATGGATGCCAAGCGGGCATCCGACAAATTGGGCATCCCGTTTTATGTGTGGGATTTCAGCGAGCGCTTCAAAGAAGAGGTCGTCGACGACTTTGTGGCCGAATACGCTGCCGGCCGCACGCCAAACCCATGCATGCGCTGCAACGAGCGCATCAAGTTTGCAGCACTTCTCGAAAAGGCGCTTGCGCTTGGTTTCGATGCCGTTTGCACCGGTCATTACGCGACCATCGTCTCGGCCGAGGAGGCCGAGTCGGGGCAGCTCGAACTCCATCGCTCGGTGGCATACGCCAAGGATCAGAGCTATGTGCTTGGCGTGTTGACCGCCGAGCAGCTCAGGCACGCCTACTTTCCGATCGGTGCGACGGCCTCTAAGGACGAGATTCGCGCCGAGGCGGCGGCCCGCGGACTTGCGGTTGCGGCCAAGCCAGACTCATACGACATTTGCTTTATTCCCGAGGGCGATACCCGCGACTGGTTGGGCGAGCACCTCGAGCTGCATCCGGGCGAGATTGTCGATGCCTCTGGCGAGGTGCTTGGCGAGCACGATGGCGTTGAGGCCTTCACGGTTGGCCAACGCAAGGGGTTGAACCTTGGCCGCCCAGCCGCCGATGGCAAGCCGCGCTACGTGTTGTCGATTCGCCCAAAGACCGCCGAGGTTGTCGTCGGTCCGCACGCCGCCTTGGCTGTGGTCGAGCTGGCCGGATCGCGACTGTCTTGGTGTGGCGCTCCTCGCGAAAACGCGGATGTATGGTTCGACGCCGAGGTTCAGGTTCGCGCTCACGCCGACCCGGTTGCGTGTTCGGTGGCCTTGGTCGATGGCGAGTTTGTTGTTAAGTTGGCCGAGCCCCTCATGGGCGTTGCGCCAGGGCAAACGGCCGTGATCTATTTGGGCACGCGAGTGCTGGCGCAGTTCACAATCGATCGCAGTGTCAGTGCCGAGGCTTAGGCTTTTCGCGTGAACGAGTTAGCTGCCGCAAAGGCCCGCCATGGCGAATTGGTCGACCAAATCAACCGCCATCGCGCCGCCTATTACGAGGGCAACACCGTTCTCATCAGCGATGCCGAATACGATGCGCTCGGGCACGAACTCGAGTTGCTTGAGGCAAAGCATCCCGAGCTAATCACCGCCGATTCGCCAACCCAGACCGTTGGTGGTTCGGCCAGCGCAACTTTCTCGCCCTCGCCGCACCTCGAGCGCATGTGGTCGCTCGACAACGTTTTTTCGCACGACGAGTTTCGCGAGTGGGCGGCGCGCTCGGCCGAGTTGGCGCCCGGCGCATACCTGTGCGAACTCAAGATCGACGGCCTGGCGATCAATCTGCGCTATGAAAACGGCGCGCTGACCAAGGCCGCCACTCGCGGCGACGGCGTGGTCGGCGAAGACGTGACCGCGAACGTCATGACCATTCGCGGCATTCCGCATCGCCTGGCTGGCGAGGGCCACCCTGCTGTGGTCGAGGTTCGCGGCGAGATTTTCTATGCAATCGAAGACTTCAATCGGCTGAACGAGGGGCTAATTGCCGAGGGCAAGGCGCC
Organism: Actinomycetota bacterium; assembly: GCA_041168965.1. GTDB lineage: Bacteria > Actinomycetota > Actinomycetes > Actinomycetales > Microbacteriaceae > Rhodoluna. The sequence continues at coordinate 15,475 of JBEEJX010000097.1, forward strand.
ATTCGCCAACCCGCGCAACTCGGCCTCGGGTTCGCTGCGTCAGAAAGACGCCGCTGTGACGGCATCGCGACCATTGCAGATGCTGGTTCACGGCATCGGTGCATGGCAGTCGCCCGACGGTTCGGGCGTTCCCGTGGCAAACCAGAGCGATGTTTATGCGCTGCTCGCGGCCTGGGGTCTGCCAACCTCGAACCGGTTCCGCGTTGTCTCGTCAGTCGATGAGGTGCTCGCATACATCGACGAGTTCGCGGCACAGCGTCACGCGCTCGAGCACGAGATCGATGGCGTTGTGGTCAAGCTCGATTCATTGGCCGTCCAGGGTGAACTCGGCTTCACTTCGCGCGCACCGCGCTGGGCAATCGCCTACAAATACCCGCCCGAGCAGGTGAACACCAAGCTGGTCGACATTCGCATAGGCATCGGTCGAACCGGTCGCGCAACGCCATACGCCGTGGTCGAACCGGTCAAGGTCGCCGGTTCGACCGTCGAATTTGCCACCCTTCACAATCAGGATGTAGTCAAGGCCAAGGGCGTGCTGATTGGCGACACCGTGGTGTTGCGCAAGGCGGGCGATGTGATCCCTGAAATTCTCGGCCCGGTCGTCGAACTTCGCGATGGCACCGAGCACGCCTTTGTGATGCCGTCAAGTTGCCCAGAGTGCGGGGGAGCGCTGGCGCCAAGCAGCGAAGGCGATGTCGACCTGCGCTGCCAAAACTCGGCCGGATGCCCTGCTCAGTTGCGCGAACGCGTTGCCTATCTTGGTTCGCGTGGTGCGCTCGACATCGAGGCCCTCGGTTTTGTCGCTGCGGTGGCACTGACCCAGCCGCTCGATGGCGTCGCTGCTCCGTTGCGCACCGAGGCCGACCTGTTCGACCTCACCATCGATGATTTGTTGCCGGTTCGGTCGTATGTGCTCGATCAAGACACCGGCATTCCAAAGCTTGACGACGCCGGCCAGCCTAAGGTCGTCGAGTTCTTCCGCAAGAAAGACGGCACTCCGGCAGAGGTTGCCCTCAAGCTGCTGCGCAACCTCGAAGAGGCCAAGACGCGGCCGTTGTGGCGCATCATCGTTGCGCTATCGATTCGTCACGTCGGCCCGGTTGCAGCACGCGCCTTGGCCAGCCACTTCGGTTCGCTTAGCGCCATTTTTGCCGCTACCGAGGCCGAGCTATCGCAGGTTGACGGGGTCGGTGCAACCCTGGCCGGCAGCATCAAGGAGTGGATCGCGGTTGACTGGCACCGCGAAATCGTCGAACGCTGGGGCGCAAGCGGCGTTTTGCTTGAAACCCCTGGTCATGCGGGGCCAGGCGCAGCGGCCGAGGGTGCCGGTG
>JBEEJX010000098.1:0-5018 GCA_041168965.1 Actinomycetota bacterium
GAGTATGCCGATGCGGCGATTCGTGTCAACCAGCAGCCTGAATCGCGCGGCGTGCCGGTTCGCCTAGGCTTATCGCCATGAGCAAGTTGTACTTTCGCCATGGAGCCATGAACAGCGGCAAATCGACCGCCCTCCTGACGGTTGCGCACAACTATGAAGAACGCGGCCAGCGGGTCCTGCTGGCCAAGCCAGCGATCGACACCAAGGGCGACCGCAAGATTGTTTCGCGCCTGGGTGTCGAACGAGATGTTGATTTTCTGGTCACCCCCGAGATGAACCTGCGCGACCAATTCGCTCGCATCGTCACCGAAACCTTCTCGGCCGGCGACGTTGCCTGCCTCTTGATCGATGAGGCACAGTTTTTGACGGCCGCGCAGGTCGACCAGGCGCTCGAAATCGCCGTTTTCGACTCGGTGCCTGTGCTCGCCTACGGCATCCGAACAGACTTCTTGACCCACGGTTTTCCGGGTTCGCTTCGCCTGCTCGAGATTGCGCACAGCCTAGAAGAGCTCAAGACGATCTGCCGCTGCGGCAAGAAGGCCATGTTTAACGCCCGGCTCATCGATGGGCGTTTTGTTTTTGATGGCGAGCAGGTCGCCATCGACGGCGAGCACGTGACCTATGAGTCGCTGTGCCCAAGCTGCTACCTGCGCGAAAAACTCGGTCACTAGGAGCGAATCCAATGCTGCGACACTTTGAAAACGGCCGGGTTTACGAACGCGCAGCAGCTTTGGCTGGTGAGTCGCTTTGGGTGTTCGACGACAAGGTGATCGATGCCGTCGAGGCCGCAGAACTGATCGGCGCAGGCACAGCTTGCGAGACAATCGACCTTCATGGCGCAACCATCGTTCCGGGCTTTCGCGACGGCCACTGTCATCCGTTGTTTGCGGCTCGCGAGGCTCTGGGTCTGCACATTTCGCATTGTGTAACGGTCGAGGACGTCACTTCGGCGCTGCTCGCGTATCGCCGCGAACACAGCGACCTCGACTGGATCGACGGCGCAATCTATGAACGCAGCATGACCGCAGGACGTGAGCTCGAGGCGGCTGCGCTACTCGATGGCGTCGTGGCCGATGTGCCCGTCGTGCTGCATGCCGACGACCACCACACTCTCTGGGTGAACACAGCCGCCCTTCGCGTTGCAGGGCTCGATTCACCGCTGGCCGTTGCCGCAGCCAACACGGGCATTGCACACGGTTCGATCGACACCGACGAGGCCGGCAACGCCACCGGCATCCTGCGCGAATGGGAGGCCATGAGCCTCGTGCTGGACCGCGCCCCAAAACTGAGCATGGCCGAAGAGCTGCACGCTCTCGACTTGGCCCAAAACCTCATGCTTGCCAACGGACTCGTTGCCGCCCAAGAAGCCTGGGTCGACCCCGGCATGGCCGAGATCTACCTAGAGGCCGCCAGACTGGGTCGACTAAAACTACGAATCGACCTGGCCTTCAGGTTCGCTCCGGGCGAATGGCGCGAACGCATCGACTATTTCAACGATGTGCGGCGACAGGTGCAGGCGTTGGCCCACCCGAGGCTGACCGCCAACACGGCCAAGTTCTTTGCAGACGGCGCCTTCGGCAGCGCCACCGCCCACGTGCACGCTCCCTATGAGCAACCATCCGCAGGCGGCGGCGCGCATGGTCAGGCCGTGTGGCATCGAGCCGAACTGCTCGAGGCAACCGCGGCCGCGGCAGAACACCGCTACGCGCTGCACATCCACGCGATTGGCGACGCGGGTGTAACCGACGCTCTCGACGCCATTGAGGCCGCGGGCGCGCCAGCCGGCTCGGTAATCGCACACACCGAACTGGTGCGCGAGGGTGAGTTCTTGCGCTTTGCCCGACTAGGCGTGACCGCCAACTTTGAACCGTATTGGGCACAGCGCAACGCGATGCTGCTTAGCTGCGTGCCGCGATTGGGCAACCAGCGTGTCGACCGAATGTATGAGATGCGCACCGCGCTTGATCTGGGTGTCGCGCTCTCGTTTGGGTCAGACTGGCCGGTTAGCTCGTTTGTGCCGCTCGAGGGAATTCAGGTTGCCGTCACCAGAGCAACGCTAGAGGCTCCTGACGACCACTGGACGCCCCAGCAGGCAGTGACCGTGCGCGAGGCTTTCGAGGCCTACAGCGAGGGCGTAGCGCGCCAAATGGGTGATGTTGGTTGCATAGGCCTCACCCCGGGCAATGCCGCCGACTTTGTGGTGTTGGAACACGACCCGTTCGAAGGCCCAGCACCGAGTCTGGTTAAAAGCAACGTTCTGGCCACCTGGGTTGGCGGCCAGAACGTCTTTAGCGTTTAGTTCGCTGTCGCTCGCTGTGCTGCTAGTTGTGCAGCACCAGAGTTGCCTGTGCCGGCACGAGCACGCTGTTGGTTGCCTTGATCACGCTGAGCGGCTTCACGCCCGCGTTAGGGCCCGAAACGACGATTGACCAGTTGCCCTTAGTTGGCAGTGTGAGCTTGATCGCCTTCTTGTTCGGGTTGTGGGCAACCACAATCTTCTTCCAGCTGTCGCCGGTGGCGGCGCCATCGAGCGAGTATGCCAACACGGCACCAGGAGCCGACAAGAACTTGAGGTTTGCTCGCACTGCATCGGCGGTCGACATGCGGAACGCTGGGTGTGCCTTGCGAAGGGCGATTAGACCCTTGAAGTAGTTCACCACTGCCGCGTTGGTGACGCGCTGGTTCCACTTCAAGGCGTTGATCTTGTCGCCAGACTTGTATGAGTTGTCGTCGCCCAGCTTGGTGCGCATGAACTCTTGACCAGCGTGAATGAACGGCAGGCCCTGGGCCAGGATTGCGATCGACGATGACAGCTCGAAGACGCGCTGGCGTTCGGCAGCCGACGCCTTAGGCATCGATGCCTGCAGTTTGTCGAACAGGGTCAGGTTGTCGTGGGCCTCTACATAGTTGACCGAGACAGTCGGATCGACCGCTCCCCAACCGCCGCCGGCAGTGGCGTCGTAGGCCACCTGACCGACAACACCCGACTTGACCGAGCTGATTGCGGTCAGCTTGCCCTGTGCATAGCCGGTCTCGCTGTGGTTAAAGACCGAGCCCTTGACGCCATCGCGGATGGTGTCGTTGAAGTGGGCGATGCCAGGCATCGAGGCCGCGTTCTTCTGGTCGGCCTTGAGCGAGCCATCGAGAACGTCGCCCATGTCCCAGCCCTCACCGATGATCAAAATGCTCGGGTCGATCTTGTTGAGCTCGGTGCGAATCTCGTTCATGGTGACGGTGTCGAGGATTCCCATGAGGTCAAAGCGGAAGCCGTCGAAGCCATACTCGCTCGCCCAGTATTTGACCGAATCGACGATGAACTTGCGAACCATCGAGCGCTCCGAGGCAACCTCGTTGCCACAGCCGGTGCCGTTGGCTAGATTGCCGTCTGGCTCAGTACGGAAGAAATAGCCAGGGACGAGCTTCTCCATGCTGAAGCTCTGCGCCGACGAGACGTGGTTGTAGACCACATCCATGATCGCGCGCAGGCCGTTCTTGTGGAATGTGTCGACAACCTGCTTTAGCTCGGTGATGCGCTTGGTCGGGTTGCTCGGGTCGCTCGAATACGAACCCTCAGGCACGTTGTAGTTCTGTGGGTCGTAACCCCAGTTGTACTCCCCCGCCTTCGATTCATCGATTGAGGCAAAGTCGAACACCGGCAGCAACTGCACGTGGGTAACGCCCAGGTCCTTGATTGCCGAGAGCGCCGTCGGCGACTTCTTGTTTGGGGTCTTGGTGCCGAGCTCGGTCAGACCGAGGAACTTGCCACGGTTCGCGGTCGAAACGCCGCTCGATGGGTCGATCGACGCGTCGCGAACGTGCAGCTCATAGAACACGGCATCGGTGGTCTTGCCGCTGAAGGCAGGCTTGGCGGCCGGAGTCGCCAGCTTGAGCGCGGCCAGGTCGACGACTACGCCCTTGCCGCCGTTGATGGTGGTTGCGCGCACGTATGGGTCTACGGCCTCGTTGGTGTCGGAGCCGATGGTGGCCTTGTATGTGTAGACCGTGCCGTTTTGGTCGCCCGCAAGGCTTGCGATCCATGTGCCCTTGACGTCTTTGGTCATTGCCAGTTCGGTGCCGGTGTTAGCAGGCGCCGTGGCGTTGCCATAGGTAACGAGTTTTACGCTCTGAGCGGTCGGCGCCCACACGCGGAAGTCGGTTTTGTCTGCGCTATAGGTGTTGCCGAGGTCGTTGCCCTGATACGAATACAGGTCGTCAAATTCCTTTGAGTTCATTACCGCTCCGGTGGTTACTGCCTGGCTGCCGAAGCCGCTCAGGCTGACTGAGTAGGCGCCGCCGATGGTGAGCGCCGAGCTGAAGTTGAGGGTCCAGTCGAGGGCACCCTTGCTGGTGCTAGACACCGCCACAACCGAAGTTGGCGTCACGGCACTGCCACCGAGGGTCACCGCGAAGGCCGGTGTTGGGCTAACCGCAACGCGACGGCTGAGCGAGACAGTGATGCTCGACAACGTGTCTTGGGTTGCCGATGTGATTGCATCGGCCACAACCGGTGCCGTCTTGTAGATGGTCTCGTCACCCTGGACGAGCCAGATTTCGGCGTTGCCGTTGGCGTCAAAGTCGCTGATGAAACGGTCGATGTTGACATCCTTGGCCAGCCACGCGCCCTTGCGCACGATGATGCCCAGGTTCTTGTATGGCGTCATGCCCGTGACGTCGATCTTTGCGATCTTGCCAAACGAGTCATCGCCCGTGAACGCAAAGCCCTTGTCGTCAACGCCGGCGTCCTTGCCGTTTGCGTCGTCGTTCTTCCAGAGATACACGTTCCAGTTGTCGTAGTCGGCTGCCGGGCGCTGATAGTGAACGGTCAGGTGCACGGTGTCGACCGCCAGGGCCTGTGCGGCAGGGGCCGAAACCAGGCCGGCGACTAGGGCAAGCGCCGACGCGAGGGCGGCAAAAACACGGATGCGGATCGACAAAGGTGGCTCCTAAAGAATTGATACCCGAAAAATCTATGCGACCGCTTTGACTGTAACCGCTTGCATTTCTGTGGGCTTCGGCAT
>JBEEJX010000099.1:0-3097 GCA_041168965.1 Actinomycetota bacterium
TGGCGATGTCTGGAGTGACCTCAGCCTTGCCCTGAACCGAGTTCAGCAGAAACGGGTAAACCTGGTTGATGATTGCGAACGAACCGTTGTCGTATTCGGCCGCTGGGTCGAGCGAAACGACCTGGTCGGTGGTTCCAACGGTGATTGCGGCCCAGCCGCCGACTGATGCGCAGCCGGTGAATGCCGCTGCCCCAAGCGATGCGATTGCTGCAACGCCAAGAACACGCAAGGTGGCCTTGTTGACGTTAGTCATGTCTCCTCTTTCTTTGCCAGACATCCTCATCTGGCACGTGAGGTTGAGTCTAAGGTTTGCCAATTTGCCGCGATGAGTATGGGCTGGATTGTTACCCAGTATTTACTCGCTGGTAGACTCTTGAGGTTGCCTGAGTTCGATCGGGTAATGGCGGGCCTCTAGCTCAGTTGGTTAGAGCAACGGACTTTTAATCCGTGGGTCGTGGGTTCGATCCCCACGGGGCCTACCAAAGAAAAATGGGATCACTTTTGTGGTCCCATTTTTGTTTGGTGTCCGTAGGCGCGAGAACTTGAGTGGGGCCCCATTGTCCGACCCGCTCGTGGCGCCGCCGCGGCGAGTTTCTTGTAATTCAGGAAGTCGAATGCAATGGGGCGGTTCGATCCCACTCCACCACTGCCCCCACGTTAAAAAGAGAACCCCACCCGAAGGTGAGGTTCTCTGAGGATCTTGCAGCGGGTTACTTGACGCCCAGCAGGTCGATCACAAACACGAGGGTGCGGCCCGAGAGGTGGTGGCCAGCGCCGGCAGGGCCATAGGCATACACCGGTGGGCAGATAAGGGTGCGACGACCGCCGACCTTCATGCCAGGGATGCCCTCTTGCCAGCCGCGAATCAGGCGGCCGAGCGGAAACTCGATTGACTCGCCACGACCCCAAGATGAGTCGAACTCGTCGCCGGTCTCGTAGTCGACGCCAAGGTAGTGCACCTGGCAAACGGCGCCAGGAGTTGCCTCGGCTCCGTCGCCGACCACGTCGTCGATGATGGTCAGTTCGGTTGGTGCTGGTTCGAGCATCGGCTCGAGTTCAGGGCGATTTAGATTAGTCATGACACCAGATTAAGGGAGCAACCCCATGAAGCGCTTCATCATCATGTTCAACGACGGCGACATGCAGGTTGCCGACCACGAATGGCAGCAGGTCGGCGAAGAGTCGCACGCGGTTGTTCGCGAGATTAAGGCCGCCGGCGCTTGGTTGTTTGGTGGCGGATTCTTTGACGATAGGCCCGTGGTGGTTAACGCTGCCGGCGAGGTGCGTCAGGGCCCAATAACCCCGAGCGATGTTCGCTTGGGTGGTTTCTCGGTCATTGAGGTTGCCACCGAGGCAGAGGCATACATGTGGGCCGCAAAAATCGCCAAGTCGTGCCGTTGCGATCAAGAGGTGCGCGAGATGATCTTTGACCCGGAGTCGACCAACTAGATTGCCGCTGTCTTCGGCCGAACTTCTTAGATCGGCCGCATGGAGCGAGTTGCGGAAACTTAACCGAGTCAAATTTTAATCGTTTCAATCCCATTGAATGGCCGGCCACGCGCCGAAACTATTGGCATGGCAATGGCGCAAGGCAGTTTTCGCATCGTGGCGGTTCAGGCTGCTCCCCTAAATATCGGCGACGACCGCGAACTATTCGCGACACACGTGAGATCGCTCAGCGCGAAGCATTCGGGCATGCAGATGGTGGTGTTCCCCGAGTTGCACCTCTTTCACACCGGCCTCGAGGACGACGGCGAGCGCAACGCCGCCCTCAATGCGTCGGCTGTGCCGCTGAACGGCGAGCTGATTGATTGGTTCGGAGCGCTGGCCAAGGAGCAAGCGCTCTGGCTCGTTCCCGGCAGCATTTGCGAACGCGGCAGCGACGGCAAGCTTTACAACACGACCGTGGTGTTCAACCCAGCGGGCGAGCTGGTTGCCACCTATCGCAAGATGTTTCCGTGGCGGCCATACGAGCCATACACGCCTGGCACCGAGTTCACGGTGTTCGACATCGAGGGCGTTGGCCGTTTTGGTCTGAGCATTTGCTACGACGCATGGTTTCCCGAGGTCACGCGCAACCTTGCCTGGTTGGGCGCCGACATCGTGCTTAACGTGGTCAAGACCACAACACCCGACAGGGCCCAAGAGGTCATTTTGGCCCGCGCCAACTCAATCGTGAACCAGACCTACACCGTAAGCGTGAACACCGCCGGCCCAGTTGGCTTTGGCCGCAGCATCATTGTTGACCCCGAGGGCGAGGTGCTTGCCGAGGCACAAGGCACCGAGGATTCCGACCTCGTCGTCGACTTCGAGTTTGCTCGAGTGCAGGCTGTGCGCACCAACGGCACTGCCGGCACCAACCGCATGTGGCAGCAATTCTTGCCAACAGATCGACCACTGCCGCTGCCTATTTATGGCGGGCAAATCACACCTACCACTTGGCGCCCAGCCAGTCACCACGACTAAACCCAAACCAAAACGCAACACCCAACCCCAAAGAAAGGCACCACCTTGAGTCACAACACTCATCTGGAACGCACGCTCGGCCTGCGTTCGCTAGTCATGTTTGGCCTTGCCTACATGACGCCGATCATCGTGCTCGGCATCTTCGGCATCGTGGCCTCGGCCTCGGGTGGCGCGAGCGCAAGCTCATACCTGATTGCCCTCTTGGCAATGACCTTCACCGCGTGGAGCTATGGCCGCCTTGCCAAGGCGTATCCGGTCGCCGGCTCGGCCTACACCTACGTGCGCAAGACGATTGACTCGCGCGTTGGCTTCTTGGTGGGCTGGTCGGTCCTGCTCGACTACCTGTTCTTGCCAATGGTCATTTGGCTATTCGGTGCCGTCTATCTTGAGGCTCAGTTTCCGGGAGTGCCGGGTTGGGTCTGGATTGTCGGTTTCATCGCAATCACCACCGTGCTCAACATTCTTGGCATGAAGATTGCCGACAAGACCAACTTTGTTCTGATGGCATTCCAGGCCATCGTGCTACTGATCTTTGTGGTGCTATCGATCATTTCGGTTACTGGCGGAGCGGGCACTGGAACCATCGTTTCATCGTCGCCGTTCGTAGGCGATCACGCCACCTTCAGTCAGG
>JBEEJX010000100.1:0-6843 GCA_041168965.1 Actinomycetota bacterium
GAAGAGAAGGCGAACGACGTGAAGCGCGGTCGCGCTGGTATTCCGTCGTGGGACGAAATCGTGTTCGGAACTAAAACCGACGACTAGGCCCAGCGCCCGAATCGCGTAATCGGAATCTGCAACTCTTCGCTTGAAATCGATCCGTGGTGGCCCACCATGGAATAACTCTTGGGCGCCGAAAACTCGCGGTGATAGATTGCAACGCTCTTCTTGGCCATCACAAAAACATCGGGCCAGCGACGCGCCGCAGCCGCCGAATCGCCCTTGATCCAACCGGCGGTTCGCAATGCGGCTTGGTCGGCAACTAAGACCGAGTCGCCCCAGGCTTCATCGATCGCGCTTGAGGCGTTCTCGGCTGTGGCCGAATCGTCCAGATAGATGTATGCGCAGCGAGTGTCGCCGCCAACGTACTTGATTGCGGGAAGCTCGAGCTGATCGAGGTGCAAGTGATTGCGTTGCTCGACGTCGACCACGCCGTGGTCTGCCGTCAAGATAACCCCGACTCCCCCAGATAGTTTGCCGACAAAGTCGCGCAGTTCGGCCTCGAGTGCCTCAAGTTTGCCCAACCAATCCAGCGATCGAACACCATGTGCGTGCGCGACCTGATCGAGCTCGGGCACATACAGATAAATCAGGTTTCCCGGTGTTGCCGCTAGCTCGCGGGCGGCACGAAACCGGTCGGCGATTGTTGCAGCCGGAACGTAATCGGCGCCAGGCATGATGACGTTGGTGAACCCCGACCGTGCGTATGCACCTGCGCCAACGAAGTGCGCCGTGACTCCGCTCGGCAGCGCGTCAGAAATCGTTGGGCCTTCGCGCCATCCCGTGGCCGAGTCCCAGTTTGTCCAGCCTGAAAGCAGGTTCTGACCCGATCCAACAGCGCGATCGAACACCCGGTAGCCGACTAGTCCATGTTCGGCAGGTGTGCGACCGGTTGCGAACGAGGTCAGGGCCGCCGCGGTCGTGCTCGGAAAAACCGTGTTCACGGGCTTCGAAGCCTGCATTATCGGCCACAGCCAGCGCGCGTGCCCGGCGGCATCGCGTACGTTCGCAAAACCGAGCCCGTCTACCAGCACGACCACTGCCGAATCGACTCTGGCTAGCCCTAGTGGATTTTCTAGGCTGGCTACGGCAGAGGCGGCCGATGAAAAGACATCGGATAGCCTCCCCAGAGTTTTGGGAGCGGCGGGTAGCATCGTAGGCATCCAGACCAGTCTGCCACGCAGACGCTATTCACGAGATAAATGACCGGTTCAGCAAATATTCCAGAGCGCATCGTCGACATCGATTTGTCGCGCGAGATGCAAGAGTCATTTCTTGAATATTCGTACTCGGTAATCTATGCCCGCGCACTGCCGGATGCTCGCGATGGCCTGAAACCGGTTCACCGTCGCATCGTTTTTCAGATGGGCGAAATGGGGCTGCGACCAGACCGTGGCCACGTCAAGTCAGCCCGTGTGACCGGCGAGGTCATGGGAAAGCTGCACCCACACGGAGACGGCGCCATCTATGACGCACTCGTGCGCATGGCACAGCCGTTCAGCCTCCGAATGCCGCTGATCGATGGCCACGGCAACTTCGGCTCGCTCGACGACGGCCCAGCTGCAGCTCGCTACACCGAGGCGCGCCTAAGCCAGGCCGCGATGGTCATGAACGACGGCCTCGATGAAGATGTCGTGGATTTCAAGCCAAACTACGACGCCCAGTTGACCGAGCCAGAGGTACTCCCTGCAGCGTTCCCTAACCTATTGGTGAATGGCGCGAGCGGAATCGCGGTCGGCATGGCTACGAATATGCCGCCACACAACCTGCGCGAGGTGGTCGCCGCGGCCCGTTATCTGTTGGGCCACCCGGAGGCAACCCTCGAAGACCTAATGCAGTATGTGCCAGGCCCAGACCTGCCAACCGGCGGAACGATTGTGGGACTCGAGGGCGTTCGCGACGCATACGCAAGCGGTCGCGGCGTGTTCAAGACCCGCGCCAAGTATTCGATCGAGAGCGTCAGCCCGCGCAAGCTTGGCATCGTGATCAGTGAACTGCCTTACCTAGTCGGCCCAGAGAAGGTCATCGAGAAGATCAAGGATGGCGTCAACAACAAGAAGCTCCAGGGCATCTCTGACGTTACCGACCTGACCGACCGCGCAAATGGCCTGAAGCTCGTGATCGGCCTGAAGACCGGCTTTGATCCGCAGGTGGTTTTGGACCTGTTGTTCCGCTTCACGCCACTAGAGGATTCTTTCGGCATCAACAACGTGGCGCTCGTGAACGGTCGACCGGCAACACTTGGGCTGCGCGATTTGCTCGGGGTATACCTCGCCCACCGAGTCGTGGTTACCCGTCGTCGCAGCGCGAATCGACTTGGAAAGCGCCAGGCGCGTCTGCACCTGGTCGAGGGGCTTCTGGTTGCCATCGTCGACATCGACAAGGTAATTCGCCTGATTCGCGAGAGCGATGAGGTCGATGAGGCTCGTCGCAAACTTCAGGATGCGTTCCACCTGAGCGAGATTCAGGCCGAGTACATCCTCGAATTGCGCCTTCGCCGCCTTACTAAATTCAGTCGCATCGAGCTTGAGGCAGAGCGCGATCAGTTGCTAACCGAAATCGCAGAACTCGAGCGAATTTTGGGTTCGGAGCTGGCCTTGCGCGACCTGGTTTCAGCCGAGTTGGCCGAGGTTGCCGAAAAGTACGGCGACGACCGTCGAACCACCCTCATGTCAGAAACCGAGGAGATCAAGCCGATGTCGGCGGCAAAGGCGGTCTCGGTCGATGCCGAACTGGCTGACGGTCCTTGCTTCTTTGCCTTGACTGCGACCGGTCGCATCGCACGACTGCCAGAAAACCCTGGCACGACAACCAGCAAGCGCAGCAAGCACGACGCACTCTTGGTTCAGATTGCCACCACCACGCGCACCGACCTGCTCTTCGTGACCAATCGGGGTCGCGCGCTGCGCATCCATGCGGCCGATGTTCCGCCTGCCGAAAGCCTGCAGGCCACCGATGCATTTGTGCCTGCCGACGCGTTCTTGGGCCTTGCCGCGGGTGAACGCCTGCTGACTGTGATCGAGGCGCGTGACGACATCTCGCTGGCGCTGGGTACTGCTCAAGGCGTGGTCAAGCGCGTCGTGGCCGAGTACCCGGTCAAAGACGAATTCGAGCTCATTTCGCTAAAGGATGGCGACGAGGTCGTTGGCGCGGCAATCGCGACCGATGCCACAGAGTTGGTGTTCATCGCCAGCGACGCGCAGCTCTTGCACTTTGCCGCCTCAAACGTTCGACCACAAGGTCGCCCAGCCGGCGGAATGGCCGGCATCAACCTGGGCGACGGAGCCAAGGCGATTTTCTTTGGTGCGGTCGACTCAGTCGAAGACGCGGTCGTACTGACGGCAGCCAACAGCTCAGCGTCACTAGCTGGCACTGACCCGGGTAGCGCCAAACTCTCGCTGTTGACCGAGTTCCCTGGCAAGGGGCGCGCAACCGGCGGTGTTCGTGCCCAGCGCTTCGTGCGAGGCGAGGATCAGCTCTTCTTTGGCTGGGTTGGCGAGGCAGAACCTCTGGCCGCGAACATCGACGGAAAACCGGCGCAATTGCCGACTGAGCCCATGAAGCGCGACGCGAGCGGCGCGCCAATGGCCCAGGTCATTGCAAACGTGGGAGTCGCAAAGCGCGACTGATTAGGCGTCGATTCGCTCGCGTTCGAAGCTGTCAGCCGAATCGATGATGAAGTCACGGCGCGGCGCAACGTCGTTGCCCATCAGCAGTTCAAACACCATGTCGGCGGCAGCGCCATCCTCGACGCGTACGCGGCGCAGGGTGCGCATTTCACGCTGCATGGTGGTTTCGGCCAGCTGATCGGCATCCATCTCGCCAAGGCCCTTGTATCGCTGAATCGGCTCCTTGTAGCGCTTGCCGCTGGCGGCAAGACGACTCAGAACCTGCTCGAGTTCTGCCTGCGAATAGGTGTAAAGCACGTCGTTCTTCTTGGTGCCAGGGTTGATGACCTCTACGCGGTGCAGCGGCGGCACGGCAGCATAGACGCGGCCGGCCTCGACGAGCGGGCGCATGTACCTAAAGAACAGCGTTAGCAACAGAGTGCGGATGTGCGCGCCGTCTACATCGGCGTCGCTCATGAGGATCACCTTGCCGTATCGCGCGGCATCGAGATCGAACGAGCGACCACTGCCAGCGCCAATCACCTGAATGATCGATGCGCACTCGGCGTTCGAAAGCATGTCGCTGACCGACGCCTTCTGCACATTCAGGATCTTGCCGCGAATTGGCAACAGTGCCTGGAATTCGCTATCGCGAGCCAACTTTGCCGTGCCCAATGCCGAGTCGCCCTCGACGATAAAGAGTTCGGAACCCTCGGTCTCTTGAGTGCGGCAATCGACAAGCTTGGTTGGCAACGATGAGCTCTCGAGCGCGTTCTTGCGTCGTTGGGTCTCTTTGTGAGTGCGCGCCGATATGCGCGACTTCATTTCGGCAACAACCTTTTCGAGCAACTGCGTCGCCTGTGTCTTGTCGTCGCGCTTGGCGCTCGTGAATCGCTCGCCGAGACTCTTGGTCACCACGTTGTTGACGATGTTGCGCACAGCTGGAGTGCCGAGAACCTCTTTGGTCTGGCCCTCAAACTGTGGCTCGGCCAGACGGACGGTGACGACGGCCGTCAGACCCGCAAGGACGTCCTCTTTTTCGACCTTGTCGCTGCCCGCCTTAAGTTTGCGGGCGTTGGTTTCGATCTGGGTGCGAAGCACCTTCAAGAGGGCTGCCTCGAAGCCAGCCAGGTGGGTTCCGCCCTTCGGCGTCGCGATGATGTTGACAAAGGTTTTTACGGTGGTTTCATAGCCCGTTCCCCAACGAGCAGCGATGTCGACGACGCAGTTGCGCTCGACCTCTCGCGAGACCATGTTGCCGCTTTCGTCTAGCACAGGCACGGTTTCGGTGAACTTGCCCTCGCCGGTCAGGCGCCAGGTGTCGGTCAGGCGATTGTCTGGAGCAAGGAAGTCGGCGAATTCGGTGATGCCGCCGTCGAACTTGAACTTGTGCTGGCGGCGCTCCGGTGTGCGTTCATCCGAGATTTCAAGACCCAGCCCCGGCACCAAGAATGCCGTCTGACGTGCTCGGTTGAGCAGTTCGTCGTCGTTGAAAGCCGCATCCTTGATAAAGATTTGAGGGTCAGCCCAATAGCGCACACGAGAACCCGAAACGCCCTTGGCGACCTTGCCGACCACCTGCAGAGCCGACGACGACTCGAATGGCTTGAACGGATTGCTCGGCGAAATGCCTTTGCTGTCGTCGAACAAGCCCGGTTCACCGCGACGGAACGACATGCGGTGAGTCTTGCCATCGCGATCGACCTCGACGTCGAGGCGCTGCGAAAGCGCGTTGACAACCGATGCACCCACACCGTGCAGGCCACCAGAAGCAGCGTAGGAACCAGATCCGAACTTGCCACCGGCGTGCAGCTTGGTGAACACGACTTCGACACCGGTCAGCCCGGTCTTGGGCTCGATGTCTACTGGGATACCGCGGGCGTGGTCACGCACCTCGACCGAGCCGTCGCCGTGCAACAGAACCTCGATGCGGTTACCGAACCCAGCAAGTGCCTCGTCGACGGAGTTGTCGATAATCTCCCAGAGGCAGTGCATCAGACCGCGCGAATCGGTCGATCCGATGTACATGCCAGGGCGCTTGCGAACGGCCTCGAGCCCCTCGAGCACGCTCAAATGGCGAGCGGAGTATTCACTGTTTTCTGGCACCCCGCAATGGTAATCGGCGCGGGGCCGGTAGCCGCGGACTGACACGGATTTCGGCCCGTCACGAGGGCGCTTCGCGCTAAGCGAAATGCCCTCAAATCACGCAAAAATGTCTGTCGCGCATGTTGAAATAGACAGGCACGAAAGGCAAGACCATGGAAAACACCGAGACCACCGAAATCGCAACCGAAGAGCGAGAGGCCCTAACCGGGCTCGACCGCTGCGACAGCTGCGGCGCTCAGGCCTACGTGCGTGTTCGACTGGTTGCCGGCGAGCTACTGTTTTGCGCACACCACGCAAACGAAAACCGTGCGCGCCTCGAACCAATCGCAATCGACTGGCAAGACGAAACCGAGAAGCTTCTAGTTCGCTAGAGGCTCTTCAAGTTGCCAAATACCGGCCTCGAAGGCGGCAACGCGCTCGAGGTCGGCTTTTGCTATCTGCGTCGGTTCAAGTGTCGAAAGACCAGTGATCTGAGTGATAAACCAATCGGCAAACCAACCGTTTTTGGCCAAAACTGGCGAATGCAGCTGCGTTGCCACAACGTTGTTTCGGCGCTCAATTAGCGGAGCGTCGAAGATTGAGTTTTGATAACCAAGAAGGCGTTGCCCCTCGGCGATGACGGTGGCATCCGCGACCACGAATTCGCTCTTCCGCTCCCCTGCGCTCAGCCCTGTTTCGAAGTAGCCCAGCCCGTCGCCATGCAGGCGTTCCTGCCCCGAGTTCACGGCAAGCGCCGCCACACCCGAATCAAACCATGCCTGCAACGTTGGCCAGATTGCGGTTAGGTCTGCGTCGATTTCGTCCCAGGCGGCCGACGATCCGTGCCCGATGAGCACAAAGTCAGGCACATACGATGGCAACTCATCGCCCAACGAATAGAACTCGATTGCGGCGCTCAGGCCATACCAGTTCATTCTTCGCGCTAGCACCCCGGCATTTGCGACGTCGCCGTTGAGGTTTAGGTGCTCTGGATACAAGACCAAGAGGTTAAGCATTTTGCTCACCGTGAGACCTCCTCTGGGTTGGTCAAGCCAAGCATGCGGCGAATGCGGCGCATGGCGTCGGCCGAGAAGAGCACAGTCTTGAC
>JBEEJX010000101.1:0-5245 GCA_041168965.1 Actinomycetota bacterium
GCTGGTCGTGGCGCAAGATCGATTGGCAAATGCGGCCCCGGCAAGTGTGGCCAGCTTGCAGCGCCTATTAGACGACAGGATCGGCGCGTTTCAGAACTCAGCCGACCCCATCACCTTCGGGTTTGCGGGGTCGCCCGACGGTCAAACGGTCGAGGTTCGAGTCTGTCATCGAGCCAAGGTATGGGCCCTGCCATGGCTTGGGCCAGTGCTCGACCGAAGCAAGGCCGGCGCAGTCTGTGCGCTGGCGCGCGCCAGGCCAGTTGGTTGAGGCCACTGCGACCTGGTCGGCGGCTAACTGCCGGTTTTGTCGACCTTGCTGCGGGTTGGCGCATACTGCGGAATGTATTTGTACATCAGCCACGCACCCACGAAGCCCAGCAGGCCAAAGCCACTCATGCCAAGTGCCACCGAACCGGTAAGTAGCGTTACCCAAGACAGTATTGGTGAGCTGAGGGCGACCGCGCCGTCGACTATCACGCGGTAACCGCCCAAGAACTCGCTTCGGGCGTCTTCGGGCGCGAGGTCGGCACCCAAAACCAAAATGAGCCCGCTACCGAGGCCGTTGGCCAAGGCCATAGCCAAGGCCAACCACAAGAAGCCGGTCGCGTCGCCAGCCATGAATACGGCCAGGTGAGTCAGGCCCATGCCGACGAGCGTTGGCACGGCGGCCCAGACGCGTCCGTATTTGTCCATGATTTGGCCCGAGGTGTAAAAGAGCGCAAAGTCGAGCGCGGCCGCAATGCCGATGTACAACGCGGTGACCTCGGCGGGCAGATGCAGCGTCAGAGCCCACAGTGGCAGACCCACGATTCGCGTGGTGCGCAACATGGCCAGAATCGCCGAGCCTGTGCCAACGGTCAGCAACTTGCGCCGCTCGCGCCACAGAATTCGCACCGTCGAATGCGTGCCGACCGCGTCGACCCCCTGCGACTCGTCGCCGCGCGCGAAGATGAGGATCACGACAGACATCGCCATCGCGCCAGAGGCCAGCCACAAGGCGGCGCTCACTCCGAAACGCGCAATCGCTAGTGCCGACAGCATCGGCCCAACAAACGAGCCAAGCCGGAACATGCCGCCGAGCACCGAGAGTGCGCGAGCGCGCATGTCGATCGGCACATACTCGGCCATGTATGCGTGACGAGCGAGTGCGAACACCGCAACGGCACCGCCCACAAACAGCACGCCACCGCTCAGCAGCCAAATATTCTGCGACATCACCGCCAGCGCAATGCCCACAGACGCGAGCAGGGCCGAGAACATCATCGCCTTGCGCTCGCCGAGGCGATTGACAACGCGGGCCGCCGGAATGTCGGCAAAGACGGTGCCGAGCATCACCAGACCGGCGATCAGGCCGGCCAGAGGAATCGATGCACCCAGGCGTTCCGCGCTCGCCGGAATCATAGGAACCAGCGCGTATTCGCCGGTCGAAAACAGTGCCGAAGGAATGAAAACTGGCACGATGAGCGAGCGCAGCGTGAACTTTGCCGGCGCGGGGGAACTCATGGCTCCAGCCTAAACTAGACGGGTCATGGCAGAACTCGACCTATCACCGCAGATCCGCGAGCTGCGCAGCACCTTCAGCGACATCTCGCACGTCATCGATCTGACCAAGTTGCAAGCCGACGTCGAAGACCTCAAGCAGCAGGCAGCTGCGCCCGACCTGTGGGATGACCCTGCGAAGGCTCAGAAGGTCACGAGCGCACTCAGCCACCGTCAAGCCATGGCAACCCGACTCACCGAGACCGCCTCGCGGCTCGACGACCTCGATGTGTTGATCGAGATGGCCAACGCCGAAGACGACGAATCGGTCAAGACCGAGGCCCGCAACGAACTGGCTGCGCTCACCGCCCTAATTGGCGAGCTCGAGGTGCAAACCCTTTTGAACGGCGAGTACGACGCCCGCGGCGCGGTGATCACCATTCGCAGCGGCGCCGGCGGCGATGACGCCACCGACTTTGCCGAGATGCTCATGCGCATGTATCTGCGCTATTGCGAAAAAAACAAGCTGCCCGTTCAGGTGCTAGACACGTCATACGCCGAAGGCGCCGGCATCAAGTCGGCCACCTTCGAGGTTGACGCCGATTACGCGTTCGGCACCCTGAGCGTCGAGGCCGGAACGCACCGTCTGGTGCGCATGAGCCCATTCGGTGCAGCTGGCAAGCGCCAAACCAGCTTTGCCGCGGTAGAGGTCGTTCCTTTGATCGAGCAGACCGAAGTAGTCGAGATTCCCGAGAACGAGATTCGCATCGACGTTTTCCGTTCGAGCGGCCCTGGCGGTCAGAGTGTTAACACCACCGACTCGGCCGTGCGAATCACGCACTTGCCAACTGGAATCGTGGTTAGTTGCCAAAACGAGAAGTCGCAGATTCAGAACAAGGCCGCCGCAATGCGCGTGCTGCAGTCGCGCCTGCTCGAGATTCGTCGACGCGAAGAAGACGCAAAAAAGAAGCAGATCGCTGGCGACGTGAAGGCAAGCTGGGGCGAGCAGATGCGTTCATACGTGCTGGCGCCATACCAAATGGTTAAAGACCTGCGCACCGAGCACGAGGTCAACAACCCGGGTGCTGTATTTGACGGCGACTTGGCAGGGTTTATAGCCGCGGGAATCCGCTGGAGAAAGCGCTCTGACGCTTAGGCTGGGTGCACCATGATCAGCGTCAGCAACGTCACCAAGCACTACAAGGGCTCGCCTCGGCCTGCCCTAAATAACGTGTCGATCGAGATCGATAAGGGCGATTTTGTCTTTCTGGTTGGCGAATCGGGATCGGGCAAGAGTTCGCTCATGCGTCTGATGCTTCGCGAAGACGTTCCTTCGACGGGTTCGGTGCACGTGCTTGGCGAAAACCTGGGAGCGATTTCGGGTCGCCGCATTCCCTTTTTCCGTCGCAAACTGGGCGTGGTTTTTCAAGATTTTCGACTGCTGCCAAACAAGACCGTGGCTCAGAATGTGGCGTTCAGTCTTGAGGTAATCGGCAAGTCGCAGGGGTTCATTCAAGAGGCGGTGCCCGACGTGCTGCGTCTGGTTGGCCTCGAAGAGAAGGCCGATCGCCTGCCAGGGCAGCTCTCGGGTGGCGAACAGCAGCGCGTTGCATTGGCGCGCGCGATCGTCAACAAGCCAGCCATCTTGCTCGCCGACGAACCGACCGGAAACCTAGACCCTGCGACCAGTGAGGGCATCATGGCCCTCATCGAGCGCATCAACCTGGCCGGCACCACTGTGGTTATGGCGACTCACGACCGCGGCATCGTCGACCGCCTGCAAAAGCGAGTCATCGAACTGCGCAATGGCGAGATCATTCGCGACCAACGCTCGGCTGGCTATCAAAAGAATCCGACCGGCAAGATCGACACGAATTTTGCGGGCCTCGAAGGCGGTGCCAACTAATGCGCATCATTTTTCGTGAGGTAGCCCAGAGCCTTCGTCGCAATGCATCGATGGTCGTCTCGGTGGTTTTGGTCACCTTCATTTCACTGACGTTCGTTGGTGCTGCGGCCCTGCTGCAGATGCAAATCGGGCAGATGAAGACCTATTGGTATGACCGCGCGCAGGTCGCCGTTTACATGTGCACCGAGGTTTCGCCCGAGACGGTTTGCCCTCAGGGCGAGGCCTCGGCCGACCAAAGGGCGGCCGTCGACGCAAAACTCAAGTCGCCGACGCTGAGCGCATACGTCGAAAAGTTCTATTTCGAGGATCACGCCGCCGCCTATGCCAAGTTCCAGGAGCAGTTCAAGGGCAATGCTGTTGCCGACTATGTCAAGCCGGCACAGCTGAACGAGACCTATTGGGTAAAGCTCAAAGACGCCAACCAGAGCCGCATCATTAGCGAGAGCCTGAACGGCACCGCAGGAGTCGAAGAGGTGCGCGACCAGCGCAGCTACCTAGACCAGATCTTCTCGATTTTGAATGCCGCATCGCTCGCGGCGATTGCAGTTGCCGGCCTGATGTTGTTCTCGGCAGCCTTGCTGATTTCGACCACAATTCGCCTCAGCGCGTTCAGCCGCCGCCGCGAGCTCGGCATCATGCGCTTGGTCGGTGCCAGCAATTTCTACATCCAGTTGCCGTTCATTCTGGAGGGCATCGTTGCAGCAACCATCGGCTCGCTGCTGGCCGGCGGCGCGGTCGTGGCGATTGTTCAGTTCTTTGTTCAGGGCTACCTTGCCCAGCGCATGCCGTTCACCAACCTGGTCTCGCTCGGCGATGGCCTGCTGGTCGTTCCGATGCTCGTTGGCGCAGCGATCGTACTCGCTGCAGCGGCCTCGGGTTTGGCGATTCGCCGATACCTGCGAATATAGGTTTCTTATGCCTAGAGAACGTGGTCAGAAAGTAGTTGCGTCAAACCGCAAAGCCCGCCACGACTATCACATCGACGACGTATACGAGGCCGGCATGGTCCTCACCGGCCCCGAAGTGAAGTCGCTGCGGGCCGGTCGCGCATCTCTGATCGACGGCTATGCATCGATCGAGAATGGCGAGGCCTGGCTCGAGAACGTGCACATTCCTGAATACACTCAGGCGACTTGGAACAACAAGCCTTCGCGCCGCCGCCGCAAGCTGCTGCTCAACGCCAGCGAGATCTACAAGTTGGCCGGCAAGATCAAGGAATCCGGTTACACGTTGATTCCGCTTTCGCTCTATTTCAAAGATGGCCGTGCCAAGGTCGAGATCGCATTGGCTCGAGGCAAGAAGGAATACGACAAGCGACAGACCCTGCGCGAGCAGCAGGACAAGCGCGAGGCCGATCGCGCTATGTCGTCAAAGGGCAAGGACTGGTAGTTCGCCTTGGTCGAGATTCGCCGCCTCTCGCCCGACGAGCTCGGTCCGTTTCTTGATTTCATGGATGGCCCTGCCTTCAAGAGTCAGCCGCAGTGGGCGGGTTGCTACTGCCAGTTTTATCTGAACACTCCCGAGCAAAACGCCGATGCCGCCGCCAAAACTGGGGCAAATCGCGAGCTGGCTTGCGACCGCGTGAACGCCGGCACGATGCAGGGCTATCTCGCCTTCGAGATCGTTGATGGTCGCGAGCGCGTGATTGGCTGGATGGCGGCCAACGCCTCGCAGAACTTTGTGACCCTGCCGGGTGCCGAGCCAACGCTCGCGCGCATCCTGTGTTTCGTGGTTGACCAAGATTTTCAGCGCAGGGGAGTTGCGCGCACGCTGCTCGAGTTCGCGCTGGCTGACCTTCCGGCTCGAGGTTTCACCGCGGTCGAGGCGGCGCCATACACACATGAGGCTCAGCAGGCGGCT
>JBEEJX010000102.1:0-3897 GCA_041168965.1 Actinomycetota bacterium
AAAACTGGTCGCGCTCAGCGAGACCTGCACGCCGCGCGAGGTCGAGGCGGCCGTGACCAAGTATGGCTTTTCGCGCTACCCATTGGTCGACGACGAGGCCGACATCGTTGGTTACCTGCACCTCAAGGATGTTCTCGATCTTGACGAGGACGAGGTCGACGAGGCATTTCCGGCTAAGCGCATCCGCACGCTGATTTCGCTGCCGGCGACCATGGAGCTCGAAGATGCGCTAGCGAGCATGCGTCGCGTGCACGCTCACATGGCCAAATCGTTTGACGATCGCGGGCGCGTGCGTGGCGTGCTGTTTCTAGAGGACATCCTCGAGGAGCTCGTCGGCGAGGTCAAAGACGCCACCCGTCGCGACTAGGCGCTAAGGCGCCGAATCTATCGCCTAGGCGACCGGCCACTTGCCGCGGCTGTACTGAATTGGCCAGTCGACCGAGACACCCAATTCGTGAGCCGCGCGAAGCGCCCAGTACGGGTCGCGAAGCAGTGCGCGACCGATCATGATCACGTCGATAGGTGTGTTCGACATGATTTCTTGAGCCTGGGCTCCGGTCGTAATTTGCCCCACGGCCGCGACCGGCTGGTCGACTCGCAGCGAAACGTATGTGCTCAACGGCACCTGGTAGCCCGGCCCGGTTGGGATTGTCACGCCGGTGACGAGCCCGCCGCTCGAGATGTCGAACAAATCGGCGCCGTCTGCCGCCGCCCACTGGCTGACCAGCGAGGTGTCTTCTTGCTTCCAGCCGTCTTCGCGATAGTCGGTGGCCGAGAACCTGATAAAAATCGGCATCGATTCGGGAATGCTCGCGCGAATCGCGGCAACAATCTCGAGCAGCAGCCGGGCGCGATTTTCGAGCGAACCGCCATATTCGTCTTCGCGTTGATTCGTGATCGGGCTCAAGAACTGGTGCAACAAATAGCCGTGCGCGGCATGGATCTCGATTGCGTCGAAACCAGCGCGCACCGAGCGCTCGGCGGCTGCCGCCCAAAGCGCGGGCATTTGCCGAACCTCATCGGTTGACAGCGCACGCGGAGCCGCGAAGCCCGTGAACGGCTCGTCGGTGCTCGAAACTGTCTGCCAGCCACCGGCATCGGGTGACACCGAGCCAGCACCGCTCTGTTCGCGGTGAGTCGAGGCCTTTCGGCCGGCGTGCGCCAACTGAATCGCGGCCTTTGCGCCACCGGCGTGGATGGCCTCGGTCACGCTTTGCCACGCGGCGACCTGTTGCTCATTCCAAATGCCGGCACACCATGGCGTGATGCGACCCTCTGGCACGATGCCCGTGGCCTCGACGATGATCAGTCCGGTGCCGCCGATCGCGCGCGATCCGTAGTGAATCTGGTGAAAGGCGCCAACCACACCATCGCGCTCCTCGCACGAATACATGCACATCGGCGCCATCCAGACGCGGTTTCGTGCCTCGAGACCGCGCACGGTGATCGGGGCAAACAGTGGGTTGCTGCGTGGCATGACTAGTCCTTCTCGAGAATCTTTGACTGCAAACGAACCGCGAACGGCATTCCCGCAACGACGATGCCGAACAGGATGGCGCCGGTGAGCAGCGCATACTGCAGGCTGACAAACGCGGTGAGCGCGCCGATGATGGCCGGGCCAATCATCAGGCCGACATAGACCATGCCGACGACCTTGGCCATGTTGCGGCCCTGATGTGTTGGATTGCCGATGTTGCCGGCTAGCGCGAAGAACTGGGGGATTACGGCCGAGACGCCGATGCCCGCAATAGCCCATCCGATGAGCGACTGCGGCACGTTGTTGCTAAAGATTGCGACCAGATAGCCAACGCCCGAGATGCCGGCGCCCCAGCGAATAACGGTGATGCGGTCGAAGCGCTCGACGATGCGATCGCCGATCAGGCGCATAACCGACATGGTCAGGCTCACGGCGAACACGCCATAGGCTGCCACCGATTCGCTGGCACCCAAGACGGTCTTGAGGTGCAGCGGCGACCAGTCGATAGAGGCTCCCTCGCCAATCGCGGCGGCGGTTGCCAGCGAACCGAGCAAATAGACGTATGGCAGAAAGCGACGGTTCTCGGCGGCGTGCTCACGCGCCTCATGCTTGTCGCTGGCCTGGTGGCTCGGGTTGTTCGGCAGCAGCCAGCCGCTGAGCGCGAGCGAGGCAACGGCCACGATTGCGCCATACAGGGCAAGAGTCTGTGGCGCATGCCAGCCCGCGGCCAACGTGACGCTGCCGAGGTATGCGCAGGCGAGCCCGCCGATCGACCAAAACGCGTGGAATAGCGTGAAGATTGGTCGACCAAACAGGTTCTCGACCTCGACGCTGTGGGCGTTCATCGAGACATCCATGCTGCCCATGAAGAAACCCACGGCCAAGACCGAAGCGGCCAGCCAAACTGGGTTATTCGAAAGCCCCAGCGATGCCATCGCGAGGCCCAAAAGTGCCCCGCCAAGCCAGGTGAACGTGCGGCTACCGACTCGATCGATTAGCGGGCCAACCACCTGCATTGCGCCAAATGCGCCAACACCAAACAGCAGCATGATCCAGCTCATTTGACCGTGGCTCAGCCCGAAGCGTGCCTCGTATTCGGGAATGTGCACTGCCCAAAACGCATAGGCGCCACCGCCAAAAACGAAGTATGCCCAGAGGGCGATCTGGGCGCGGCGAGCTGCCTTGCTGGGGCGCTTTGGGGCTGTTGTGTCCACCCCGCCAGCCTAGGCGTTTGGGTTAGCGTTATCGGGTGACTTCATCGAATCGTGAGTATGCGCCGCTCGACCCGAGCCTTGCGCGCCTGATTCGCGGCCCGATCGCGGCCGATCACAAGTATTCGCGTGGCGTGCTCGGCATGGTCGTCGGTTCGGCCGGCTATCCGGGCGCGGCTTTGCTGGTTGTCTCGGCCGCATTGCGAACCGGCATTGGCATGGCGCGGCTGGTGAGCGTCGATGCGGTTGCCGAGCTGGTGCTAGCGGCGCGACCCGAGGTGGTTCGCGGCAGCGTTGCCGATCGCTGCGACGCCTGGGTTTTGGGTTGCGGTGTGGCCGTCGACCCTGCCAGCGCCGAGGCGTCCTGGATCGCCGCTGTGTCTGGTGCGGCACACGAGGTCGGCGTGCCAATGGTTATCGATGCCGGCGCGCTGCAACTTGTTGAGACCGCCGACTTTGGCCCGCATGCCATCCTGACGCCACATCATGGCGAGGCTGTTCGACTGCTTGCTCGATACGACGTGGTCGCAACTGCCGCCGACCTCGAAAGCGATTCGATTGGTGCCGCGCAGCAGTTGGCCAATCTGACTGGTTCAGTGGTGGTGCTCAAGGGCAGTCGCACGGTTGTTGCCGCCCCTGGCGATGTGTTCTGGCGCAACCACGAGGCTCCGGCAGGCCTTGCGAGCGCGGGCACAGGCGACGTCTTGGCGGGCATCATCGGTGCACTTGCCGCGGCCGGTTATGCGCATTCGCGAGCCAATGGCGATGCGCCGACCGTCGACCCATTCGAGGTGGCCCGACTAGGTGTCTGGCTGCACTCGCAGGCCGCGTTCGAGCTTGCGACAGAGGGCACATACCTTGCCGGCGATCTGGTCGAGCGAATGCGCTCGCTGATTGGTCGGCTCGCACAGTGAGGGCGGCGCTGAGCCGAGTTTGGCTGCCGGTTTTGGCCGTGGCGGCCAGTCTGCTGGCGCACTGGACGATTGCGGCCGTCGCCTCGGCGCTGCCGCAAATCTCGCCGCTGAACGACGTAAACCTCTATGCACAGTGGGTCGACCGCGGCCTCGCAATCAATCGCTGGCCGGGCACCAACGAACCCGGCGTGTATCCGCTTCTGGCGCTCGTGCCCATGATTATTGCGCGACTCTTTGACACCACCGATGCCATTCACGGTTGGCTCTGGTTCATCACTGCGCTCGACACGGTCGC
>JBEEJX010000103.1:0-5922 GCA_041168965.1 Actinomycetota bacterium
AACCACAACAACGCAAAACAAAAAAACAAGAGTCAATATATATCATACGATTTGTATACAAATCACATTCGCCATGACCCTGCAACGCAATCCAAGCAGCGCCTATGTTTTGGCTGGTTTCGGCACCGCCGCGTTTGCGATCATCGCCACCAGCATCTGGACACGCATTCACCTGAATCACACGAATCCTCGACTCATCCAGCCGGGATTGCTGGTGATGCTCATCAACCTGCCCTCGTTCGCGGTGGCGTTCAGCGCCTTGGGCGCCGGATACCCAACCGCCTAGCGACAGGCTAGCGACGTTCTAGTTGCGCAGCAGTTCTTCGGCAGCGGCCAGCTCAGGGGCCAGGAAACGGTCTGGGCCAACACCTCCAACACCGGCGGCACGAAGTCGAGCGATTAGCTCACCGGTCACGGCGGCAGGCTGCAGCGGAGCACGCATCTCAACCGCGCGAGCGGCCGTGACCAACTCGATGGCAAGAATGCGACGCAGGTTGTCGACGATCTTGCGCAGCTTGCGGCCCGCGTGCCATCCCATAGAAACGTGGTCTTCTTGCATTGCCGACGACGGAATGCTGTCGACAGATGCCGGCGCCGCTAGCCGCTTGTTTTCGCTGACCAGGCCGGCCTGGGTGTATTGCGCAATCATGAGGCCCGAGTCGACACCCGCGTCTTCGGCCAGGAATGGCTCAAGCCCAGCCGAACGATTCTTGTCGAGCGCGCGGTCGGTGCGACGCTCGGCCATCGAGCCAAGGTCGGTCGCAGGAATCGCCAAAAAGTCGAGAATGTATGCAATTGGCGCACCGTGAAAGTTGCCGTTCGAGGTGACCTCGCCCGACTCAAGCACCACAGGGTTGTCGATCGCGGCAGCTAGCTCGCGCTCGGCCACAATGGTTGCCCAAGCCATGGTGTCGCGCAGGCCGCCGGTGACCTGTGGTGCGCAGCGCAACGAGTATGCGTCCTGCACGCGCGAGTCTCCGACTCGGTGCGAAGCCACGATTGGCGAGCCGGCGAGCGCCGCATACATGTTCGCAGCGCTCTGAGCCTGGCCCGGGTGTGGGCGCAGCGGTTCGTGCAGTTCGGGGCGGAACACCTGGTCGGTGCCCAGCTGGCCCTCGACGCTCATGGCCGCGATGGTGTCGGCATAGTCGACGAGCTTGTTGAGGTCGGCGAGCGCCAGAATCAGCATGCCGAGCATGCCGTCGGTGCCGTTGATGAGGGCCAGGCCCTCCTTTTCTTGCAGTTCGAGTGGCTCGATGCCGGCCTCGGCCAGCAGTTCGGGCACTGGGCGCTCGACGCCGCGGGCGTCGGTCGCGCGGCCCTCGCCCATCAAGACCAGGGCGCAGTGCGCCAGCGGCGCGAGGTCGCCCGAGCAGCCGAGCGAGCCATACTCGTGCACTACTGGGGTGATGCCCGCGTTGAGGATTGCTGCCATAGTGGTGGCGACAACCGGGCGCACGCCCGTGCGACCCGAGCACAGGGTCTTGAGGCGCATGAGCATCAGCGCACGCACAACCTCGCGCTCAACGGCCGGGCCCATGCCGGCCGCGTGCGAGCGAATCAGCGACTTCTGCAGCTGAACGCGATCCTTAGGTTCGATGTGGCGGTTGGCCAGCGCGCCAAAACCGGTCGAGATTCCATAGACCGGCACATCGCCGTTGGCGAGCTGCTCGATGTGGCGGCGGGTTGCCGCCATTGCGTCGATCGCATCCTGGCCAATCTCGATTCGGTGTTCGCCGCGCGCGACTGCCACCACCTGCGACTGGGTCATGCCCTGCGTGTGGATGGTTACGGTCTTGGTCATTTGGGCTCGTTTCTTGTGATTCGGTTAGGCAAAGTCTTCGGCTGTGTGCACCGAGTGGATCAGGTTTACGCCTGGGCGATAGGCCAGGTGGATGTGCGAATCGGTGGTTAGTTGCACCAGGTCGGCGCGTGCGCCGAGGCCGAGGTGGCCAATGTCGTTGCGGCGAAGCGCCTTGGCGCCGCCCATGGTTGCCGACCAGATTGCCTGTTCGGGGGTGAAGCGCATATCGCGCACTGCGACCGCGATGCAGAAAGGCATCGAGGTGGTGTAGCTCGAACCGGGGTTGCAGTCGGTTGCGATAGCGACGGTCGCGCCGGCCTGCCAGAGGCGTCGAGCGTCGGGATACTCGGCACGTGTCGAAAATTCGGCACCCGGCAGCAGGGTTGCCACGGTGTTTGAGCCAGCCAACGCATCGATGTCGGCCTCGGTCATGTGCGTGCAGTGGTCGGCCGAGGCGCAATCGAGTTCGACGGCCAATCGAATGCCGTCGCCGTGCTGCAACTGATTGGCGTGGATGCGCGGGGCGAGCCCAACTGCCTTGCCGGCTAGCAAGATTTCGCGCGCCTGATCGGGGTCAAAGGCTCCACGGTCGCAGAAAACGTCGATCCACTTTGCGTGCGGGGCGGTCGCGGCGAGCATCTCGTTTTTGACCAGGTTGACGTATTCGTCGACGCCGGTCTTGCCGCGATCGGCATACTCGGCAGGCACCACGTGCGCGCCAAGGTATGTGGTCTCGGCGGTGTGACGGCTGGCAATCTCGAGCGCGCGAGCCTCGTCGGCGACGGTCAGCCCATAACCACTCTTGCTCTCGAACGTTGTGATTCCACTCGCGCGCATCTCGGCCGCCAGCGCCACCAACCGCGCCTCGAGCTGCTCGTCGGTTGCCGCCCTCGTGGCGGCGACGGTCGAGCGAATTCCGCCGGCGGCATACTTTTCGCCAGCCATGCGAGCGGCGAATTCGTCGGCGCGGTCGCCAGCAAACATCAGGTGCGCGTGCGAATCGACGAAGCCAGGCAGGATTGCTCGGCCGGCGGCGTCGATGCCACGCTCAGCGGCCGGCACATCGGCCGAGGAGCCAACCCAGGCCACTCGCCCATCTTCAATCACCATCGCCGCGTCGCGCAGCTCGCCGAGCAGGCCAGCGCCGAGCGACGGGTCGTTGGTGACCAGTCGCCCGATGTTGGTGATTGCTACGCTGCGCACAAATGAACGCTATTCGATGTCGAGCATCGGCACGTGCACGTGCTTTTCGCGAGCAACCTCGATTGCCTCGTCATAGCCCGCGTCGCAGTGGCGGATAACGCCCATGCCCGGGTCGTTGGTCAGCACGCGACGCAGCTTTTCGCCGGCGAGCGCGGTGCCATCGGCAACCGAAACCTGGCCCGCGTGCATCGAACGACCGATGCCAACGCCACCGCCGTGGTGCAGCGAAACCCAGCTTGCACCCGAGGCAATGTTGAGCATTGCGTTCAGCAGCGGCCAGTCGGCAATCGCATCCGAGCCGTCTTTCATGGCCTCTGATTCACGGTATGGCGATGCCACCGAGCCACAGTCAAGGTGGTCGCGACCGATCACGATCGGTGCGCTGACCTCGCCCTTGGCCACGAGGTTGTTGAATACCTCGCCGGCCTTGTCGCGTTCGCCATAGCCGAGCCAGCAGATGCGGGCAGGCAGACCCTGGAACTCGACGCGGTCTTGCGCCATTTTGATCCAGCGGTGCAGGTGCTCGTTGTCAGGAAAGAGGTCGAGCACGGCCTGGTCGGTGCGATAGATGTCTTTCTTGTCGCCGCTGAGCGCGACCCAACGGAACGGGCCCTTGCCCTCGCAGAACAGTGGGCGAATGTATGCCGGAATGAAGCCAGGAAACTTGAACGAGTCGGCAAAGCCACCCTTGCGAGCCTCGTCGCGAATCGAGTTGCCGTAGTCAAAGACCTCGGCACCCTTGGCCATAAAGCCGACCATCGCGGCAACCTGCTTGGCCATCGAGGCCTGGGCGCGCTGAGTGAATTCCTCTGGATTGCGCTGCGCGTATTCGCGAGCCTCGCTCACCTCGACGCCCTCAGGAATGTAATACAGCGGGTCGTGAGCCGAGGTCTGGTCGGTCACGATGTCAATTGGCACATCGCGGCGTAGCAGTTCGTCAAAGATTGTGGCGGCGTTGCCAACCAGGCCGATCGAGATTGCCTTGCGCTGGTTCTTGGCTGTGACGGCACGGTCGATTGCGTCATCGAGGTTGTCGGCAATCTCGTCGAGGTAACGGTCTGCGAGGCGACGACGCAGGCGGGTCTCGTCGACGTCGATCATCAGGCAGGTGCCCTCGTTCATGGTGACGGCGAGCGGCTGCGCGCCACCCATGCCACCGCAACCGCCGGTCAGCGTCAGAGTGCCGGCGAGGGTGCCGCCGAAACGCTTGGCTGCAACGGCAGCGAAGGTCTCATAGGTTCCCTGAAGGATTCCCTGGGTGCCGATATAGATCCACGAGCCCGCGGTCATCTGGCCATACATGGTCAGGCCAAGGTGCTCGAGGCGGCGGAATTCTGGCCAGTTGGCCCAGTCGCCAACAAGATTCGAGTTGGCCAGCAGCACGCGTGGCGCCCACTCGTGAGTCTGGAACACACCGACAGGCTTGCCCGACTGCACCAAAAGGGTCTCGTCGTTGCGAAGGTCGGTCAGGGTGCGAACGATCGAGTCAAAGCTCTGCCAGTTGCGGGCGGCCTTGCCGTTGCCGCCATAGACGATTAGGTCTTCTGGGTGCTCTGCCACGGCTGGGTCGAGGTTGTTGTGCAGCATGCGAATTGCTGCCTCTTGCTGCCAACCGCGAGCGGTCATGGTCGATCCGGTTGCCGCGTGCAGTGGTCCGCGGGCTGCGCCAGTTGCTGAGGATGCGTTCATGCTGCTATTCCACCGCGCCGTGGCGCCTTGTGTCGCGCGGTTTTCGACGCTAGTGTCTGAAATACCAGACTCACTAAATCGTTATCTGAAACGCCACCGATGCCAGCCAAGATTCCCGCAGCGACCCGCACGCTCGACACCTTGCGCACCCTCGCCAAGGCGAGCGCCCCGCTGACCGCGGCGACCATCGCGAGTCGCATCGGGGCGCCAAGGTCATCCACCTATCAACTGCTGCAGGTTCTCGAGGCCGAGGGTTTTGTGATTCACTTCGCCGACGACTCACGCTGGGGTTTGGGTGTCGCGGCCTTCGAGCTCGGCAGTGCATACCTGCGCCACGATCCGATTGAGCGCCTTGCCCGCCCGATCCTGCATCGACTGGTCGCGGGTCTCGATTCGCGGCCAGCCCTTCAGTTCGGCATCACCGCCCAGGTCGGTATTCTCGACGGTTCCGAACTGCTCTATCTATTGAAGGATGCGCCGCGGCACTCAACCCCAGTGGTCACCGAGGTTGGCGTTCGCCTGCCGGCGCACCTGACCGCAAGTGGGCGTTCGATGTTAGCCCGCCTCGACCGAGCCCAAGTTCGCGCGCTTTTTGGTGCCTCGCCCTGGTTGCAGTTGCGCACCGAATTTGGCCCTCGAACGCCGCGCGACCTCAATGCTCTGCTGGCCGGCGAACGGGCGGCGGGCTTCAGCACCGAAGACGGTCACGTCACGCTCGGGCACAGTTCGATTGCCGCGTCGGCCACAAATCACCTCGATCTGCCGGCCGCGGCCTTTGCCGTAACCTTTAGAACAGACGACGCCAACGAGGCCGCCCGGGTCGAACTGGCAAAACTTGTAGTTTCGGCGGCAGCCGAACTTTCCAAACGACTGGGAGCCCGCGCATGACAAAGCCGACCGAAGACGCCCTCTGGCCACGCGCCTCGCACTGGCTCAGCTCGCCATCCGCTGTTGCCGGCACCGCGAGCACAACCTGCGACATTGCCGTGTATGGCGTTCGGGCCCACCGCACCTCGATTTCAGCCACCGGCGCCAACCACACTCCCGCGGCGGTTCGAGCCGCTTTGGCTCGTTACTCGACCTGGGCTTGGTCGAGCGAAACCTCAGTCGGTGGGCTAGTTGCACAAGACTTCGGCGACTCGATTTTTCCTGACAGCCCGGAGGGCGAGGCGGCCACCGCCGAATTGGCGGGCCGCGCGACCAAGGGCTCGAAGCTTGCAATTGCC
>JBEEJX010000104.1:0-8433 GCA_041168965.1 Actinomycetota bacterium
CTGGGCAACCTTTCGGCCCTGGTGGCAGCCCGCCACACCGCAAAGGTTAAACGTGAACTTGAAGGTTTGCCGATGCCAGCACGCTGGAAGTTCGTCTGCTCTGCCGAGGCTCACTCGTCACTTAAGTCGGCCGCGGCCGTCATGGATGTCGAGATCATCAAGGCCGCCGTCGACTCCGAGGGCCGCCTGCTCGGGCCGGCAACAGAAGCCGCCATCCAGGCGGCGGGCGATGGCCTGTTTGCCGTGGTTGCGACCGCAGGCACCACCAACTTTGGCATCATTGACGACCTAGACGGCGTCGGCGAGGTGGCCAAACGCCACGGCCTCTGGTTCCACATCGATGGCGCCTATGGCTTGGCCGGAATCCTGGCGCCGAGCACGCGCGAGCTGTTCGTGGGTTCAGAACGCGCCGACAGCTTTATCGTCGATCCACACAAGTGGCTCTTCGCGCCGTTCGACGCGTGCGCACTCGTGTATCGCAACCCGGAGCTTGCCCGCGCGGCGCATACGCAGCACGGCGAATACCTCGACACCCTGACCGAGCGCGACGAGTGGAACCCGTCCGACTATGCCTATAACCTCACTCGCCGCGTGCGTGGCCTGCCGCTCTGGTTCTCGCTGGCGACTCATGGCACAAAGGCCTATTCGAACGCGGTTGAAGGCAACGTTCAGTTGATTCGACAGATTGCAAACGAGATCCGCCACAGGCCGAACCTGTCGCTCGTGCGCGAACCGATGCTCTCGGTAGTCGTGTTCGAATACGCGGGTTGGTCGAACGACGATTACGAGGGCTGGAGCGCAAAGCTGCTCGACGACCAGATCGCCTTCGTGGTGCCGAGTTCGCACGCCGGGCGCCCAAACACGCGCTTTGCGATCGTGAACCCGCAGACCACATACGAGCTGTTGATCGAAATTCTCGACAGCATGGATGCCTATGAGGCCGCACGAAAGGCCAAGGCTTAACCATGGGCGAGTCGACCAAGCAACATGCGCTGCACATGCCTGCCGAATGGGCACCACACGCCAAAACCTGGATGGCCTGGCCGTCGTCGGGTTACACGCTCGGCGATACCACCGACGACTGGCACGCGGCCCGCAGCACCTGGGCGGCCGTTGCCAACGCCGTAGTGTCCTTTGAACCGGTGACCATGCTGTGCGAGGCCGAGGCCCTCGAGGTTGCCCGCGAATACCTCGACCCACGAGTCGAGCTGGTTGCCGCCGAATTGAACGACGCCTGGATGCGCGATATCGGCCCAACCTTTGTGCGCGACGAGGCCGGCCAACTCACCGCGGTTAACTGGGTCTTCAACGGCTGGGGCGCACAGGCCTGGGCCGAATGGGACAAGGATTCGCTAGTCGCGACCCGAATCGCCGAACTATCGGGCACGCCCCGAGTCGACAGTTGGCTGGTCAACGAGGGTGGCGGCATTCACGTCAACGGCGCGGGCGCGGTCTTGCTGACCGAGACAGTGCAGCTTGGCGAGGGTCGAAACGCTGGTCGCGAGCGCGCCGCGGTCGAGGCCGAGATTCACCGCCTGCTCGGCACCAATCGAGCAGTATGGCTAAAGCGTGGCCTCACCCGCGACTACGACGAGTTTGGCACCCGCGGGCACATCGACATCGTCGCCTGCTTTGCCGACGAAAACACGATTTTGTATCACGACCAACAAGACCCCGCACACCCTGATTTTGCGGTTAGCGCCGAGGTGCGCGCGACCCTAGAGGCGGCGGGCGACTTCAGGTTGATCGGGGTTCCGGCACCAAAGACCCTGCGCGATGCCGATGGTTGGGTCGACTATTCATACATCAATCACTACATCGTCAACGGAGCAGTGATTCTGTGCGCGTTTAACGACGGGAACGACGAAACGGCCAGGGCGATCCTTGCGGATGCATACCCTGGCCGTGAAATCGTGCTTGTCGATGCCCGCGAGCTATTCGCACGCGGTGGCGGCATTCACTGCATTACGCAGCAACAACCCGCCAAGTAGGTTCTGCTTAGGCCAAAACCTCGGCAAGCGGAGTCAGCTCCATGCCCAAGGCCTGTGCGACACCCGGGTAGGTAACCTTGCCGGCGTGCACGTTGAGGCCCTTGGCGAGCGACTCGTCGGCGCGAAGCGCATCCTTCCAGCCCTTCTCGGCGAGCGAGATCACGTAAGGCAGGGTCGCGTTGGTCAGGGCGCGAGTCGAGGTGGCAGGAACCGCACCAGGCATGTTGGCAACGCAGTAGTAGACGCTGTTGTGCACCTGGTAGGTCGGGTTGTCGTGCGTGGTGGCACGCGAATTTTCGAAGCAACCACCCTGATCGATCGCGATGTCGACCAAGACCGAACCAGGCTTCATGTTCTTGACCATGGCGTCGGTCACGAGCTTTGGCGCCTTCTCGCCCGGGATCAGCACCGAACCGATTACGAGGTCGGCGTCTTTAAGTTGTTCGGCGATTTCGTAGCCGGTCGAAACGCGGGTCTTGACCACACCACCGAAGCGGGCGTCGAGTTCGCGCAACTTTGGCAGCGAGATGTCGATCACGGTCACATCGGCCTGCATGCCGAGCGCGACGGTTGCTGCGTGTTCGCCGGCAACGCCACCACCGATTACGACGACCTTGGCCTTAGGTGCACCCGGCACGCCACCCATCAGAACGCCAGCGCCACCCTCTGACTTCATGAGCTGGAACGCACCAATCTGTGCGCTAAGTCGGCCGGCGACCTCGCTCATTGGCTGCAGAAGAGGCAGTGCACGGTTTGGCAGCTGGACGGTCTCGTATGCGATTGCGGTGGTGCCCGAGTTCACGATTGCGTCGGTGCACTCGCGCGATGCTGCGAGGTGCAGATAGGTGAAGAGCACCTGGTCGGCGCGCATGCGGTGGTACTCGGCCGCAATTGGCTCCTTGACCTTGAGCAGCAGGTCGCCCGCGGCCCATACCTCGTCGGCGGTCGCAAGAATCTGGGCGCCTTCGGCCTTGAACGCTTCGTCGCTGAAGCCCGAACCAACACCGGCGCCGGCCTCGATGAATACCTCGTGACCGCGGCGAACCAGCTCGTGCACACCCGCTGGGGTGATCGCGACGCGGTTCTCGTTGTTCTTGATCTCGGTTGGAATACCTACTCGCATGAGCTCTCCTTTGTTCTGTGCGATCTCTCGCCCACCCGATGGATCCGATAATTTCGGCGGGCAACTCCCCCGAGTTTGCCAAAATTCACGGCTATGCGGTTGTTATTCCGCATTTTCTGCGGAATAGTTGTATGCGATTGCAGAAACCTGCGGTTTATCGCGATGGAGGCCCCGTGCAGACGCAGATTATTCACCAGCTCGACGAAGTCGATCACGCCATCGTGCGCGCCCTGCAGGCAAACGCACGCGTGACCAACGCCGAACTGGCTCAAACCGTTGGCATCGCTCAGTCGACCTGCATCACTCGCGTGCGCACGCTCACGCAGCGCGGCGTAATAACCGGCTTCACCGCCGAGGTCGATCCAAAGGCGCTCGGCCTAGACCTGCAGGTGCTTATCTCGGTCACGCTGCGTGCGGGTGCGCGGTCGAACCTCTCGGCCTTCTCGAACGAGATGCGCGCTCTGCCCGAGGTCGTCCAAGTTTTCTTCCTCGGTGGCAACGAAGACTTCATCGTGCACCTTGCCGTGCGCGACAGCGCTCACGTGCGTGAGTTTGTGCTCGAGAACTTGTCAAACAATCCGGTGGTGGCTTCGACCCGCACCAACATGGTGTTTGACCACTTCCATCGCGGCCCGCAGGCCTAGGTGTCGCACACCCTCATACACTTTCCGTATGGGTCTCTTCACCACCGGTCGTCACGCAAAAACCAACCGTCTGGCGCGCATTGCCGCCATTATCGGATCCTTGGCGCTAACCGCCACGGCGGTCACGGCATTGCAATCGCCGGCACAGGCCGTCACTCAGACCTATGGTTTCACCGGCGGGCCACAAATTTACGTCGTGCCCGACGCAGTGACCAGCATTAATGTCTCGCTCTCGGGGGCTCAGGGTGGCAGCCCGACCGGTGGCGGCACCGGCGGCAAGGGGGCTAACCTGACGTCGGTCATCGCCGTTAACCCAGGCGAAGTTTTGATGATTATGGTCGGCGGCAACGGAACCACCAATGGCGGCTGGAACGGCGGCGGCCGTGGCGCTGGCACCGGCGGCGGCGCAACCGACATCCGTCGACAGAGCGGCGCATTCAACACCTCGAGTTCTTGCGCCTACACCCTCACGTGCGCAGTAAGCGACCGCATCGTTGTTGCCGGTGGTGGTGGCGGCGGTGGCGCAGCAACCGGAACCCCAGCGACGGCTAATGGTGGAGATGCCGGTCAATCGGGCTCGGCTGGATCGGCAAGCAACGTTGGTCTTGGCGATGCCACAGCCGGTGGCGGCGCAACGCCGAGCGCTGGTGGCAGTGCGGGCACAGGCAGTTTCACTAGTTCAGGACAGGGTGCCGCGGCAGGCTCGAGCGCAACTGGAGCAACCTCGGCGTGGGTCGCTCAGGCCACCGGTGGCGGTGGCGGTGGCGGCTATTTCGGCGGCGGTTCGGGCGGCGTCTCGCAAGATAACGGCAGCACGCCGGCAGCCGATGGCGCCGGTGGTGGTGGTGGTGGCAGCTCATGGGCGGGTGCCGCCGGCGTTTCCGCGGCGGTATTCAACAGCGGCGCGAACATTGGCGATGGCTCGGTGACAATCGACCCACCGAGCGCGATCCCAACCGCGGCATTTGCCTTTACCGGAGCCGAGCAGTTCTACACGGTTCCCGCTAACACTTCACAGTTGTATGTGCGTATCTATGGCGCAGGTGGCGGGCTTGGCGCGCCCGGCGACATCGTCTATGGCCGTATCCCGGCTACCCCTGGTCAGGTTCTGCAGGTCAACATTGGTGGTCGCGGCTATGGCGACGCCACCTATTACCCCGGCCACTCAAACGGAGATGGCGGCTGGAACGGTGGCGGTCAAGGCTATGTCGGCCCAGGCTGGGGCGGCGGCGGCGGCGGCGGTGGCGCCTCCGACATTCGACTTTGCGCCGGCGCAGACCCAACTCACCCGTGCACTCTCGGAGACCGCAAAGTCGTGGCTGGTGGCGGTGGCGGTGGCAGCTACCCCGCGTGGGGTCTTGGCGGTGGTCACGGCGGCGAGGCGGTCTATGGCGCTGGCCAAAACGGTTACGGCGGAGCATTTGGCTATGGCGGTTCGTTGACTGCCGGTGGCGCAACGGCCAACCAGAGCACGGCAACCATGGGCTCGTTGGGCATCGGCGGAGCCTCGGGCCAGCCGTTCTATGGCGGTGGCGGTGGTGGGGGCGGTCTGTATGGCGGTGGCGGTGGCGACGGTTCTGGCGGTGGCGGCGGTTCGTCGTGCGCCTCGGTGACGACCACTTGCGATGCCACGAGCAACGTTTTGGGGCTTTCCTCTGCAAGCGTTGGCCACAGCCGCGGATTTGGCAGCCTTGGCGACGGCATGGCAGTTATCACGGCAATGCCCGAGGCCTCGACGGGCGCAGTGAGCAACGTCACGTCGACGACGGCGTCGGTCTCAGGAGCCATCAACGCCAAGTTCCTAGCGTCGACCCCAAAACTCTTCATCGGAACAAACCAAAGCGCAATTGACTCCTGTGCGAGCGTCTCGGCACCCTGCACGCCCTCAACAACCGTGCTCCGTTCGGCGAGCATGGCCACTACTCTCGCCGGAACCTCGACCCAATCGGTGTCAGGTTCGATCACGGGTTTGAGCGCAAACACCACGTACTACTACCGTGTATGCGCCCAAAGCGTCGCAGGCTATTCGTGTGGTGGCACGAGCACCTTTACCACCCAGCTGAGCATCACCAACTCGTCACTAGCGAACGGCACGGTCGGTCAGGCCTACACGGATCAGCTCAGTGCCAGCGGAGGTTCGGGCTCATACGCCTCGTGGGCCCTTGCCAATGCGTCGACTCTGCCGGCGGGCCTAAGCCTCAACCCGATTACCGGTGCGATCACGGGAACGCCAACGGCCGTTGCAAACGGCAGCGTTGACTTGACCGTGACCGACTCGCTCTCGGCTTCGGTCACAAAGAGTCTTTCGTTCGCAATCGCAGCGGCTCCTGTGGTTCAGAGCCAAACGCCATCGAATGCGTCGCCGGCAATGCCATCGATTCCGTTGGTTAGCGGGATTTCGCCTCGGACGGCCACCACGACCAGCGGCGGCACAGTCACCTTCACGGGCACAAACTTGGCTGGCTCGACGATTACCATAGGCGGCGTCGCCGTTGTCGTGACAGCAAACTCCGCGACTAGCGTCACCTTTACAGTGCCCGCCGGCCTTGCTGGCACGGTCGCTGTTGTGATCACCAACTCCAGCGGTCGTCTAAACCTTGTCAACGCTCTGACTGTCACCACACCACAAAGCACACCGACACAACCGCAGCGCTCGCTCAGCGATGTGACAGTGTTTGATAACTTCGCGCCTGGTTCCGCAGCCCTAACGCCGTCACACATTGGCAAGCTAAGAGCGACCCTTCGATTGGCCGCGGGCATGAAAACCATGGTTTGCACCGGCTTCACGATGGGCCCAAAGGTTCTCAAGGCCGATCAAGCGCTGGCTAAGTCGCGCGCTCAGGCGGTTTGCGGTGCGCTGCACAAACTCGCGCCGAGACTGCAGATTGTGCAATCGACGGGCGTCACCGAAACCGGTGTTGGCGGCGCAGTGCGACGAGCCGAGGTTTATTTCAAGGGCTAAAGAACCTTTTTGACGATGCTCGACTTGAGATACATCTGACCAAAGCCGTCAACCTTGCAGTCGATGTCGTGGCCATCTGGGCCATTGACCAGGCGAATGCTGCGCACCTTCGTGCCCACCTTGATCGAGGTCGACGAACCCTTCACCTTGAGGTCCTTGATTACGGTTACCGCATCGCCATCGGCTAGCACGTTGCCCACCGCATCCTTGATCACTCGCTCGGTTTCGACCTCGTCGACGACCTCGGCGGCCGGCTGCCACTCGTGTGCGCACTCGGGGCAAACCAGCAGGGCGCCCATCTCGTAGGTGTATTCACTGTTGCACTGTGGGCACGGAGGCAGGGTTTCACTCATGCCAACAGGGTAGTCTTAACTCGTGTCTAAAGTTCTTGCATCTCTTCCAGTCGGCGAAAAAGTAGGTATTGCATTTTCGGGCGGTCTCGACACCTCGGTGGCGGTCGCTTGGATGCGCGAGAAGGGCGCTGTTCCCTTCACCTACACGGCAAATCTTGGTCAGTATGACGAAGACAACATCGACGAGATTCCAGACCGCGCGCTGGTCTATGGCGCCGAGAAGGCACGCCTGGTCGACTGCCGACAGTCGCTAGCCGAAGAGGGCCTCGCGGCAATCGCGTGTGGCGCATTCCACATCCGCACCGGTGGCAAGGCATACTTCAACACCACTCCCCTCGGTCGTGTCGTAACTGGCACCCTGCTGGTTCGTGCAATGCACGAAGATGGCGTCGAGATCTGGGGCGACGGCAGCACCTACAAGGGCAACGACATCGAGCGCTTCTATCGCTATGGCCTGCTTGCCAACCCAAACCTGCGTGTCTATAAGCCATGGCTCGATGCCGACTTCGTTGAAGAGCTCGGTGGCCGCCAGGAGATGTCGGAGTGGCTGCTCGCCCGCGACCTGCCATACCGCGCATCTGTAGAAAAGGCTTACTCGACCGACGCCAACATGCTCGGCGCCACCCACGAGGCCAAGACCCTCGAATTCTTGAACGAGTCGATGGAGATCGTGCAGCCAATCATGGGCGTGCGTTTCTGGGATCCAGCCGTTCAGATCGACAGCGAAGACGTGACCATCACGTTCCGTCAGGGTCGTCCGGTTGCCATCAACGGCAAGGACTTCACCAACGACGCCGTTGGCCTGGTCATGGCCGCTAACGAGATCGGTGGTCGTCACGGCCTCGGCATGAGCGACCAGATCGAGAACCGCATCATCGAGGCCAAGAGCCGCGGAATCTATGAGGCGCCGGCAATGGCACTGCTGTTCATCGCATACGAACGCCTGATTTCGGCGATTCACAACGAAGACACCATCGCCAACTACCACGCCGAGGGTCGCCGCATGGGCCGCCTGTTGTATGAGGGTCGCTGGCTCGACCCTCAGGCACTGATGCTGCGCGAGTCGCTCACCAAGTGGGTAGCCTCGGCCGTCAACGGTTCGGTCACGATTCGTCTGCGTCGCGGCGACGACTACACGATCGTCGACACTCGCGGCGAGGGCTTTAGCTATCACCCAGAGAAGCTTTCGATGGAGCGCACCGAGGATTCGGCGTTCGGGCCAACCGACCGTATCGGTCAGCTGACCATGCGCAACCTCGACATTCAAGACACGCGCAGCAAGCTCGACCTCTACCGTCAGCAGGGGCAGATTGCCGGCGGCCAGTTCGAACTGACCTAAATCGCGCCGATCGCCCTTCGG
>JBEEJX010000105.1:0-6037 GCA_041168965.1 Actinomycetota bacterium
CGCTCGGTGAGGAGCTTGCGAACCTTGATGTCCTCGGTTACGTAGTCCTGGTAGCGCTGACCCTTCTTGGTCGAGTCTGCGAACCAACGCGAAACGTGGTCGGTGGTAACACCGAGTCGGAAACCGTATGGGTTTACTTTCTGACCCATTAGTTCTTACCCGCCTTCTGAGCAACGAGCTCGTCTGGAGTTGCAACCACAACGGTGATGTGGCTGGTGCGCTTCAGAATCTGGAACGCGCGGCCCTGTGCACGTGGCATGAAACGCTTGAGGGTGGTGCCCTCGTCGACGAATGCCTTCGAGACGAACAGGTCGTCTTCGTTGAACAGGGTGTTGCTTGCGTCGGCCTTAACCTTGGCGTTTGCCATGGCAGCCTGAACCAACTTGTAGACCGGCTCCGAAGCTGCCTGTGGGGCGAACTTCAGGATTGCCAGGGCCTCAACGGCCTGCTTTCCGCGGATCAGGTTGACGACGCGGCGAGCCTTCATTGGGGTGACGCGGATGTGACGCACGCGTGCGACTGCTTCCATTGTCTTTCCTCTCGTCTTTCTAGGCGCCGCTTACTTGCGGCGACCCTTCTTGTCGTCCTTCACGTGACCACGGAAGGTGCGGGTAGGTGCGAATTCGCCGAGCTTGTGACCAACCATGGTCTCGGTGACGAATACAGGGACGTGCTTGCGACCGTCGTGCACTGCGATGGTGTGGCCCAGCATTGCTGGAACAATCATCGAGCGGCGCGACCAGGTCTTGATAACGTTCTGGGTCTTGGCCTCGTTCTGAGCTACTACCTTCTTGTAAAGGTGCTCGTCAACGAATGGACCCTTCTTCAAACTACGTGGCATTCTTCAGACTCCTATTAGCGCTGCTTGCCCGATGGACGACGGCGGACGATCATCTTGTCGCTTGGCAGGTTTGGCTTGCGGGTACGACCCTCTGCCTGGCCCCAAGGCGATACTGGGTGACGACCACCCGAGGTGCGGCCTTCACCACCACCGTGTGGGTGGTCGACTGGGTTCATGGCTACACCACGAACGGTTGGGCGGACGCCCTTCCAGCGCATACGGCCGGCCTTACCCCAGTTGATGTTCGACTGCTCGGCGTTGCCGACCTCGCCGATGCTTGCGCGGCAGCGTGCGTCAACGTTGCGGATTTCGCCCGATGGCAAACGGAGCTGCGCGTAGGCGCCGTCCTTTGCGACGAGGCGGATGCTCGAACCGGCCGAACGAGCGAGCTTTGCGCCGCCGCCTGGCTTGAGTTCGATGGCGTGAACCACGGTACCCACTGGGATGTTCTTCAGAGGCAGGTTGTTACCTGGCTTGATGTCTGCACCCGGACCCTGCTCAATGCGGTCGCCCTGCTTCAGCTTTGCTGGAGCAATGATGTAGCGCTTCTCGCCGTCTGCATAGTGCAGAAGAGCGATGCGAGCGGTACGGTTCGGGTCGTACTCGATGTGAGCAACGGTAGCCGGGATGCCGTCCTTGTCGTGACGACGGAAGTCGATCACGCGGTACTGGCGCTTGTGGCCACCACCGATGTGGCGGGTGGTGATGCGACCCGAGCTGTTGCGGCCACCGGTCTTGGTCAGCGGACGAAGCAGCGACTTCTCAGGGGTCGAGCGGGTGATCTCAGCAAAGTCTGAGACCGACGCACCACGACGACCTGGGGTCGTTGGCTTGTACTTGCGAATAGCCATTTTCTAAATTCCTCTACTTCCGCTTAACCGACGTTGGTGAAGATGTCGATGCTGCCGGACTTTAGGGTGACGATGGCGCGCTTGGTGTCCTTGCGCTTGCCAATGCCGAACTTGGTGCGACGGGTCTTGCCCGCGCGGTTCAGAGTGTTAACCGAAGCAACCTGCACCTTGAAGATGTGCTCAATTGCCTGCTTGATCTCGGTCTTGTTCGAGTCAGGAGCAACCTCAAAGGTGTACTTGCCGTTGTCGATGAGGTTGTAGCTCTTCTCCGAGACGATTGGCTTGATGATGACCTGGCGTGGGTCCTTGTTGATCGCAGCCATGGTTATGCCTCCTTCGCTGCCTCTGCCGAGGTAGCAACGGCCTTAGCCGAAGCGCCCTGTGCAGGACCAGCAATGTATGCGTCGAGCGCGGCCTTGGTGAACACCAAGTCGTCGCTGAGCAGAACGTCGTATGCGTTGAGCTGGTCAACTGGCAGAACGTGAACGTTCTGCAGGTTGCGCAGGCTCTTGTAGCTCAGGTCATCGGTGCGGTCAAGAACAACGAGAACGTTGCGACGCTTGGTGAGCTGTGCCAGAACAGCGGCAGCTGCCTTGGTCGATGGAACCGAACCAATTGCGAACTCCGAGATGATGTGCAGGCGGCCGTTACGTGCGCGGTCTGAGATCGCGCCCTTCACTGCTGCAGCAATCATCTTCTTTGGGGTGCGCTGTTCGTAGGTGCGTGGCTTTGGACCGTGTGAGACCCAACCGCCGCGCATCTGTGGAGCACGGAGCGAACCCTGACGGGCACGACCGGTTCCCTTCTGCTTGAACGGCTTCTTACCGGTACCCGATACTTCGCCGTGACGCTTGGTCGACTGGGTGCCCTGACGAGCGGCTGCCAGCTGAGCGACGACTACCTGGTGGATAAGTGGAACGTTTGCCTGGACATCGAACAGGTCAGCAGGAAGCTCAACCGAGCCAGCCTTCTTGCCTGCGACGTCGAGAACGTCAACCTTGGTGTTTTCAGCCATTTGGTTACGCTCCCTTCACTGCGTTGCGGACGAATACGAGCTGGCCCTTAGGACCAGGTACAGCACCCTTGACCAACAGCAGACCGCGCTCGGCGTCAACTGCGTGGAGGGTGAGGTTGAGAGTGGTAACGCGAGCGCCGCCCATGCGGCCTGCCATGCGCATACCCTTGAAGACGCGTCCTGGGGTCGACGACATACCGATCGAACCTGGCTTGCGGTGGTTGCGGTGTGCACCGTGCGATGCACCAACACCCGAGAAGCCGTGGCGCTTCATGTGACCAGCGAAGCCCTTGCCCTTTGAGGTGCCAACGACGTCGAGCTTTGCGCCGACCTCGAATACCTCAACACCGAGCTCCTGGCCAACTGCGTATGCGTCGGCGTCGGCGGTGCGGATCTCTGCGATGTGGCGACGTGGGTTCACGCCAGCCTTCTCGAAGTGACCAGCCTCTGGCTTGTTGACCTTGCGTGGGTCGATCGCGCCGTATGCGACCTGGACGGCTGAGTAGCCATCTGCGTCGACGGTCTTGATCTGAGTTACAACGTTCGAGCCGGCCTCGATCACGGTGACAGGAACAAGCTTGTTGTTCGCGTCCCAGACCTGAGTCATGCCGAGCTTCTTGCCCAGCAGGCCCTTTACAGTCTTGTTAGTTGACATCTTTAATCCTTTAGAGCTTGATCTCGATGTTGACGTCTGCAGGAAGGTCGAGACGCATCAGCGAGTCAACAGCCTTAGGCGTTGGGTCGATGATGTCGATAACACGCTTGTGGGTGCGCATCTCGAAGTGCTCGCGGCTGTCCTTGTACTTGTGTGGGGAACGGATCACACAGACCACGTTCTTTTCGGTTGGCAGAGGCACTGGGCCTACAACGGTCGCACCGGCACGGGTAACCGTGTCGACGATCTTGCGCGCCGATGTGTCGATGACCTCGTGGTCATACGACTTAAGTCGAATGCGGATTTTCTGGGCCGCCATGTTGACTCGCTCTCGTTCACACCGCGTTGTTTAGACGCGGACGCTTAGTAGCACTACTGATGTTGCACCACTGTTCTTCTATCAAAACCCGCCGTTTGCCTTTGGGGCTGCCCGGTGGGGTACTGCTCCTCCGACCCACGCTGTCGGGCGTGTCGCGCTTTTTACACGCAAACCGCTCGAGGCGAGCTCGGATACATTTTGTTGTTGCTGCGACCGGACCAGGAGGAGCGGGATTCCGCTCGCCTGTTCACACTGACTGCAGTGAGGTGCGCCAGAAAGCGCGCCATATGAACAACTGGACTAGTCTGCCACATACTGGCGTGTCAATGCAAGTGCAGATTTATCGATGGGGCTATGTTGTGCCTCTCGATCGCACGACCGAGTTCGGCCTGGCTTGAATGATTCGATGGTGCCACTGCCCGGGGTTGTTATAGATATGTATCCGCATCGTGTTGAAACGTTTCAGAATGTGTTTTAGTCTGAAACCACTGCCCCAGCAACCGAAAGAGCGCATCATGAGCCTGACCCCTACTCCTGAAGACAGATTTACCTTTGGCCTGTGGACCATCGGCTGGACCGCCCAGGACCAGTTCGGTTCGGCAACCCGTGCCGACCTCGACTATGTCGAGGGAGTCGAGAAGCTTGCCGCGCTTGGCGCATACGGCATGACGCTGCACGACAATGACCTCTTTGCGTTTGACGCCAGCGAAACCGAGCGACGCAGCCACATCGATCGCCTCAAGGGCGCACTCGAGCGCACAGGGCTCAAGATGCCGATGATTACCACCAATCTCTTCAGCCACCCGGTCTTCAAGGATGGCGGCTTCACCAGCAACGACCGCGCCGTGCGTCGCTTTGCATTGCGCAAGGTGCTCAAGAACATCGACCTTGCGGCCGAACTTGGCGCAGAGACCTTCGTGATGTGGGGCGGACGCGAGGGTGCCGAGTACGACGCAGCCAAGGATGTGATTAGCGCAGTGCAGCGTTATCGCGAGGCCGTGAACACGCTCACCACATACGTCAAAGACAAGGGCTACAACATTCGATTCGCGATCGAACCGAAGCCAAACGAGCCACGCGGTGACATTCTGTTGCCAACGGTTGGTCACGCCCTCGCATTCATTGAGACCCTGGAGCACCCAGAGCTGGTCGGCCTAAACCCAGAGACCGGGCACGAGCAGATGGCCGGCCTGAACTTCACGGCAGGCATCGCACAGGCGATGGAGGCGGGCAAGCTATTCCACATCGACCTCAACGGTCAGCGCGGCATCAAGTTCGACCAAGACCTGGTGTTTGGTCACGGCGACCTTATCAACGCCTTTAGCCTCGTGCACCTGCTCGAGTTCGGCAACGATGGCAAGACTCGCTACCAGGGCATGCGCCACTTCGACTACAAGCCGAGCCGCACCGAGGACTACAACGG
Source organism: Actinomycetota bacterium (assembly GCA_041168965.1). Classification (GTDB taxonomy): domain Bacteria; phylum Actinomycetota; class Actinomycetes; order Actinomycetales; family Microbacteriaceae; genus Rhodoluna. The sequence continues at coordinate 5,105 of JBEEJX010000105.1, forward strand.
CGTATGGGCCTCGGCCGAGGCCAACATCCGCATGTATCTGCTGCTCAAGGAGCGTGCAGCGGCATTCGAGGCTGACCCAGAGGTAAAGGCAGCAAAGGCCGCGTCGCGCGTCGAGGAGCTGAAGCAGCCAACCCTGAATGCGGGTGAAGGCTATGCGGAGTTGCTGGCCGGCGGCGATGAGGGTTTCAACCCAGACGAGTATTTCAATGGCAAGGGATTTGAGTTTGTGCGACTCAACCAGCTGGCCATCGAACACCTAATGGGCGCTCGCTAAACATGACCCGACTAGTCGCCGGCGTCGATTCATCGACGCAAAGCTGCAAGGTGGTCGTGGTCGATGCCGCGACTGGAACGGTTGTGCGCGAAGGGCGAGCCAAACACCCGTCAGGCACCGAGGTCGACCCGAAGCACTGGTGGGTCGCCCTGCAGGAGGCCCTCGCGATGGCGGGTGGGATTGCCGACTGCGAGGCAATCAGCATTGCTGGCCAACAACACGGCATGGTCGTGCTGGATGACACGGGTGCCGTGGTCCGGCCAGCCCTGCTCTGGAATGACACTCGCTCTGCCGAGGCCGCCGAACGCATCGTTGAGCACTTTGGTGCCGAATGGTTGCTTCGTGAAACAGGCTCTGTGCCGGTGGCGTCGTTCACGAGCACCAAACTGGCCTGGTTGGCAGACTCAGAACCGGCAAATGCAACACGGGTAGCCGCAGTAATGCTGCCCCACGATTGGCTTTCGTGGCGGCTAGCCGGATACGGCGCAAGCGATTCGCCCCTGGGGCCGGACTTCGGAGCGGCGTGGACCGACCGCAGCGATGCCAGCGGCACCGGCTACTTCAATCCGGCGACAAACACCTACCTTGCAGAGGTGATCGACTTTTGCCTGGGGTCTCATGCCTCGGCACGCATCACACTGCCTCGAGTGCTGGGCGCC
>JBEEJX010000106.1:0-2525 GCA_041168965.1 Actinomycetota bacterium
TGCATCGCTGCGTCGCATCACCGTTCAAGACCACGAGCTCGAGAACCACTTCGACCACAAGCTGATCGCCGCGGCCGAGGCTGCTCTGACGAGTTCAACGCCTGTGACCATCGAGCTCGACATCACCAACGTCGATCAGGCCGTTGGAACCATGCTCGGCAACGAGGTCACCAAGCGCTTCAACGCCGACGGACTGCCACACGGCACCATCGACATTCGCCTCACCGGCTCGGCCGGCCAGTCGTTTGCCGCCTTTGTGCCTAAGGGAATCAAGCTCACGCTCGAAGGTGACGCCAACGACTACGTTGGCAAGGGCCTGTCGGGCGGCACCGTGATCGTGCGTCCGAGCCGCGCAAGTTCGTTCGAGGCCGAGCGCAACATCATCGCCGGCAACGTGATCGGCTATGGCGCAACCAGCGGAACGATTCTGCTCTGTGGTGTCGTTGGTGAACGCTTCCTGGTGCGCAACTCGGGCGTGACCGCCGTGGTCGAAGGTGTGGGCGACCACGCACTCGAGTACATGACCGGTGGTGTGGCCGTAATCCTCGGCCAGACCGGCCGCAATCTTGGCGCCGGAATGTCTGGTGGTGTCGCGTATGTCTACAAGCTGCGTGCCGACCGCGTGAACCACGAGGCCATGGTCGCCGGCGAGTTGAAGCTTGAGCACCTTGACACCAAGGACGCCGCGAACCTCAAGGCGTTGCTCGAACGACACGCCACAGAGGCCGGCAGCAATCTGGCGGCCCGCATCCTGTCCGACTTTGAAAACGAGCTTGCTCACTTCACCCGCGTATTGCCTCGCGACTACGCCAACGTGCTCTCGATTCGTGAACGCGCGGCCGCAAATGGCATCGACCCTGACAGCGAAAAGATCTGGGCCGAGATTCTGGAGGTAACCAATGGCTGACCCAAGAGGCTTCCTCAAGGTAACCGAACGCGAGACGGCAGAGCGTCGTCCGGTTTCGGTACGAATCCAGGATTGGCGCGAGGTCTATGAGCGTCGTCAGACCGGCGTCGTTCAGCAGCAGGCTGGCCGTTGCATGGACTGTGGCGTTCCGTTCTGCCATCAGGGTTGCCCACTCGGCAACCTGATTCCGGAGTGGAACGACCTGACCTGGCGCGAAGACGCCAAGGCTGCGATTGAGCGACTACACAAGACCAACAACTTTCCTGAGTTCACCGGTCGACTCTGCCCGGCGCCATGCGAATCGGCTTGCGTGCTTGGAATCAACCAACCGGCCGTCACCATCAAAGAGATCGAGGTCTCGATCATCGATCAGGCCTTCGACAGCTCGTGGGTTGTGCCACACGCTCCCGAGCGCGTATCGGCCAAGACCGTGGCCGTTGTCGGATCTGGCCCTGCGGGCCTTGCAGCCGCACAGCAGTTGACTCGTGCTGGCCACACAGTGGCCGTATTTGAGCGCGACGAGAAAATCGGCGGCCTGCTGCGCTTCGGTATTCCTGACTTCAAGATGGAAAAGCACCACATCGACCGACGCATCGCTCAGATGGAGGCCGAGGGCACTCGGTTCCGCACAGGCGTGAACATCGGTGTCGACATCACGTGGGAAGACCTTCGTGCTCGATACGATGCCGTCATCGTGGCCACCGGTTCGACCAAGCCACGCGACCTAGGTGTCGCCGGCCGTGACCTGAACGGCGTTCACTTTGCCATGGACTACCTAGCACAGGCGAATCGCGCGGTTGCGGGGGAGTCGGTCGCAGATCAGATCGACGCCAAGGGCAAGCACGTCATCATCCTCGGCGGTGGCGACACCGGCGCAGACTGCCTCGGCACCGCTACCCGTCAGGGCGCACTCTCGGTTACCACTCTGGCGATCGGCAAGCAGCCTGGCGAAGAACGTTCGGCAAATCAGCCTTGGCCAACCTATCCGACCCTGTTTGAGGTTTCATCGGCGCACGAAGAATTCGGTGAGCGCAAATTCGCGCACTCGACCGTTGATTTCATCGGCGAGAACGGCGTGCTAACCGGCGTAAAGGTGGCCGACACCGAATTCGTCGATGGCAAGCGTCTGCCAAAGGCAGGCACCGAACGCGTAATTCCTGCCGACCTGGTGTTCCTGGCGTTAGGCTTTACCGGGGTCGAAGGCGACACCATCACCGCTCAATCCGGCATCGAGCTTGACTCGCGAGGCAACATCGCTCGCGGCTCAGACTGGGCAACCAATCTGCCAGACGTATTCGTCTGCGGCGATGCCGGTCGTGGTCAGAGCCTCATCGTTTGGGCAATCGCCGAGGGCCGCTCAACCGCGGCGGCCGTAGACGCGTACCTAAACGGATCGACCACCCTGCCAGCACCGGTGAAGCCGACCGACCGAGCACTTAGCCTCTAAGCAAAAACCCGCACCACAAGCCTGGTCAGCAGACCAAAAACAGAAGGAACAAATGAGACGCGCAAAAATCGTTGCCACCATGGGACCGGCAACTTCAAGCTACGAGCAGATTCGCGCAGTTATCGAGGCCGGTGTTGACGTCGCTCGCATGAACCTGAGCCACGGCGACTA
>JBEEJX010000107.1:0-28846 GCA_041168965.1 Actinomycetota bacterium
CCAGCGGTTTCCATGTCTTTGTCGCCGCGACCCGAAAGGTTCACCAGAATCGAGCTTCCCGGCTCGAGTGTGCGCGCCAGCTTTAGGGCTCCGGCAAGGGCGTGCGACGACTCGATCGCCGGGATGATGCCCTCGGTGCGGCTCAATAAGCGCAGTGATTCCATAGCCTCGGCGTCGCTGATGCCCCAATATTCGGCGCGGCCGATGTCTTTGAGCCATGCATGCTCAGGGCCTACGCCCGGGTAGTCGAGGCCGGCCGAGATGCTGTGGCTCTCGATGGTTTGGCCATCCTCGTCTTGAAGCATGTAGCTCTTTGCCCCGTGCAGCACGCCCGGGCGCCCATAGTTGAGCGTTGCGGCGTGACGCTGGGTGTCCATGCCATCGCCCGCAGCCTCGAATCCGTAGATGCCGACCTCGGCGTCGTCAAGGAACGCGTGGAACAGGCCGATAGCGTTCGAACCGCCACCAACGCACGCGGCAAGCGCGGTCGGCAGAAAACCGAATTCATCCAGCATCTGCGCACGCGCCTCGATGCCGATAACGCTGTGAAAATCGCGGACCATCGCGGGGAACGGATGTGGGCCGGCAACCGTGCCGAGCAGATAGTGCGTGTTGTCGACATTGGCTACCCAGTCGCGCAGTGCCTCGTTGATCGCATCCTTGAGCGTTCGGCTGCCGGTCTTGACCGGGATTACCTCGGCGCCCAGGAGTCGCATACGCGCAACATTCAACGCCTGGCGCTCGGTGTCTACTTCGCCCATGTAGACGGTGCACTCGAGCCCGAAGAGAGCCGCGGCCGTCGCCGAAGCTACACCGTGCTGACCGGCTCCGGTCTCGGCGATGATGCGGGTCTTGCCCATGCGCTTGGTGAGCAACGCCTGGCCCAGAACGTTGTTGATCTTGTGCGAGCCGGTGTGGTTTAGGTCTTCGCGCTTTAGGAAGATTCGAACGTCGCCCGCGACCTTGGCGCCAGTATGTTCGGCAAACCGCTTGGCCTCGGTGATGATCGACGGGCGACCCGTATAGCTGCGGTGAAGTTCGTTCAACTCGGCGACGAATGAGGGATCGTTCTTGGCAGCGTTGTAAACCGACTCGAGCTGGTCGAGGGCAGCAATCAACGATTCCGGAACGAAGCGGCCACCAAATTCACCGAAGTATGGCCCTTGGCCTGTGCGCAGTGACATCGGACTCCTAGATTTGCCTTGTTGGTGCGATTGAGAGTTATTGAACCGCGAGGAAGCTCTGCAGCATCTCGGCCGGGTTGTTGGTTACCAGTGCCTCGCCAACCAAGACGACATCGGCCCCGGATTTGCGATAGTGGCGAACGTCGTCGACATTGCGCACGGCAGACTCGGCCACCTTGATGACATCGGCCGGAAACAGATCGACCAGGGTGGCGAATAGGTCGCGATCGGTTTCGAATGTCGATAGATTGCGGGCGTTGACGCCGATGAACTTGGCTCCCGTGTCGAGTGCTCGCAGCACCTCGTCGCGGTCGTGGGTCTCGATGAAGGCGGTCATGCCGAGCTGTTCGGCGAAATCCTTGAGTCTGACCAGCTCGGCCTGATCAAGACCCGCGACGATCAGCAGGACGATGTCTGCGCCCGCGGCTCGAGCCTCGAGGATCTGATACTCGTTGGCGATGAAGTCTTTGCGCAACAGGGGCACCGAAACACGTGCGCGAACAGCACGCAGGTCATCTAGCGAACCCTTGAATTTGCGTTGCTCGGTTAGTACTGAAATTGCCGAGGCACCGTTGTCTGCATAGATTTGCGCAAGCCCCGCCGGGTCGGCGATTTCGGCCATGTCGCCCTTGGATGGCGAGGCGCGCTTGACTTCGGCTAAGACCTTGATGTGATTGGCGGGAGCAAGAAACTGCAGTGTATTCAGTGCTGGCGCCGTTGCCAGGGCGAGGCGTTCCACCTCTTGAATCGAGACCAGCTCTTGACGAGTGGCCGCGTCTGCTAGTGAACCCGCGTAAAGCGAGTCAAGCACTAGCGCTGGTTCTTGCCGTGAATGCCGTAGCCGAGCTTGGCGAGCACTGGGCCGGCAACTACGCCAACCAAAGCGAGAGCAATCGAGCCATATGCCAGCGGAGCATTAGCAAACCAGACCGCTGCGGTGCCGATCGCGAAGGCCACCATGATGATGGTTACCGAGGTCCACGCTGCGATTGAGTCGCCGTGGCCGCCGTCAATGTGCTGTTCCGACATGATTGCCTTTCTTTCGAGTGCTCTTAGATTTTACCGAGTATTTCACGCCCATCGGACAGGTGGCCTATTTGGCGCGTTGGCTCTCCCAGAGCGAGATTGAGTCAGGGTCGGCATCGACCACTGTTGCTGCATCCGGCGCCGATTGCGCCCTTTCGGCTCGCGACACCGCCGAATTAGCTGGTCGAATGTGGGCCCACGAACCTGCTGCAATGACCGATGCGGTCGCCGTCAATAATCCGAGGGCACCCGCGCTCAGAAAAAGCCATCCGTTGATTCCAGTTTGAATCGTGAGGTCGGTAATGTCGTGAGCGGCCGCGATGCTTTGCCAGGTTGTGAGTTGCGCCTGTTGCGCGTGCCAATCGCGCTGAATCAGCCCTGTGCCGCCGAACCAGAGCTCGAGCGCAAAGGTCGCCGCAAGAATCGCGGCGAAAACAAGCATCAGGCGGCCGCGTGCGATTGCGAGCAGTGCGAAGGTGATCCAGCCGAGCATGAGCAGCGACTGTGCCGCAGGGAAGAGCGCCGAACCGGCCAGTGTGCCAAGCACCGTGACCTTGCCCTCGGGCGCCATCGAAACGGTCAGCCAGTCGAAACTCAAAAACGACTGGGTTGCAATTAGCGCGACCAGCAACAGGACGAGAGCGCGTTTGCGCGGCAGCAACTTCATCGGATCACCTTCAGGTTATTAGCCGCGTGAATCGCTCGGAGAGAGGCCGATGCCTTCGCGATGGTCTCTTGGTGTTCGGCCGAAGGGTCGCTGTCGAGCACAATTCCGGCTCCGGCCTGCACACTGGCCAAGCCATCGCGAATGAACGCCGTGCGAATGGTGATGGCGAGATCGGCATTGCCAGCAAAGTCGAAGTAGCCGACGACTCCGCCGTAGATGCCACGGTTAGCGACTTCGAGTGAGTCGATGATTTCGAGAGCGCGTGGCTTAGGGGCGCCACTGAGCGTGCCGGCCGGAAATGTCGCTCTGAAGGCATCGATGGCGTTTTGGTCGTCGCGCAGATCGCCCTCGACCGTGCTGACCAGGTGCATGATGTGGCTGTATTTGTGTACCTGCATGAACTCGGTGACCGCGACCGAATCGCTTTGGCAGACCTTGAGCAAGTCGTTGCGGGCCAGGTCGACCAGCATCAGGTGCTCGGCGCGTTCCTTGGCGTCGGCAACCAGCGACGCGGTGTTTGCGTCGTCTTGATCGAGGTTGGCCCCTCGTGGGCGCGAGCCAGCGATGGGGTGCGTAACCGCATGGCGATCTTTAACCTGGACCAGGCTCTCGGGCGATGCGCCAACGACCGAATACGGGCCATCGGCATCGTCGAAGTTCAGCAGATACATGTATGGGCTTGGGTTGAGGCTACGCAGCACTCGATAGACATCGAGCGGGCTGGCCTCCAGCTGCACGTCGAATCTCTGCGACAGAACCACCTGGAACACGTCGCCCGCACGCACATACTGCTTCGAATCCTGCACGGCCGCCATGAAATCGGCGGCTGGCATGCGCGGTTCGATTGGGATTTCGCCGGCGAGACTCAGCTCGGCAAGAAACGACGGCGTTGGCTTCATGATGCCATCGCGCATGGCATCGATGCGCCGTTGTGCGGCCAAATAGAGCTGCTCGAGGTCGCAACCATCGGTAGCGAAGATATTTGCAACCAGCAGCAGGCTGTTGGTCTTGTGATCAAGAATGACCAGGTCTTCGAAGAGCGACATGCCCAGCTCTGGGGCGGCAAAGTCGGCAGTCGGACGGTTTGGCAGGTGCTCGATCTCGCGAATAACGTCCCAGCCGAGCAGGCCGACCAGACCGTTGACTAGCGGCGGCAGGTTCGCGTCGTGAGTGGTGTGCGAGTCGAGTTTCCAAGCGCTGTGCAGCCGCTCTAGGGCAGCCAATGCGTCATGTGGTAGGTCGTTCGACCCGTCGGGCAGTGCACTCTCGCCGCGGGCCGAGGTCCAGGTTGCGGCCTCGTTGGTGCGCTTTGACAGGAATCCGCGAGCATTCACGCCCACGAAGCTATAGCGAGCCCAGACGCCGTGCTCGGCCGACTCTAGAAGGAACGAGCCAGGGTTATCGGCGGCGAGCTTTTCGTAGACGCCCAGGGGTGTCTCGGAGCCGCTAAATAGAGTCTGGATGAGTGGAATAACTCGCTGGGTCTTTGCCAGTTCGCGAGCCTGGTCGAGGGTGTAGAGGTAGCTCATTCGGTTACCTCGTCGATAGATAGGTTCTCGGGAAGCATTTCTGAGACGTCGTCGGCGATGAAGACGGTGCCAACGTCAAAGCACGACTGCGCACCGGTGTGGCAGGCCTCGCCAGCCTCGACAACGTGCACAAGCAGGGTGTCGCCATCGCAGTCGACCTCGATCGAAACGATCCGCTGGGTGTTGCCCGAGGTCGCTCCCTTGTGCCAAATCTCGTTTCTAGACCGCGACCAAAAGACCGTCTCGCCAAGTTCGATGCTTTGATTAAGCGAATCGACGTTCATCCAGGCCATCATCAAAACGCGCTTTGAGACTGCCGACTGCACGATCGCGGCGACCAGGCCATCGGCGTTGAATCGCACCGATTCGAGTGCTGACTTGTCGATTGCCATAGCTAGCGCACCTCGTATCCCGCGGCCTTGAGCGCGCCTTTGGCGTCGCCAATTGAGACCGAACCCTCGTGAAAAATGCTTGCGGCCAGAATGGCATCGGCACCCGCGGCTGCGGCCTCCGGAAAGTCTTCGGCCTTGCCTGCGCCGCCACTCGCGATCACCGGAACGTTGGCGATTGCTCGCACAGCGGCCAACATTTCGGCATCAAAACCATTGCGCGTGCCGTCGGCATCGATCGAATTCACCAGCAACTCCCCCGCGCCGAGTTCCTGCACGCGACGAATCCAAGCAAGCGCATCCAGGTCGGTCTCGATGCGGCCACCGTGCGTCGTGACAATGAATCCAGACTCGGCTTTGGGGCTGCGCTTTAGGTCGAGCGAAATAACCAGCACCTGATTGCCGAAACGCTCCGCGATTGCCGATAGCAACTCGGGGGTTGAGATTCCCGCCGAACCCACGCTGATCTTGTCGGCGCCGGCCCCCAATAGACGCGCCACATCGTCAACCTGACGAATGCCGCCGCCAACCGTGAGCGGAATAAAGATTTGCTCGGCGGTTCGTGTCACCAGGTCGTACATGGTCGAGCGATTGTCGACGGTTGCATGCACATCAAGAAAAGTGAGCTCGTCGGCGCCATCGGCGTAGTAACGAGCGGCCAGTTCGATCGGGTCGCCCGCATCGCGCAAATTCAGAAAGTTGACACCCTTGACTACGCGCCCGTCGGCGACGTCGAGGCAGGGAATTACACGGATCGAGAGCGACACTAGATTCTCGCGGCGTGTAGTGCGCTAACCAGCAGCGCTCGCGCGCCTAGGTCGTAGAGCTCATCCATTTTGCTGTTGATGTCGGCGGCACGAACCAACGCACGAACTGCAACCCACTCTGGGTCTTGCAGCGGCGAAATGGTCGGCGATTCGATGCCCGGGGTGATCGCGGTGGCCTCGGCGACCAGATTTGCAGGGCAGTCGTAGTCGAGAATCACGTATTCGCGCGCAACCTGCACTCCCTGCAGACGACGTAGCAACTGTGTGTGCACACCGGTGGAACCCGGAGCGACTATCAGGTGAGTCGAGCTAACCAAGAGCACCGGACCAAAGATTTCGAGACCAGCCTGACGCAGGGTGTTTCCGGTCGAAACCACATCGGCCACCGCATCGGCCACACCGAGTCGCACGGCAACCTCAACGGCGCCATCGAGCTTGACCAGGTCTACGCTTACGCCCTCGCGAGCGAGGAAATCCTCGACGAGGTTCGGATAGGCGGTCGCAACACGCTTGCCGGCTAGGTCGGCCAATGATTTGAAGGTCCCGGTTGGGCCGGCAAACCGGAAGGTCGAACCACCGAAACCGAGGTCGGCGACAGACAGCGCGGCCGAGCGCGAGTCGAGCAGCAGGTCGAGGCCAGTTAGGCCAACGTCGAGCGAACCACGACCCACATAGGTTGCGATGTCGCGCGGGCGTAGGTAGAAAAACTCGATGCCATTGACCTCGTCGACGACGTGCAGGTCTTTCGGGTCGCGACGCACGGCATAGCCGGCCTCTTTGAGCATGGTGATGGCGGTGTCGGAGAGGATTCCCTTGTTGGGAACGGCGACTCTAAGCATTAAAAATTCTTTTCTAGGTCGGCGAGCGTAATGCCCTTGGCGGTCATCAAGACCTGCAGGTGATAGATCAACTGGCTGATTTCTTCAGCAGTGCGTTCGTTGCCCTCGTATTCGGCTGCCATCCAAACCTCGGCGGCCTCTTCGACGATTTTCTTGCCGATGGTATGAACTCCGGCGTCGAGCCACTTCACCGTTTGCGATTCAGCTGGACGAGTAACGGCCTTCTCGCCGATTTCGGCAAGCAGGTTTTCGAAGGATTTCATACCCTCTAGGTTATCGCCTAGTGAAAATGACCGTGTCCGTGCTCGGCAGCATTACGCAGAGTTTCGATCTGTGCCCGTCGGTCCGCGGCCTTAAACACGGCAGAACCGGCAACGAATGTGTCTGCGCCAAGGGCGGCAACACGTTCAATGTTGGTCTCGTCGATGCCGCCATCGACCTGCAGCCAGACATCAAGACGTTCTTGATCGATGCGACGTCGTGCCGCTGAAACCTTTGTCAGGGTGTCCTCGATGAGCGACTGCCCACCGAAGCCTGGTTCGACGGTCATGATCAACAACTGGTCGAATTCGGCGAGCAGGTCGAGGTACGTGTCAAGCGCAGTGCCCGGCTTGAGCGCGATGCCCGCGCGCGCACCGGTCGAGCGGATGGCTCGTGCCGTCTGAACCACGTTCTCTGCGGCCTCGACGTGGAACGTGACGCTGTATGCACCCGACTCGGCGTACTTTGGCGCCTCGGTGTCGGCGTTGGTGATCATGAGGTGCACGTCGAGCGGCAGCGGGGCGACCTGCTGCATGCGTTGAACCATGGGCAGCCCGAAAGTGAGGTTAGGCACAAAGTGGTTGTCCATCACGTCGACATGGATTAGGTCAGCGTTGGCAATCGATGCGAAGTCGCGTTCAAAGTTGACGAAGTCCGCAGACAGGATGCTTGGGTTTAGGCGAACGGTCATGGTTAGCGCGCATCCTTCTTCTGGGCTGGCTTTTTCAGCAGCGCGATGAACATCGCATCGGTGCCGTTCACGTGCGGCCAGAGCTGAGCGGTCTTGCGTTCGGTGTTTAGTTGGAGCGCCGGGTTCACCGAATGCAACACGGCATTGGCATCGAGAAGCTCGATGCCGGCGATTCGCTTGATGGCCCAATCGACGACCGCGGTGGTTTCGCTTGGGTGCGGTGAACAGGTGACATAGGCGACAACGCCGCCCGGCTTGAGTGCGGCATATGCGGCCTCGAGGAGCTCTTGCTGCAAGGTGTTAAGGCCGGCGATGTCGCGGCTAGAACGACGCCAGCGCGCCTCGGGGCGGCGGCGCAAGGCTCCGAGCCCGGAACATGGCGCATCGAGCATGATTCGGTCAAACTTTTCGGCGGCCGTCTTGCCCAGGGCACGACCGTCGCCGGTCTCGATTTGCACGTTTGCACCGGCCTGGCGCACGGGCTCTAGAGCGTTGCGAACCAGCTTGGTGCGGTGCTGCGAGACCTCGTTGCAGAACAGGTGAGCTTCGGCCTTGATCGAGAGTGCGGCCAGCAGTGCGGCCTTGCCACCCGGACCGGCACAGATGTCGGCCCAAGAATTGTCTGCCAGCGAGGCGTCGATGGGGGCAGCGGCGAGGGCCAGGGCCATGAGCTGCGAGCCTTGGTCTTGCACGCGTGCAGAACCGTCGGCGACGTCGTGCAGTCGACCTGGGTCGCCGCTCTCAAGCACCAGACCAAGCGGGCTCGCCTCCCCCGGCACCAAACTGCCCTCGTGCGCCAGGAGGTCCTTGCGATCGAGCAAACCAGGTAGCGCGACGAGCGAAACCTTGGCGGGCTCGTTGTCGGCAATCAGCAGCGCCTCAAGATCGGCCTCGCGGCCATCGAGCTTGAGGGCCTGCTTTAGTGCGCGCACGACCCATACCGGGTGCGAATAGCGAATGGCGAACCGATCGACCTCGTCGTTCAGGCCGGCTAGCACCTTCTGCATCCAGTCATCGCGAGTGCGCTCGCTAATGCGGCGCAAGACGGCGTTGACGAAGCCCGTGAGTCGAGCCGGCAGCACATCCTTGGCAAGATCGACAGTCTCAGAAAGGGCGGCGTGCACCGCGGTGCGCATGCCAAGTAGCTGATGAGCACCGATGCGAATCACGATCAGCGCGTCGCGGTCGATGTCGTCGAGGTGCCTGCCTGCGGCCATCTCGATCGCCTCGTCGTAAAACAGCTGCCAGCGAATGGTGCCGTAGGCCAATTCCTGGGTGAACGCCGCGTCGCGCCCGGTCACGCCGGAATCGGCCAACAGCCTTGGCAACAGCAGGTTGGCATAGGCGTCGTCAAATTCGACGGCTGCAAGCAGCTGGTATGCGATGCGACGTGGGTCGTTACGATTCAAAGATTCTCTCCAAGTAATGCGGGAAGGTTGGCGCCACGAGCCCAGTCAGACGCTCGCATGGGGTTCTTGCCTGCCGGTTGAACCTCTAGCAGTTCGAGGTCGCCGCTGCCGGTTGCCACAAGCACGCGCGAGCCATCCAGTCTTGCCATGCCATTCATCAGGCCAGCGGCCGATGAGGCGTGTGCTCGAGCGCGAAGGACTCGCAGGTTTTGGTCGCGGAAATTCGTGTGGGCCATGGGCTCTGGGTTTGCTCCCCGCACTATTGCCTCAAGTTCGGTGGCTGCCCTTGCAAAATCGAGTACGGAGTCAGTTCGACCAAGCTTTGGTGCAAGCGTCGGGGTCAACGTGCTCTGGGATTGCGCGACCAGGTTCACGGTGCCTGAAGCGATTGCCGGCAGTTGCTCAGCCAGCAGTGATTCGCCCAGCAAGCGAAGCCGATTGAGCAGGTCGCCCGCAGTTTCATCTGGCTGAATTTCGGTCGGCACCACACCCGAGATTGGCCCAGTGTCCATGCCCTCATCGAGCTTGAATAATGTGACGGCAGTGTCGCGCTCGCCCGCCATCAGCGCGCGTTGAACCGGTGCGGCGCCGCGCCATTTTGGCAGCTGTGAAAAGTGAAGGTTGTACCAACCGAGGGGCAGCGCCTGCAGGGCATCCAACTTCAAAAGCACGCCATAGGCAATCACAATGCCCAAGTCGACGCCCAACTTGCCGATGCTCACGAGGGTGTCTGCGTCGATGCGATTCGCCTTGATGACGGGTATGCCGAGGGCCTCGGCCGTGGTCGCCGTCGGGCTGGGAGTCAGTATGCGCTTGCGGCCCAACGGAGCGTCTTCACGAGTGAGCACGCCGGCGATCTCGAAGCCGGCGAAACGCGGGTCGGTAGCCAGCGTTTGTAGGGTTTTGGCGGCCACTTCGGGCGTGCCAGCAAACAGAATCTTCATGCACCGCCGCCTTTCGAAGACTAGATTACTTGCGTCTCGTCCATGCGCACCCTAAGCGGGCGAACGGCACGCCCGCTGCGAGAGCTGTGTGCCTTGCTGGCGACGGATGCGTCTAACTGAGCCTGCTTGAGCGCGTCGGCTAGCGGCAGAGTCGCCGCGTATGGGTATTTGATCAGCAGCCGAGCCTCGTCTACAACCACTTGTCGGTCGGCGCGAATGTCAATGGGCCCGAGCACCTGGAGCTCAAATGGCTCAAGGGCAAGTGTGGCGGCAAGTTGTTCCTGAAGTTTTGCGAGGTTCTGGCGATCCGTGGTCACCGAGGCAAGACGCACTGCCGGCGGAAAACCTAGTTCACGACGTTCGGCCAGCTCGGCGCGAGCCAGCTCCTGCTGTTGCCAAAGACACAGTCGCTGCGCGGTTGGACCAGCGACTCCGGTAAGAGTTGCGCGACCACCGGAGCCCAGATAGGCAATCGCGTTAGACCAGAGCCTGATTGCCTCTTCGCGCGCGCGTAGGCTGTCGCGCGACAAGAGATTGGCGCCATCGAGCAGCACGACAGCCCCGTAGCCACCCGCTACAAAGGGCTCGGCACCTGGGGTCGCAACGACGATTGTCTTGCCGGGCGCAATCTCGAGCACAGGATTATCAGTAGAAGATTCAATCACGCGGGCGCCCGCAAACGACCTGCCCAATTCGGCCACCGTTCGAGTTGCACCAGCACGGCCCTGGCCGAAGTCCCGGCCACCGCAACTAGCGCAAGTCACCTGCAACTGAATCGCATTACACCAGCGACAGGCCGGTTTGCCTTCGTGATTGACGCCGATAGGCCCGTGGCAGGCCTTGCAGCTGATGCGCTCCTGGCAAGTGCGACAGAAGGTGGATACAGCTGCTCCGCGTGAAGCCACCTGCACCAGCACTGGCCGATTAGCGTCGATTGACTGGCGAATCGCCCTGAAGGCAAGCGAGTTAATTCGCGACACGTCGTCAGAAATCGCAAGCGCTGGGCGTTCAGAGACCATCGAATGCAGTTCGAGGTATCCGATTTCGATCAATCGCTGCGAGTCGGACGAGATCGAATTGCCGGCAAAGCTCAGGGCAAAGCCTTCTGCGCTCTGGCGCTGCAATACGACCTCGCGAGTGTGCAAATAGGGGGCGGTTGGTTCGCTATAACTAGCGTCGGAATCGTCCCACATGATTACTCGCTGCAAATTGCAGATCGGCAGGTATGCACCGGAACGAGTGGCAATGACGATCGATTGTTGCTCGCGCTGCACGCGGGCCCACGCCCTGAATCTTGCGACTCGCGTGAGGTTAGACACATAAAGGATCGGCTCGACTCCAGCGTGCTTCGCGGCCCTAACAGCCATGTCGACAGCACGTTCGTCGGGCACGAGGATCAACAGCGAGCCGCCTCTGGCAGACCGCTCGTCTTGGGCGGCACGCATTGCCGACTCGAAGATGCCCATCATGGACCCCGGCGCTTCTAGCGTCGGATCTGCCAACAAGAATTGGCGTTGGTGCGTGGCTGTTGGTGTGGTTGTCGGACTCGATGTCGCATCGAACAGGCAAGGCGCGGTCTCGAGAACCTTCTCGACTGTGGCCGCACGGGCCGGCAGGGCAAGCCTTATTAGGTCGGCGATTGAACAGGACTGCCGGTGTGCGAGGGCCCTAAGCAGGTCGTAAGTTGCCGCCGGCAACATGGGCCAGCGACTACGGACGGCCGTAATCTCGTTCACGATGCCGTCGTATTCCTTTGTCGTGCTTAGAGCGACGACATAGCCGACCTGCTTGGCCTTGGAACGACCGAAGGGCACTTCGACCTCGCTGCCCACCGCAATCGTGCCGAATAGAGCCGGCGGAACGGTGTATTCAAACTCGCGATCAAGCTGCGG
This sequence comes from Actinomycetota bacterium, assembly GCA_041168965.1. Taxonomy (GTDB): domain Bacteria; phylum Actinomycetota; class Actinomycetes; order Actinomycetales; family Microbacteriaceae; genus Rhodoluna. The sequence goes on from JBEEJX010000107.1 coordinate 11,599, forward strand.
CAAATTGGAGTCGATGACGACCCTTGCGAACAGCTCCTGGTTAGGCTCCGAGGCCATAGCTCAGTGCGGCTTCGCGGAGTTGCTCGGCACGGTCGATGCGCTCCCAGGTGAAGTCGGGCAGCTCGCGACCAAAGTGACCATAGGCGGCAGTCTGTGCATAGATCGGGCGCAGTAGGTCGAGTTCTTCGATGATTGCGCGTGGGCGCAGGTCGAAGGTGGCCTCGATGGCGCGAACAATGTTGGCCTCGTCGGTCTTGGCCGTGCCAAAGGTTTCTACGTAAAGGCCGACAGGTCGCGCAACGCCAATGGCGTAGGCAATCTGCACTTCGGCTCGGTCGGCCAGGCCGGCTGCGACCACATTCTTGGCAACCCAGCGCATGGCGTATGCCGCAGAGCGGTCGACCTTTGATGGGTCTTTGCCACTGAATGCACCGCCGCCGTGACGGGATGCGCCACCGTAGGTGTCGATGATGATCTTGCGGCCGGTGAGACCTGCGTCGCCCATCGGCCCACCAACAACGAAGATGCCCGTCGGGTTGATCAGAAACTTGGTCGCCGAGACATCGAGACCGGTGGCCTCAATAATCGGCCGAATTACGGTCTCGCGAACCTGCTCGGCCAAGTCTGCCTGCGCGATGCCTGGGTTGTGCTGAGTCGACAGAACAACAGTTTCGATAGTTCTTGGAGTCGTGCCCTCGTAGCCGATGGTGACCTGGGTCTTGCCGTCTGGTCGCAAAAAGTCGAGCTCTCCGCTCTTGCGCACCGCGGCAAGGCGCTCGGCTAGGCGATGCGCGGTGTTGATGGCCAGCGGCATGTAGTTAGGCGTCTCGTTGGTTGCATAGCCGAACATGATGCCCTGATCGCCGGCGCCCTGGGCGTCGTAGCGGTCGGCGGAGTTCTGCTCGCGTGCCTCGAAACCGGCATCGACACCGGCCGCGATGTCGGCGCTCTGCTGACCAATCGAAACCGAGACTCCACAGCTAGAACCATCGAAACCGATGTCTGAGCTGGTGTAACCAATTTGACGAATCTTCTCGCGCACGAGTTGTGGAATCTCGACGTAGCCCTCGGTGGTCACCTCGCCAGCGAGGTGCACCAGGCCAGTGGTGACCATGGTTTCAACGGCAACGCGCGAGTTTGGGTCTTGTTCGAGCATGGCATCGAGAATCGTGTCGCTGATCTGGTCGCAGATCTTGTCTGGGTGACCCTCAGTAACGGATTCTGATGTGAAAAGGCGCAATTTGCTCATGATTTAGCAAGTATATCCGCGCCACCGACATTGTGCCGAAGAGTTACGCGAGACGACCCGAGATTACGTCTAGCAGGGTGTCGGCCACCGCACGCTTGGTGCCGCTCTGGCGCGCCACGACACCGCTTGCATCGACGATCGCGACGCTGTTTGAGTCTTGACCAAAAACCGCGCCGTCGGTTACGTCGTTAGCCACGATCAGATCGACGCGCTTGGACTGCAGCTTCTTTGCGGCAAGTTCGACAAGCGCCGAATCCGAACCCGCGGTTTCGGCCGCGAAGCCCACAAAGATTTGACCGGCGCGCTTGTGAGCCGACGCCTCGGCCAACAGGTCAGGGTTTTCAATCAGCTCGAGCGTCAGGCGGTCGCCAACCAGGGATGACTTGATCTTGGTGGCCGCCGGGGCCGCCACGCGATAGTCGCTCACGGCTGCCGCCATCACAAGCACATCGCAAGCTGGAAGGGCTGGGTCCATGGCGGCCTGCAGCTCGAGCACGCTCGAAACGGGCACAAAGCTCAATCCACTGTGGGCCGCGGGGCTCGGCATGTTCGCGCCAATCAGAGTGACGGTCGCTCCCCTGGCCGCTGCACGCGTGGCAATGGCAATCCCCTGCTTGCCCGAAGACTTATTGCCAATGTATCGAACGGGATCGATTGGCTCATGCGTGCCGCCGGCTGTCACCAAAACAGTCACGCCGGCAAGGTCTTGCGGTTCAAGCAGGCGCAGGGCCTCTGAAACGATTTCGTGGGGTTCAGGCAGGCGCCCAACGCCAGAATCCGAACCGGTCAGGCGGCCCGTGGCCGGAGTCATAACCTTCACTCCATCGGTGACCAAGGTTGCAACATTTCGCTGGGTGGCCGGGTTTTGCCACATTTCGGTGTGCATGGCCGGCGCGATCAAGACTGGCGCCTTGGTTGCCAACAGGGTGTTGCCAAGCAGGTCGTCGGCGATGCCTGCGGCATAGCGCGCCATAAAGGCGGCGGTCGCAGGGGCAACGATCACCAGGTCGGCGGTTTGGCCGAGCTGAACGTGCTTGACGTCGGCTACGTCGGTGTAAAGGTCGGCGTCTACGGCATTGTGCGAAAGAGCCTCGAGCGTGGTTGCTCCGATGAAACGCAGGGCGTTTGCGGTCGGGATTACCTTTACGTCGTGACCAAGCTCGCTAAGTTCGCGAATTATCGCGGTGGCCTTGTAGGCGGCGATGCCACCGGTGATACCGAGAACAATGCGCGCCATGGCAACCGCCTAGAAGGCCGTGAACCTCGAATTAGGCCTGAGCTGCAGGCTTCTTGTCGAGCTTGTCTTCGTTGATCTCTTTGAGAGCGGTGGTCAGTGGCTTCTCGTCGAGAGTCGACTCAACCAGCGGGCCAACGTTGTTGAACAGCGAGCCATCGCTCAGGGCCGAGTAGTAGTCGTTGATCTGACGCGCGCGCTTCGAAGCGAACATGACTAGCTCATACTTCGAACCGACCAGTGGCTTGTCAAGAAGACGGTCGATTGATGGCGAGACGATACCCTCGAGCTTTTCTGCTGACATTAGTTTTTCCTCATCAATAAGGACCGCAAACCGCGATCTAGGACTGCATCAAGTTTACGACCTCGGCGGCACATCTAGCCACCTCATCGTTGATTACGATGTGATCGAATTCCGACTGGGCGGCCAATTCGACTCGTGCGGTAGCCAGGCGGCGCTCCTGTTCCTCGGCCGATTCGGTGCCGCGACCCTCGAGTCTGCGCACGAGTTCATCCCAGCTTGGCGGGGCGATGAAAACCAGACGTGCCTCAGGCATCGCGGCCTTCACCTGGCGCGCACCCTGCAGATCGATCTCGAGGATCACGAGTTTGCCAGCGGCCATTGCCGCCGTTACCGGACCACGCGGCGTGCCGTACTTGTTGACGCCATGCACAATCGCGTATTCGAGCATCTCGCCACGCGCGATAGCGGCATCAAACTGCTCGTGAGTCCAAAAGTAATAGTCGACACCGTCTACCTCGCCCGGCCGTGGTGCACGCGTGGTGGCGCTAACGCTCAACGCAACATCGGGATAGTTCTCGAGGATGTGCTTCACCACGGTGCCCTTGCCGACCGCGGTGGGCCCGGCGATGACTGTCAAACGCGCTGCCATGGGTTTATTCTCGTCCAAATGCCGAGCCGAGCTCGGCCGTGGCCGACTCGATTGCGGCAGCGATGCCAACGGCACCAGCACCGAGCACGCTGCGCGAAACACTGGCTATCAGCTGTGGCGCCGCGGCGCCGAAGAGTCGACGCGCGTCGGCCAGCTCGGCACCCTGCGCGCCAAAGCCCGGCGCGAGGATTGGCGTTAGGTTGGCGTGGTTAGGGGCCTCGAGGTCAAGCGCGAATCCACGCAGGTTCAACGTCGCACCGACGACCGCACCGAAAGATCCGAGTGAACCGGAGGCCTCGTGCGTGACGCCGTTGACCTTGGCCAGGCGCGACCAGATGTCGGCGGCCAACGTGGCTCCCCCAGCGACCTCAGCGGTCTGCAGCGCCTTACCCTCCGGGTTGGATGTCGCGGCGAGCACAAAGACGCCCTTGCCGCGGTCGAGTGCGTTCGACATAGTCTCGTTGAGCGAATCGAAGCCCAGGTATGGCGAAACCGTCAGCGCGTCGCACAGAAACGGTGCGTTGCGCCCGAGCCATGCGTCGAAGTAGCCATCCATGGTCGACCCTATGTCACCGCGTTTAGCGTCCATGATCACCAGGAGGTCGGTCTCGGCCGCACGTTGTGCCAGTTGTTCCAACACAGCGAAACCAGCCGAACCGTGACGCTCGAAGAATGACACCTGCGGCTTGATGATGCCGACACGGCCAGCGGCCGCATCGAGCACCGTCAACGCGAACGAACGCAAGCCCTCGACGGTGTCGTCGAGGCCCCACGATTCGAGCAACGCGGCGTGCGGGTCGATGCCGACGCAGAGGTGGCCATACTTATCGAACGTGGCGCCTAGACGCGCACCAAAACTAGCGGGCAAGTGCTGCCGCCCGGTCTTGTGCGTGCTCCTGAAGCGACTTCACCTTGAATGGCTCGCTGATGACGGTCTCGAACGAGCCGATGGCCGCACTCAACTGGGCGATGGTGGTGAAGATCGCCTTGTCGGCAGCGGTTGTCGCCGCGCGAATCTCGTAGCCGTCCTTGCGGGCGCTCGAACCACTTGGCGTGTTGACAACCACGTCTACCTCGCCGGCGGTGATCAGGTCGACGATCGATGGGCCGTCGACCGAGGTGTCGGCGGTGTGCTTGCGAACCGTCTGAACCTCGATGCCGTGGCGCTTGAGAATCGCCGCGGTGCCATCGGTTGCCAGCACGCGATAGCCGAGCTGCTGCAGGCGTCGAACCGGCAGAACCACCTGTGGCTTGTCGCGGTCGGCAACCGAAACGAAGACCGTGCCCGAGGTTGGCAGCGCGCTACCAGCGGCCGACTGACTCTTGGCGAACGCCTTAGGAAAGTCGACGTCGATGCCCATGACCTCGCCGGTCGAACGCATCTCAGGGCCGAGTAGCGAGTCGACGAAGCGGCCATCCTTGGTGGCAAAGCGCTTGAACGGCAGAACTGCTTCCTTGACAGCAATCGGCGAGTCAGCGGGAATGTAGGTGCCGTCGCGCTCTGGCAGGTGACCGCCCGAGATCAGCTCCGAGATCGAGCGGCCGACCATCACGAGTGCGGCCGCCTTGGCCAGCGTGATGCCCAGAGCCTTCGACACGAATGGCACGGTACGCGACGCGCGTGGGTTTGCCTCGAGCACATACAGAACGTCGCTAGCGAGCGCGAACTGCACGTTGATCAGGCCGCGCACGCCGACACCCTTGGCGATGGCCAGGGTTGCCTCACGCACACGGTCGATCTGCGACTGGCTCATGGTGACAGGCGGCAGAGTGCAGCTCGAGTCGCCCGAGTGAATTCCGGCCTCCTCGATGTGTTCCATCACTCCGCCTACATAGAGGCGCTCACCGTCATACAGTGCGTCGATGTCGATCTCGATTGCATCGTCAAGAAAGCGATCGACTAGTAGCGGGTGGCCTGGACCAACGATGCCCTGGTCTGCGATTCGCACAAAGTAGTCGCGCATCGAGGCGATGTCGTAGACGATCTCCATGCCGCGCCCACCGAGAACGTATGACGGACGCACCAGAACCGGGTAACCGATTCGGTTAGCAACCGACTCGGCCTCGTCAACGTTCATGGCGGTGCCGTTGGCAGGCGACATCAACGCGGCGTCATCGAGAATCTTCGAGAATAGGCCGCGCTCTTCGGCGAGGTCAATCGCCTCAGGCGAGGTGCCCAAGATCGGGATTCCGGCCTGCTTGAGACCCTTGGCTAGACCGAGTGCGGTCTGGCCGCCGAGCTGCACAACAACGCCAACGAGTTCGCCCGAGGCGCTCTCGGCGTGGATTACTTCGAGCACATCCTCTAGAGTCAACGGCTCGAAATAGAGACGGTCGCTGGTGTCGTAGTCGGTCGACACGGTCTCTGGGTTGCAGTTGATCATGATGGTCTCGTAGCCCGCGTCAGACAGGGCAAACGATGCATGCACGCACGAGTAATCGAACTCGACGCCCTGACCGATGCGGTTTGGGCCCGAACCCAGAATCACGACCTTCTTGCGGTTGCTTGGAATGACCTCGGTCTCTTGCTCGTAGGTGCTGTAGTGGTATGGCGTTTCGGCCGGAAACTCGCCGGCACAGGTGTCTACGGTCTTGAACACTGGGCGCAGGTTCAGGTCGTGGCGAAGCGCACGCACCGAATCCTCGGTGGTGTTGCGCAACTGCGCAATCTGTGCGTCGCTGAAGCCGTGGTCCTTCGCGTGCTTGACGACGGTGGCGTTCAGGCTTGCGGCTGTGCGCACGTCTTCGGCTACCTCGTTGATCAGGATCATCTGGTCGATGAACCAAGGGTCGATCTTGGTGCTGTCGAAAATCTCTTGCAGCGATGCGCCGGCTCGCAGCGCCTGCTGCACCTGCACGATTCGACCATCGGTCGGGGTCTTGATCTGTTCGAGCAAGACCTCCTTTGATGCCGGAATCTCGCCCCAGTGGAACGAAGAACCGCGACGCTCGAGGCTGCGCAGGGCCTTTTGCAGCGCCTGGGTGTAGTTGCGGCCGATGGCCATGGCCTCGCCGACCGACTTCATGGTCGTTGTGAGGGTTGGGTCGGCTGCCGGGAACTTCTCGAAAGCGAATCGCGGCACCTTGACGACTACGTAGTCGAGCGTCGGCTCGAACGAAGCAGGAGTCACGCGGGTGATGTCGTTCGGAATCTCGTCGAGGGTGTAACCAACGGCGAGCTTTGCGGCAATCTTGGCAATCGGAAAGCCCGTGGCCTTTGAGGCCAGCGCCGACGAGCGGCTGACGCGCGGGTTCATCTCGATAACGACCACGCGGCCATTTTCTGGGTTGACCGCAAACTGAATGTTGCAGCCACCGGTGTCGACGCCAACGGCGCGGATGATGTCGATGCTGATGTCGCGCAGGTGCTGGTATTCGCGGTCGGTTAGCGTAAGGGCGGGAGCGACGGTGATCGAGTCGCCGGTGTGCACGCCAACAGGGTCTACGTTCTCGATCGAGCAAACAACGACGCAGTTGTCGTTCCTGTCGCGCATGAGCTCGAGCTCGTATTCCTTCCAGCCGAGGATCGATTCCGAGAGCAGAACCTGGGTCACCGGGCTCGCCTGCAGGCCCGAACCGACGATGCGACGCAGTTCTTCTTCGTCGTACGCGAAGCCCGAACCCAGGCCACCCATGGTGAACGAAGGCTGCACCATCACTGGGTACTTTAGGTCAACGACGGCTGCGAGGGCCTCGTCCAATGTGCCACAAATGACCGAGCGGGCCACGTCGGCACCGGCGTCGAGCACCAGCTGCTTGAAGATCTGGCGGTCCTCGCCCTTTTTGATCGCGTCGACCTTTGCGCCGATGAGTTCAACGCCGTACTTCTCAAGGATTCCGCGTTCGTGCAGCGCCATGGCCGCGTTGAGGGCGGTCTGGCCACCGAGGGTCGGCAGAATCGCATCCGGCTTTTCCTTGGCGATGATCGACTCGATGACCTCTGGGGTGATCGGCTCGACATAGGTTGCGTCGGCGAAGTCTGGGTCGGTCATGATGGTCGCCGGGTTCGAGTTGACGAGGATCACACGGATGCCCTCGGCGCGAAGCACACGACAGGCCTGAGTGCCCGAATAGTCGAATTCACAGGCCTGACCGATCACGATCGGGCCCGAACCGATAACAAGTACCGAATTGATGTCTTGACGCTTTGGCATTATGCGGCCTTCTTGTTGTTCTTGATCATGTCGACCAGGCGGTCGAATAGGTAGTTGCTGTCGTGTGGGCCGGCTGCGGCCTCTGGGTGGTACTGCACCGAAAATGCAGGAATGTCGACGCACTCGAGGCCCTCTACGCAGTCGTCGTTCAGCGACACGTGACTGACGCGCACCTTGCCGAAACCAGCTGGGCTGTCGACGTCTCCGCGCGAATCAATCTTTACCGCGAAGCCGTGGTTGTGAGCGGTGACCTCGACGCGACCGGTCTTGCGGTCGAGCACCGGCTGGTTGATTCCACGGTGACCGAATGGCAGCTTGTAGGTGTCGAACCCAAGGGCGCGACCGAGCAGCTGGTTGCCAAAGCAGATGCCGAAGAACGGGATGCGCTTGCCGAGCACCTCGCGAAGCACCTCGACCTGACCGCGTGCGGCCTCAGGGTCGCCTGGACCGTTCGAATAAAACACGGCATCTGGGTTTGAGGCCAACAGGGTTGCCGCATCGACCTTGGCAGGGAAAACCTGAACCTCAAGGCCGCGTGCGATCATCTGCTCGATGGTCGAGCGCTTGATGCCCAGGTCTACGATCGAAACCTTGCCGATGCGCTCCCCCTGCGGCTCGGCGGTGTAAGACTCTGGCGTGGTGACAACGTCGCTAAGCGACAGACCCTGCATGCGCACGGCCCCGCGAACCTGCGCAAGTAGTTCGTCGATCGACTGGTTGGTCGATTCGCCGCTAAAGATACCGGCACGCATGGCACCAGCGTCGCGCAGGTGGCGGGTCAGTGCGCGAGTGTCGAGGCCCGAGATGCCGACGATGCCATACTTTGCAAGTTCGTCGTCGAGGCTGGCTTCGGCGCGAAAGTTCGAGACGATTCGGCTCGGGTCGCGCACTACGTAACCCGCAACCCACACCTTGCTCGACTCTTCATCGCGGTGGTTCACGCCGGTGTTGCCGATGTGCGGCGCGGTCTGCACCACAATCTGACCCGCGTATGACGGGTCGGTGAGGGTCTCCTGGTAACCGGTCATGCCCGTGGCGAAGACCAGCTCGCCGAGTGTTGTGCCGGCAACGCCATACTGCTTGCCTTCAAATACCTTGCCATCTTCAAGCACAAGAATCGCTCTGTTCACGTGTGGCTCCTTAGTCTGCCGTTACGGCTTCGGTTGGGGTTTTGACCGCGAGCAAGCGCTCGCGCAATTCTGAATTCATGACACGCAGGTATGTGTCGAACGCCGTCGCGTTGCTCGTCCAGCGAACGCAAACCAGGCCGTCCTTTTCGACGACTCGATCTAGGGTTGCGCTGGCCAATTCGACCGACACGATGGAGCCTTCTGCAATCGCGAGCGTTGCCTCGCCAACTCGGTCGACCACGACGGTGAGGCGATTTCCATCGGCCGGTACGAACGAAACGAGCGCCTTGCCGCGGTGACCCAAGCCATGCGCCTTGATGCGATTCAATGGTTCGCCCGCAATGGTCGAGACCACGTACTGGCACTCGAAAGCGCCGGTGCGGTCTGCTGTTGCCGGCACAGCGGGAAGCTCTGGCAACAGGCGCTGTTGCGTGATTATCGCGCCACGCCAGCTACGCAGCGCCAAGTAGCCAAGGGCAGCAATCACCAGCGCTAGCACGCCTGTCATCTGCAAAAGTTGATCGCGCATCGGGCTAGGCACCCTTCTGGCTGTGCGCGACGAGCGCACCATCGCGCACGGTGAACCGACCGCGGAAGATCGTGTGCAACACACGCCCTGGCAGTTCGAGGCCGACGTATGGGTTGTTCTGACTCTTTGACTCGGTTGGATTCGCGATCTGACGCTTCGCCTTCGGGTCTATCAGAGCCAGGTTGGCAAGCTGACCTGCGGCAATCGAGTTGCCGTGGTCTTCATCGCCTGCGATTTCGGCTGGTTTGACCGACATAACCTCGGCCAGACGCGCCCAGTTCGAACGGCCCGAGTCGATCAGCACTAACTGCGCCACCGAGGCAGCCGTTTCGAGCCCGATCATGCCGAACGCGGCAGCATCCCACTCGCACTCCTTGGCCTCGGCTGGGTGTGGGGCATGGTCGGTCCCGATGATGTCGATGGTGCCGTCGATTAGGGCCTCGCGCAAAGCCTCGACATCGGTCTGGGTGCGCAGCGGCGGATTGACCTTGTAGACCGGATTGTAGGTGCGGGCCAACTCTTCGGTCAGCAGCAGGTGGTGCGGGGTCACCTCGGCGGTCACAGCTATGCCGCGGTTCTTCGCCCAACGGACGATCTCGACCGAACGCGCCGTCGACAGGTGACAAACGTGAATTCGCGAACCCAGCGTCTCGGCGAGCATCACATCGCGAGCGATGATCGATTCCTCGGCGACACCAGGCCAGCCCGACAGGCCGAGTTCGGCGCTAACGACGCCCTCGTTCATTTGTGCACCCTCGGTCAGACGCGGGTCTTGCGCGTGCTGAGCAATCACGCCGCCAAATGACTTCACGTATTCGAGGGCCCGGCGCATCATTAGCGGGTCGCTAACGCACTTGCCGTCGTCGCTGAACACACGAACCTTGGCCTTCGATTCGGCCATGGCGCCAAGTTCGGCCAGCTGCTTGCCCTCTAGGCCAACAGTGACGGCACCAATCGGATACACGTCAACGTAGCCGGCTTCTTCGCCAAGCGCGGCCACCTGTTCGACAACGCCGGCGGTGTCGGCAACCGGACTCGTGTTCGCCATCGGGTGCACGGCGGTGTAACCGCCCTTAGCGGCGGCCTTCGAGCCGGTCAGGACGGTCTCGCTGGCCTCAAAGCCAGGCTCGCGCAGGTGAGTGTGCAAGTCGACAAATCCCGGTAGGGCAATCAAGCCGCTGCAGTCGACGCTCGTCTCAAAGTCGATCGACGCGGCAACATCGGCGATTAGGTCGCCGTCGATCAGGATGTCGCGAATCGAGCCATCGGCAAGCGTTGCGCCCTTGAGCACATACTTCTTAGTCATTAGTTAGCGTCTCCTGACATGAGGTGATACAGCACAGACATGCGCACCGAAATTCCGTTGGCAACCTGCTCGAGCACGGTCGAGCGCGGTGAATCGGCCGCCTCTGACGAAATCTCAAGCCCGCGGTTCATCGGGCCTGGATGCATGACAATGGCGTGTTCCGAGAGCAGCCCGAGTCGATCCGCCGAGAAGCCCCACTGGCGGGCGTATTCGCGCGCAGTCGGAAAGAAGCTGGCATTCATGCGTTCAAGCTGCACGCGAAGCATCATGACCACATCGGGCTTGAAGTCGCTCAGCGCGACATCAAGGTCAAAGTAGGTTGCGGCTCCTAGCGCTGCAGGGTCAGCCGGCAGCAGCGTCGGAGGTGCGACGAGTCGAATCTCGGCGCCAAGCGTGCGCAACAGGTGCAGGTTGCTGCGTGCAACGCGTGAGTGCAAGACATCGCCCACGATCAGCACACGAACTCCATTTAGGTCGCGTCCACGCGACGCCGAGCCTTGGATGCGCTTGCGCATGGTGAACGCGTCCAGCAGAGCCTGGGTCGGGTGTTCGTGCTTGCCGTCACCCGCATTCACGATGTGCCCACCGATCCAGCCGGCCTCGGCCAGGTTTTGAGCGGCGCCGCTGGCATGATGACGCACCACGACAGCCTCGGCCCCCATGGCCTCGAGCGTCTGGGCGGTGTCTTTCAGGCTCTCGCCCTTCGAAACACTCGAACCCTTGGCGCTGAAGTTGATCACATCGGCCGAAAGTCGCTTTGCCGCGAGCTCAAATGAAATGCGAGTTCGGGTCGAATCCTCGAAGAACAGGTTGACCACGGTTCGGCCACGTAGCGTCGGCAGTTTCTTGACCTCGCGGTCGTTCACGGCCGCCATCTCTTCGGCGGTGTCGAGGATCGCCAGCGCCTCGTCGAGCGAAAGATCCTTTGCAGAAATCAGGTGCTTCACGCCTCGATCACCACCTGGTTGTCGGCATCGCTCTCGTTTAGTTGCACACGGATGCGCTCCTCGCGCGAGGTTGGCAGGTTCTTGCCAACGAAGTCGGCACGAATCGGAAGCTCGCGGTGCCCTCTGTCGACCAGCACGGCCAACTTGACGCACTTGGGGCGGCCAAATTCCTGAATGGCGTCCAATGCGGCACGAATCGTGCGCCCGCTGAACAGCACATCGTCAACCAGCACGACCGTCCTGCCGGCGATTCCACCGTTAGGCACGCGCGACTCGGTGACCACCTTGGTCGGGTTTGAGGCTAGGTCGTCGCGATACATCGTGATGTCAAGGCGCCCAACGGCGGCCTCTGAATCGAAGTCTGGGTAGTTGCGAGCGATCGCCGCCGCGATGCGTTGAGCCAGAATTACGCCACGGGTCGGAATGCCGAGAAGAACGAGATCGGATGTGCCCTGATTGGCCTCGACGATCTCGTGTGCAATGCGCGTGACAGCCCGATCGATGTCGGCTGCCGCAAGCACGGTGCGTGAACTCACGCTCACTCCTTCTCCGCCTCTCTGGACGGCCTTTAAAGGACTTAGTAGTTCTCAAGAATAGCAGAACGCGGCCACCAGGATCGGCAGCCGCGTTCGGCGGTTTAGCAGGTTAGTGTGCGCTGCGGGTTGCCGCGATTCGACCCAAAAGCCCGTTGATGAACGAGCCCGAGTCGTCGGTCGACAGCTCCTTGGCGGCTGCGACGGCCTCGGCAATCGCGACGGCGTCGGGAACCTCGTCGTTGAACAGGATCTCCCAAGTCGCAACACGCAAGATGGCTCGGTCTACGCTCGGCATGCGGTCGAGCGACCACCCCTGGGCGTAGCTGTCGAGCAGCTCGTCGATCTCTTCGTGATTGTTTACAACGCCGGCGACGATGTCGCGAGCGTAACCAAAGATTTCAGACTGATTTTGACGGTCGGCGTGCAGCTCGGCAACCTGAGTCAAGAGCTCTTCAGGCGAAACCTTGCGCAGGTCGGCGGCATAAATGGCATCGATGGCACGCTTGCGTGCCTTAGTGCGGGCGCTCAATTAGTCGGTGATTCGGCCGAGGTAGTCACCGGTGCGGGTGTCAACCTTGACGCGAGTGCCGGACTCGAGGAACAACGGAACCTGAATCTGCTTGCCGGTCTCGAGGGTGGCAGGCTTGGTGCCGCCGGTCGAGCGGTCGCCCTGCAGGCCAGGCTCGGTGTAGGTGACCTCAAGAATCACCGAAGCAGGAAGCTCAACGTAGATTGGGTTGCCGTCGTGCAGCGCGACGACCGCATCCTGGTTCTCGAGCATGTAGTCCGAGGCGTCGCCGGTGATCTCAGGCGACAGAGTGAACTGGTCGTAGTTGTCTTTGTCCATGAAAACAAAGCCCGAGCCGTCGTTGTAAAGGAAGGTCATGTCGCGCTTGTCGACGTTCGCGGTCTCGACCTTGACACCTGCGTTGAAGGTCTTGTCGACAACCTTGCCGCTCAGAACGTTCTTGAGCTTGGTGCGAACGAAGGCTGGGCCCTTGCCCGGCTTGACGTGCTGAAACTCGACAACGGCCCAAAGCTGGCCGTCGATGTTGAGCACAAGACCATTCTTTAGGTCGTTGCTAGTTGCCATGTGAGATCACTCGTTTCTTGATTTGCCGCGCTGTTACCGCGCTAAAGCTGCCGATTTCGGCCGAAAAGTAGTTTAGCCTAGGCCGCCAGCTGCTCAAGGGCAAGCAGGTACGAGTTCACGCCGAATCCGGCAATTACGCCCGTGGCCACGCCGCTGATCACCGAGTTGTGGCGGAATTCCTCGCGGGTATGCGGATTGCTTAGGTGCACCTCGATGAGTCGGCGTCCCGCCTTGGTGACCATGACCGCTGCATCGCGCAGCGCATACGAGTAGTGAGTGAATGCGGCTGGGTTCAAGACCACGTCTGCACGCCCGTCGACCGCCTCGTGAATCCAGTCGATGAGTTCGGCCTCGTTATTGGTTTGACGCACCTCGGCGTCGAGGCCAAGCTTGCCGGCACGCTCGAGCACGGTTGCGCTCAGCGTGGCCCAGTCGGCCGATCCGTAAATCTCGGGTTCGCGCGAACCTAGGCGAGCCAAATTCGGACCGTTGAGCACCAGCACTTTGTTCATGCGAATAGGTTAGCCGCTAGTGAACGGCTATCTCCTGATAGGCGGCGAAAAGCATCTCGTTGGTAGGTGCAGCCATGATCGTTGGCTTGCCGATGTCATCGAGCACCACAAAGCGCAGCGTTCCAGCTCGCGACTTCTTGTCGCGGGCCATGGTGTCGAGCAATTGTGACCAGCGCTGTGCCGAATAGGTGGTTGGCAGACCGAGCAACCCAAAGACACTGCGGTGGCGATCGACCGCGGCATCGCTGAGGCGTCCGGCGATCCTGGCCAACTCGGCAACGAAGACCATGCCGATGGCGATGGCGGCGCCGTGGCGCCACTGGTAGCGCTCTGCGTGTTCGATGGCGTGCCCCAGCGTGTGGCCGTAGTTCAAAATCTCGCGCAGGCCGGCCTCTTTGAAGTCCGACGAAACAACCCGCGCCTTGATGGCTACGCAGCGCTCGACAATCTCGACGAAGGTATCCGACTTTGGATCGGTTGCCAGTTCGACGTCGGCCTCAATCAGCTCGAGGATGCGCTCGTCGGCGATAAAGCCATACTTAGCGACCTCGCCGAAGCCCGCGAGTATTTCGGTGCGTGGCAAAGACTCGAGCGTCTCGAGGTCGCAGACAACGGCCGATGGCGCATAGAAGCAACCGACCAGGTTCTTGCCTTCGGCGGTGTTGATGCCCGTCTTGCCACCGATCGCGGCATCGACCATGCCAAGCAGGGTCGTCGGAACCTGCACCAACTTGACTCCGCGAAGCCAGGTCGCGGCCACGAAGCCGGCCAGGTCGGTGGTTGATCCGCCACCAAAGCCGATTACGGCGTCGGTGCGCGTGAAGTCGGCCTTGCCCATGATTTCCCAGCAAAACGCAGCGACGTGAACGTTCTTTGCCTCTTCGCTGTCGGGAACTCCAGCGAGGATTGCCTCGAATCCCGCCGATACGAGCCGTTCGCGCAGCAGTTCGGCGCTAGCCGACAGAGCCACCGGGTGCACGACCAAAACCTTGGCGGCTCCCCCAACGGCCACGACGACCTCGTCGAGCAAGAATCGACCAATCTTGACTTGGTATGGCTGATCGCCACCGACCTCTACGATTCTGGTTTCAGTCATTCTTAGTGAGCCTTGTCTTGATTTCATCGAGGGCGCTGGCCATCGTCTGGTTTGAGGTGTTGATCGTGATGTCGGCTAGCGATTCATACGTCGGTTTGCGTTCCTCATAGATGCGACGCCAGTCATCGAGCCCGTTTTGTAACAGCGGGCGGTTGCCATTAGCCAGTCGCGATGCCATGTGACGCCCATCGGTGCTCAGGTAAACCACCGTTGTCGAACCAAGTCGCGATTGTGTCAGTTCACTAAGTACGGCGCCGCCGCCGGTGGCAACGACACCCGGCTCAGAGATCGCACTGGCCACGGCAGCCTCTTCAAGCCTGCGAAATTCGGGTTCGCCCAGCTTGGCGAAGATGTCGGCTATGGCGCCGTGTTCGGCCACGATCATGGCGTCGGTGTCGCGAAACTCAACCTTGAGCGCGCGCGCCAACTTTTTGCCGATGGTGGTTTTGCCCACTCCCATCGGGCCAATCAGCACGACGACGTCTTTGCCCACTAACGAACCGTTTGTGAGCGCAAGACCTCAGGAATTGAAGCCAGGTATGCGTCGAGGTTGCGCTTGGTCTCACCGACCGAGTCACCACCGAACTTCTCGAGAACCGAATTGGCCAGCACGAGCGCGACCATTGCCTCGGCCACTACGCCGGCCGCCGGCACCGCACAGACATCCGAGCGCTGGTGGTGCGCCTTGGCGGCCTCGCCAGTTGCGACATCGATGGTCTGCAATGCACGTGGAACGGTCGAGATCGGCTTCATCGCAGCTCGCACACGCAGAATCTCGCCGTTTGACATGCCGCCTTCGATGCCACCGGCGCGATCGGTAAGGCGCTGAACCTCACCGTTTTCGCGCACGATCTCGTCGTGAGCAAGCGAACCACGGCGTCGCGAGGTCTCGAATCCGTCGCCAACCTCGACGCCCTTGATCGCCTGGATGCCCATGAGCGCGGCCGCGAGCTGCGCGTCAAGGCGGCGATCCCAGTGCACGAACGTGCCAAGGCCAGGAGGCATTCCATAGGCGAGCACCTCGACAACACCACCGAGCGTGTCGCCCTCCTTGTGGCAGTCGTCAACCTCGGCAACCATCGCGGCCGAGGTGGTTGCATCGAAGCAACGAAGCGGGTCGGCATCCACGGCAGGCAAGTCACTTGGGCGCGGCAATGGTGAATCAGCTGGCACGGCCACCGGACCAATGGCTACGGTGTGAGAAATCAATTCGATGCCCAGTGCGGCCAAAAAGTTGCTGGCGACGCGACCAAGGGCAACGCGGGCTGCAGTCTCGCGCGCGCTCGCGCGTTCGAGGATTGGTCGGCTGTCGAGGAACGCATACTTTTGCATTCCAGTGAAGTCAGCGTGGCCCGGGCGTGGGCGGGTAAGCGCCTCTGCGCGTGCACCGGTCAAGGCCTCTGGTTCGACTGGGTCGCCCGACATCACGTCTTGCCACTTTGGCCATTCGGTATTCGCAACACAGACGGCTACGGGGCCGCCCATCGAGTAGCCGTGGCGCACACCACCCGAGAACGAGACCTCGTCCTGCTCGAACTTCATGCGCGCACCGCGACCGTAGCCAAGTCGACGACGAGCGAGTGAATCCTGAATGTCGGATGTAGTCACCGCGACTCCGGCAGGGAGTCCTTCAAGAACGGCAACGAGTTCGGGGCCGTGCGACTCCCCTGCGGTGATCCAACGTAACATGCGTCAATATTGCCACAGGCGGGCTAGACCGCGTGCCGCATAGCCTCGACAACGGCCACTTCGTTGGGCAATTCCTGATTCGGATTGCCGGTGGTGAAGATTCGCAACTGAGCTATTGCCTGCCAGATCAACATGTCGAGCCCGCTCACCACGGGTTTGTCTGCCGACGCCCACACCTGCCCTGCCAGACTCGGCCACGGCTCGTAGGCAACATCGAGCAACCCGCCGCGAATCGCTTGCGGCGCGCGCTCCTTGAGTCGGGCAGCCAGCGTGTCGAGCGCTAGGGCTGGCAATGTGCTGATCGTGAAGTCAGCCTTCGAGATTGCGCTGGCAAATCGGCGAACGGCTCGAACCTTTAGGCCAGACTCACGCCCAAAGTCAACGAGCTGCTTGCGAGTAGTGCGGTTGCGGGCGAATACCAGCACCTCGCGGGCCCCGAGTAGCCCAGCGGCCATCATTGCCGAAAACGCCGTCGCACCAGATCCGATGATCAGGATGACGGGAGCCGCGGCCTCGAGGGCTGGGCGAACGGCCTTCACGATTCCATAAACGTCGGTGTTGTAGGCCCGCCAGCCGGATTCATCGCGCATCAGAGTGTTTGCCGCGCCTGAGCGCTGCACAAATTCGTCGCGAAAGACAGCATTGCGTGCCGCTTCTTCCTTGAGCGGCATCGTCACCGAAAAGCCGCAAAGCGCCTCGGGCGCGTTGTCGATCACCTGACGCAAACCGCCCTTGGCAACCTCTAGTCGGCCATACTGCCAGTCGAGCCCGAGCACCGAATAGGCTGCCCTGTGAATTGCCGGCGACTTGGAGTGATCGATCGGCGAACCAACTACCAGGTATTGATTACTCATAACCGGGGTGATCCTTCATCCAAGCG
>JBEEJX010000108.1:0-3558 GCA_041168965.1 Actinomycetota bacterium
TTCTTGGCGGCAGGCTTCTTGACCTCGGTCTCGCTCGCCTGGGCCGCGATTGCGGCGGCGGTCGAACCCTTGACCGGGATCTCGATTGGGCCCTGCTTCGAGCGTGGACGCTTGCGATCGCTGAGCCACTCGGCACGCTTGGTCAGCTTCTTGACCGGGGCAAAGATCTTGGCGATGTCGTCGGCCTGCAGGGTCTCGCGCTCCATTAGCTCGCGAGCCAGGTCGTCGAGCACGTCGCGGTTGGTCGACAGAGCCTTGTATGCCTCTTCGTGTGCCTGCTCAATGAGAGCACGCACCTCGAGGTCGATCTGCTGGGCGGTTGCCTCGCTGTATTCCTTCGACTGGGCCATGTCGCGGCCGATGAAGACCTCGCCACCGCCACCGAACGAAACGGCACCGATGCTGGTGCTGAAGCCATACTTGGTGACCATCTCGCGGGCAATGTTGGTTGCCTTCTCGAAGTCGTTCGAGGCGCCGGTGGTTGGGTCGCCAAACACGAGCTCCTCGGCGACGCGGCCACCCATTGCGTATGCGATCTGGTCGAGCAACTGGTTGCGCGAGATCGAGTAGCGGTCTTCGAGTGGCAGCACCATGGTGTAACCCAGGGCACGACCACGTGGAAGGATCGTGACCTTGGTTACCGGGTCGCTGTCGTTCAGCGATGCGGCAACCAGGGCGTGACCTGCCTCGTGATATGCGGTGTTCAGGCGCTCCTGATCCTGCATAAGGCGCGACTTCTTCTGTGGGCCGCCGATTACGCGGTCGATGGCCTCGTCGAGAGTCTCGGCAGTGATCTGCTTCTGGTTCTGACGAGCGGTCAACAGAGCGGCCTCGTTCAAAACGTTGGCAAGATCGGCGCCGGTGAAGCCCGGAGTGCGACGGGCTACGAGAGCAAGGTCGACGTCGTTAGCGACCGGCTTGCCCTTGGCGTGCACCTTAAGAATCTGCTCGCGACCCTTGAGGTCTGGAGCGCTAACGCCAATCTGACGATCGAAGCGACCAGGGCGCAGCAACGCTGGGTCGAGGATGTCTGGGCGGTTGGTCGCCGCGATCAGAATGACGTTGGTCTTTGAGTCGAAGCCATCCATTTCAACCAGCAGCTGGTTGAGGGTCTGTTCGCGCTCGTCGTTTCCGCCGCCGATACCGGCACCGCGGTGCCGACCAACGGCGTCGATCTCGTCAACGAAGATGATGGCCGGGGCGGCCTGCTTGGCCTGCTCGAACAGGTCGCGAACACGCGACGCACCGACACCGACGAACATTTCGACGAAGTCTGAACCAGAAATCGAGAAGAACGGAACGCCCGCCTCGCCTGCAACGGCCTTGGCAACCAAGGTCTTGCCTGTTCCCGGAGGGCCATACAGCAACACGCCGCGAGGAATCTTGGCGCCGACGGCCTGGAACTTGGCTGGCTCCTTTAGGAATTCCTTGATTTCTTGAAGCTCCTCGAGCGCCTCGTCGGC
The DNA here is from genome assembly GCA_041168965.1 of Actinomycetota bacterium. Taxonomy (GTDB): domain Bacteria; phylum Actinomycetota; class Actinomycetes; order Actinomycetales; family Microbacteriaceae; genus Rhodoluna. The sequence continues at coordinate 1,464 of JBEEJX010000108.1, forward strand.
ACCAGCAACATCGGCAAAGGTGACCTTTGAGTTTTCTTTGCTGACCAGCTTGGCGCGGCTCTTGCCGAAGTTCATTACGCCGCGGCCACCGCCCTGCGCGCCGGCGGTCATGAACCAGAAGATTGCACCGATAAAGATGAACGGCAACAGGGTGCCAAGGATCGACAGGTACCAAGGAGTGCCCTGGACGTCGTCGTTGTAGCCCTTCTTGATGTATGCGGCGGCGATCGCGTCGGTTACGGCCTTGCCGCGCTCGAGAGTCCAGTAGAACTGAATCTGCTTGCCATAGGTCGGGTCGGCGGTGGTCAGAACCACGTCGACACGCTGGTCTTGCTGCAGAACATTGACCGACTCGGCCTTGCCCTGCTGAATCAGGCTCATGCCGACGCTGGTGTCGACCTTTTTGAACTGGCTGGCGCCGATCATCGACGAACCGATGAACAGCACGATAAGCGCTGCGGCAATCCAGACGAATGGGCCCTGAAGAATCTTTTTGAAGTTCACGAGGTAAAGGCTACCTTTCGGCTCCGACACTAATAAAGGGTGTTCGCTCAGGGATTACTTGCCCGTTCGGGCACTCCCCAAGATGCGCCTAGCTGTAGACGGCTGGCGAAAGAATCGCGACGCCTGGCAGCGTGCGGTAGTTCTCGGCGTAGTCGAGGCCATAACCAACGACGAACTCGTTAGGAATGTCGAAACCGACCAGAGCAACCTTGACGTCGACCTTGGCGGCGGCTGGCTTGCGCAGCAGTGCGACAACCTCGACCGAAGCGGCGCCGCGAGCCTCGAGGTTGGCGACCAACCAGCTCAGGGTCAGGCCCGAGTCGATGATGTCTTCGATGATGATGACGTGGCGACCCAGCACATCGGCGTCGAGGTCCTTAAGAATTCGCACAACACCCGACGAAACGGTGCCCGAGCCATACGACGAAACGGCCATCCAGTCCATCTGCACCGGAATCTGAATCGCACGCGAGATGTCGGCCATGAACATGACTGCACCCTTGAGCACGCCGACGAGCAGGACGTCCTTGCCGGCGTAACGCACGTCGATATCCTTGGCCATTTCGCCAACGCGAGCCTGGATTTGTTCAGGGGTGACAAGCACCTCGGTGATTTCGTTGCTTACCTTCGAGAGGTCCACTTAACAGGCTCCTGGAGTCAGGGTTTTTGAGGATTTGAGGTGAATCGCTCCACCGGTTCTACCTACTCTAATGCCTGGCAGGGTGAGCTCTTTCTGCCCGTGCCAATCGGTCACGAGTTCGGCGATCGAGAGCACGTGAACGCGCGTTGTCGGGGTGCCAAAGATCGAAATCGCCTGCGCGATGAGGCGGTTTCTGATCGCCGCCGGTTGCTCGGTCAGGAACTCGACGGGCAGTTCGACCGAGGTCGCGCCAACCTTGGCGATGCCCTTGAAGATGTCGGCGCACAGCGCATCCAGAAAATCGGCGTCTTCGCGAGCCATGTCGGCAGTACGCCCCAGCGCGGCAGCTACGCCTGGGCCGAGTTCGCTTTCGAGCACGGGCAACACCGACTTGCGCGCGCGAACTCGGGCGAAGTCGGGGTCATCGTTCATTGGGTCGTTCCAAACCACAAGTTCGGCGCCCGCACACGCGGCCTCGGTCTGCTCGCGGGTGATCTGCAGCAACGGCCGCAGGTAGTCAAAACCCTCGGCTGGGGTGACGGAACGCATGCCCGCGATTGAACGCGGGCCGCTGCCGCGAGCCAGCCCGAGCAGCACGGTTTCGGCCTGATCGTTCAGGGTGTGCGCCAACATGACGGCCCGGGCGCTAACCTCAAGCGCAATCGCCGACAGGGCGGCGTACCTCGCATCGCGAGCCGCCGCCTCGGTGCCACCGGCACGCCCAACCTCGACGCGCTTGACGATAACTTGAGCAAAACCACGACCCGCCAACCAGGCGCCTGTTTGCTCGGCCACCCGTGCCGAACCATCCTGCAAACCGTGATCGACCACGATTGCGCCAAGGCGGTAGCCAGCCCGCGGCCCCTCAAAGGCAACCGCCTCGGCGAGCGCGACCGAATCGGCCCCGCCCGAGCAGGCAACCAAAACCAGGTCGCCGGCGGCCAATCTGCC
>JBEEJX010000109.1:0-21795 GCA_041168965.1 Actinomycetota bacterium
ATTCGAAGGTTGGCTTTGTCGACGGCCGCCAATACAACGAGGGTCGCTACCGCTATCAGCGAATGAGCCTCGATCGCTTCGACTATGTGCAGGCGATGGCCGAAGCGATGATGCGCGAGCACCTCGATGTAACCGCCTGGAGCTTCGGCTTCGACAGCGCAAAACGCCGTGCGGGGCTGTGCTCATACACAGACCACAGAATCACTATTTCGAAGTATCTGGTTTCGATTCACTCGTTCGACGAGAGCCGGCAGGTGATGCTGCACGAGATTGCGCACGCGTTGAGTGGCAAGCGTGCTGGCCACGGCAAAAAGTGGCTCGAAACGGCAAAGGCAATTGGCTATCGCGCCGAGCGATTCAGCGGCAAGGCAATTGCCGAACAAACCGCACCGTGGTTGGGGTTGTGCCCTGCCGGCCACGAGCACTTTCGTTATCGCGCACCGAAGGGCGAGTCGAGCTGCGGGCTTTGCTCTCGTGGGTTCAGTCGGGCGAATCTAATTCGCTGGCAGCATCGCGAGGATTAGCGCGATCGTCACCACGAAGCCGGCGATCATGTTCAACCACAAGAACTTGCGCCAGCCGCGATTGGCTTGTTCGCATTCGTCGTCGGTCAGGTCCAGCGCCGGTCTTGCCGCCCGGATGTAGAGAATGCCAACGACCCCGAAGGCGGTCGAGACCACGATGTTGGTCGCCACAAAAAGCACAGAAATCGTGGCCGCGGCATAGAGCGCAACGACGAATCTTGCCGTGCGTCGAGCGCCTAATGCCGTTGCAATCGAGGCGATGCCGGCCTCGCGATCGGCCTTGATGTCTTGAATCGCACCAAACGCGTGCGAGGCCATGCCCCAGAAAGTGAATGCCGCAATTGAATACCAGGTGAGTGGCCCGAAGGAACGCTCCAAGTCACCGCCGGCTGCCAACAGCCCAACGATCATTGGCCCGACGAAGTGACTTGCCGAGGTGATGCTGTCGAACAGCGGGATTTCTTTGAAGCGCAGGCCCTTGGCGCTGTATGCGATCACGGTGAACACGAATCCGGCGAGTGCGATCAGGCTGGCCAGGTTCCAAGTCAGTGCAAAGAATGACAAAAACGGAATGCAACTGGCGATCGACCAAATAGTCATCGGGCGGTGCCAGCGCGGTTCAAGCAGCGCGCCTTCGATGCCACCCTTGCGCGGGTTCTTGAGGTCGCTCTCGTAGTCGAATACGTCGTTCAGGCCATACATAAGCAGGTTGTATGGAATCAAAAAGAACAGGGCGCCGATCCAAAAGTTGGCGTCAAGGTGAATGGCTCCATCGCGCAGCCAGGCCGCCCAAATGTAGGCAGCGCCGAACGGATACGCGGTGTTAATCCAGCTGATTGGCCGCGACGACCAAAACAGTTTTTTGAGCAGCTCGGCGAACTTTGGTTTATCGGTCACTTGGGCCTCCTAAAGCGGCAATCAGCAGCACGGCGACGGCCGGATACGCAAGGTCTTCGATTGGCATAACCCCAATGTATGCGCCAAGCAGCGCGCCAGGCCCATAACCGAACAGCCCCAACGAAATCATGATGTTGTCGAACACGACGGTCAACAGGCTCAGAGCCGCGAACGGCAGCACGATGCCGGGCAGGCGTCGCGCGCGCTGCCCAGCCTTTAGTCGAGCGAAAACGTATGCGCCAAGCGCCAACACCACGGCCGATCCAGCGAGCCACACATACATCAGTTTTTGCCTCGTCGCAGTCGGGCGTTCGCGGCTGTCAACATCGCGGCCGAATAGGTCAGCAGTGCCAAAAAGAATGGCTCTTCAATCGGCATGCGACCCGGCAAAAAGATGCCGCTCGCGAGCGGCGATTCGCCGGCCACAAACATGCCCGTGAAGATTGCTACGTAGTCGACCACCAAGAACGCGGCCAGCGAAATGGTCATGGCTAGGACTGCGCGCCTGGCTCGAGTGCGCTCGCCGAATAGGCATAGCCGCCAACGCCAATCGAGCGATGCCGTGCCCAGCAACGAAACCACTAGAGCGGCTAGATAACCCCAACTCATGGCGACTATTTGAGGCCCTTCCAGGCCTTGTCGTTCAGCGGCTTTACCGCACCTCGGGTCGGCCCAACCGAACGATCATCCTTCAGGTGCTTCAGCACCAGTTCGGCACCGATCAGGCACATTGGCAGGCCGATTCCCGGAATCGTGTTGTGGCCAACATAGAAGAGGTTGGCAACCTTTTTGCTGCGGTTCTTCGGTCTGAAAAAGGCGCTCTGACGAAGGGTGTGAGCCATGCCCAGAGCTGTGCCCGACCACGCATTTAGCTCTTCGGCAAAGTTGCCCGGCCCCATGGTGCGGCGAACCACGATTCGTTCGGCCAAATCGGGAATGTTGCACCACTCGGCAATCTGCTCGATTACGCGGTCGGCGGCCGCCTCGAGTGCCGGGTCGCCGGTGCGATCGGCGCCGCCCTTGCCGAGGCGCACATCGGGTGCAATCGGAACCAACACGAAGAGGTTCTCAAACCCCTCCGGTGCGGTCGACTTATCGGTCTTTGAAATAACGCTCAAATACATCGAGGCAGGCGTCGGAAACTCAGGCGCGCTCTGGTCGCCAGGCTTGCGGAATACCTTGGCAAAATTCTTGCCCCAGTCGTCGGCATAAAGCAGAGTGTGGTGATCGAGATCGGGCAATTCGCCTCGCACGCCCAAATAAAGCAGCAGGGCCGATGGGCCGGGCTCGCGCTTGCTCCACCAGCGCTCTGGCAGGGTCTGGTGTTTTTCGTCGAGAAGCTTGGTCTCGATGTGGTGCAGGTCGGCGTTGCCAATGACCACGTCGGCCTCAAAAAACGCTTCGCCAACGCGAACGCCGATTGCGCGTCCAGAATCGTCGACCTCAATCTTGCTGACCGGTGAATTCGTGTGCACGGTCACGCCGGCCTGCTTGGCCAGGCGTTCGATGGCCTCGATGATCGTATAAAAACCACCCATCGGATAAAACACGCCCTGGTTCATATCGACGTGTGTCATCAGGTGATACATGCTCGGCGTCTTGTATGGCGAAGCGCCCAAAAACACAGCGGGAAAATCGAGAATCTTTTGCAGGCGCTTATCGCTGACGTGTTGGCTCACAAAGGTGTGCAACGGGGTTAGCAGGTGACGCACGAAAGTGCCGGACTTGCGCAACACCTCGGCGTTTGCGAACGCTCGGGCATCGCGAAAGTTCGTATACAAAAAGCGCTTGATTGATAGTTCGTATGCGTCTTGCGCGCTGTCGACGTAATCCTGCAGTCGGGCGCCCGCGCCCGGTTCGATCTCGTCAAACAGCTGTTTGTTGTCGGCCAGATTCGCACGGATGCGCAAGCGGTCGCCCTGACCCTCGTTGCGGGTCTGATACGCGGGGTCGAGCTGCACGAGTTGCAGCTCGTTTTCGGCGGTGGTGCCCATCAGGTTGAACCACTGTTCGAACGCGTCGGGCATCAAATACCAGCTCGGCCCGAGGTCGAACTTGAAACCGTCGCGCTCCCAACTGTAGGCGCGTCCACCAACGCGCTCGCGCGCCTCAAAAACCGTCACCTGCATGCCGGCCTTTGCCAGCAAGCCAGCGGTTGCAAGACCGCCGATTCCGCCGCCGATGATCACTGCCTTTTTCATGCGAATCCCTGTTCGTTAGCCTCGTGGAAAAATGCCAAGATACGCACGTAATAACAGGCCGAGCTTGGCGAAGTTTCCCACCGAAATTCTTGAGCGCGCGACCGTGACGGCTGGAGTGTTTGCGATGCGTCGATTGAGCGCCTCGAACAGCAGGTGTGCCGCGGCCACCGCCGTTCGGCAGTCACTCGGCAGCAGTCGTAGCGAACGAGCCGAGATGGCCAACTCACCTTCGATCTCAGCAACGAGCCTGCGCTTGGTCACCTCGTCGAACGTGCTGGCGGTCACGCCGGGGAAGTAGCTTCGGCCGAGCTGCTCGAGGTCGGCCGCGAGGTCGCGCAAGAAGTTGACTTTTTGAAACGCCGACCCAAGCGCTCGGGCACCCTCGACCAGTTGGCTGGTCTGACGCGAGTCATAGTTGCCGTTGGCCACGAACACCTGCAGGCACATGAGCCCAACCACCTCGGCCGACCCATAAATGTAGGTCTCGAGGCTTTCGGCATCGTGTTGGTGCTGGTGCAGGTCCATGCGCATTGATGTGAAGAACGGCTCGATCATCTCGCGACCGATGCCAGCGCGCAGGGCGGTGCCGGCGAAGGCGTGAACGACGAGGTTGGTCGAGAACCCGCGGTCGATTGCCGCATACGTTTCGTTTTCAAGTTCGTCTAGGAGTGCCTCGTTGACCGCAACGTCGTCGCCAATCGCGGCCGCATCGACTCCGAAGGCCTGGGCGGCAGCTCCGTCGACGATCTCGTCGGCCACTCGCACGAGGGCATAGATGTTGCGCACATCCTTGCGAACGCGCTTGCCAAGCAGTCGCGCCGCGGCACCGAACGAGGTCGAGTATGTGTCAATCACCTCGGCTGCAGCACGCTCTGCCGCAACCGTGTAGAGCGAGATGCCCGTGATGCCCGAATCGGCCGCGCCCATTTAGAGCCAGTCCTTCTTTTTGAAGATGAAATACAGCGTCGCGCTTCCGAGAACGATGAGACCCGTCGAAACCCAGAAACCCGAAACTTCGTTGAAGCCTGGATACGGCACGTTCTGACCGTAGAAGCCGGTGATCGCTGTTGGAACGGCGATGATTGCCGCCCACGAAGTAACTTTCTTCATCACCATGTTCATGCGGTTGCCCTGAATGGTCAGGTTCGTTTCGATCAGGGTCGTCACTAGATCGCGAAGCGAATCGGTCCAGTCGGCAACTCGCATCACGTGGTCGTAGATGTCTTGAAAGTAGGGCATGAGTTTGCCGTTCAACACAGCAGGGTCGGTGCGTACGATCGGGCTAAGCACCTCGCGCATTGGCACAGCGATTCGGCGCAGCGTCACCAGCGATTTGCGAAGGCGATAGGTCTCGCGCTGGAAATGGGTCGGAGTGTTGTCTTCGTTGAAGAGTTCCTGCTCTAGGTCTTCGACGTACTCGTTCAGGTTGTCGATCACCACAAAGTATGAGTCGACGATGTTGTCGAGCAGCGCCCAAAACAGGAAGGTTACGCCGGCGCTTGCGAGCTCGGCAGACTCGTCCCACTTAGCAAGCAGTTTGCGAACGTCGAAGCCCTCGTCGTCGCGAACGGTGATCAAGGCGTTGGATGTGACGAAGATCGCGATTTCGTCGCTCGCCAATTCGCTGAATGCGGTTTTGTCATCGCGTGCCACAAATCGGGCGGTGTACGCGTTCACGAAGAGGTGGCTGTCGTAGTGCTCGATCTTCGTTCGCTGACGGCCGTTTAGCGCGTCTTCGAGGGCCAGTTCGTTGAGGCCGAGTTCGGCGCCAAGCAGATCGAGCTGCTCTCTCGTCGGAGCGACGAGGTCGATCCAAAAGAACGCAGTTTTGTCGCGCTTGAGAGCGCGAACTCGGTCGAGGTCGAAGTCCTGCTCGACCAGCACGCCGTTCTTATAAAGTCTGCTGCGCTGCATGCACAAAGCCTATGGGACGCGTGGCTCATCCGTCTCTCCTTGCGACTGCACATCGCGGCACTGTCGGGCTAAACTTGCCTAATGGCTAACGACATCAAACCACGCAGTCGCGACGTAACCGACGGAATTGAAAAGGCAGCCTCACGAGGCATGCTCCGTGCTGTGGGCATGGGCGACAAAGACTGGGAGAAGCCGCAGATCGGCATCGCCAGCTCGTGGAACGAAATCACCCCGTGCAACCTTTCGCTCGACCGTCTGGCCGACGCTGCCAAGAACGGCGTTCACGCCGGCGGTGGCTACCCACTCGAGTTCGGCACCATTTCGGTCTCTGACGGCATCTCGATGGGTCACGAGGGCATGCACTTCTCGCTCGTTTCGCGCGAGGTAATCGCCGACTCGGTCGAGACCGTAATGCAGGCCGAGCGCCTCGACGGTTCGGTGCTGCTGGCCGGTTGCGACAAGTCGCTGCCAGGCATGCTCATGGCTGCCGCTCGCCTCAACCTTTCGTCGGTGTTCCTATACGCCGGTTCGATCGCTCCAGGCTGGGTTCGCCTAGAAGACGGCACCGAGAAGCAGGTCACCATCATCGATGCCTTCGAGGCAGTTGGTGCATGCAAGACCGGCAAGATGTCGCGCGAAGACCTCGACCGCATTGAAAAGGCAATCTGCCCGGGTGAAGGTGCCTGCGGTGGCATGTACACCGCAAACACCATGGCTTCGGCAGCCGAGGCGCTCGGCATGAGCCTCCCTGGTTCGGCAGCCCCACCTAGCGCCGACCGCCGCCGCGACAACTGGGCTCAGCGCTCGGGCGAGGCCGTGGTCAACCTGTTGCGTCAGGGCATCACCGCTCGCGACATCCTGACCAAGAAGGCATTCGAGAACGCGATCGCCGTTGTTATGGCATTCGGTGGCTCGACCAACGCCGTTCTGCACCTGCTGGCAATCGCTCGCGAGGCCGAGGTCGACCTGACCCTCGACGACTTCAACCGCATCGCCGACAAGGTGCCACACCTTGGCGACCTAAAGCCATTTGGTCAGTACGTAATGACCGATGTCGACCGAGTTGGTGGCGTTCCTGTTGTCATGAAGGCCCTGCTCGACGCGGGCCTGATTCACGGCGACGCACTCACTGTCAGCGGCAAGACCGTTGCCGAGAACCTAGCTTCGATCAACCCGCCTGACCCAGACGGCAAGATCATCCGCTCGCTGCAGAATCCGATCCACAAGACCGGCGGCCTGGCAATCCTCAAGGGCAGCCTCGCTCCTGAGGGTGCCGTCGTCAAGACTGCTGGCTTCGACCTGAGCGAGTTCACCGGCCCGGCACGCGTGTTCGAGCGCGAGCGCGCAGCCATGGATGCGCTTGGCGAGGGCAAGATCAGCGCCGGCGACGTGGTGGTCATTCGCTACGAGGGCCCTAAGGGTGGCCCTGGCATGCGCGAGATGCTCGCGATCACCGCGGCCATCAAGGGTGCGGGATTGGGCAAGGATGTCCTACTATTGACGGACGGACGATTCTCAGGCGGCACAACCGGCCTGTGCATCGGTCACATTGCACCAGAAGCCACCGACGGTGGACCAATTGCTCTGGTGCGCGATGGCGACTTGATTCGAGTCAACATCGCAGCTCGTTCGCTCGAACTACTCGTTGAGCCAGAAGAGTTGGCTGCCCGCAAGCAGGATTGGCAGCCGCTGCCACCGCGTTACACGCGCGGTGTTCTCGCGAAATATTCCAAGTTGGTGCACTCGGCAGCCGAAGGCGCATACTGCGGCTAGTTCGCTCTTTTTCTAAAGCAAACGAGAGAGTTTAAAAATGTCTGAAGTGCTATCTGGCGCGCAGGCGATTGTTCGCAGCCTCGAGAACCTTGGCGTCACCGACGTCTTTGGTCTTCCGGGTGGCGCAATCCTGCCAACCTACGACCCATTGATGGACTCAAAAAAGCTTCGTCACATCCTGGTTCGTCACGAACAGGGTGCTGGTCACGCGGCCGAGGGTTATGCCTCGGCGAGCGGCAAGCTCGGTGTCTGCATCGCGACCTCGGGCCCAGGTGCAACCAACCTGGTGACCGCGATTGCGGATGCGTTCCTCGACAGCGTGCCATTGCTGGCGATCACCGGTCAGGTCGGCTCGAAGCTGATCGGCACCGACGCGTTCCAAGAGGCCGACATCGTTGGCATCACCATGCCAATCACCAAGCACTCGTTCCTGGTGACTCGCGCCGAGGACATCCCCGAGGCAATCGCGGCCGCGGCACTGATCGCAACCACCGGCCGCCCTGGCCCTGTTTTGGTCGACATCACCAAGGACGCCCAGGTCAACAAGGCCGAGTTCGTTTGGCCTCCAAAGGTCGACCTTCCTGGTTACAAGCCGGTCACCAAGCCACACGGAAAGCAGATTCAGGCGGCTGCCGCGCTGATCGCCGAATCGAAGAAGCCGGTGCTGTATGTGGGTGGCGGTGTTGTGCGTTCGCGCGCATCGCAGGCGTTGCTCAAGCTCGCCGAGCTCACCGGTGCGCCGGTGGTCACGACCCTCATGGCGCGCGGTGCTTTCCCTGATTCACACCAGCAGAACCTGGGCATGCCCGGCATGCACGGCACGGTTCCGGCCGTGACCGCACTGCAGAAGAGCGACCTGATCATCGCTCTTGGTGCACGTTTTGACGACCGCGTCACCGGCGACACCAAGTCGTTCGCACCTGGCGCCAAGGTGATTCACGTCGACATCGATCCTGCCGAAATTGGCAAGATTCGCTTTGCCGATGTGCCTATCGTGGGCGACGCCAACGAGGTCATCACCGAGCTGAACTCAGAACTGCAGAACCACAAGAAGGCCGACCTAACCGAATGGTGGTCGTTCGTCGATGGTCTGCGCACCAAGTACCCGCTGGGTTACCACGCCGCAACCGACGGCAAGCTTTCGCCACAGCACATCATCGAGCGCATCGGCGAGCTAAGCGGCCCAGAGGCAGTCTTTGCGGCCGGCGTCGGTCAGCACCAGATGTGGTCGGCTCAGTTCATCAAGTACGAACGCCCTAACTCGTGGCTCAACTCGGGCGGTGCCGGCACCATGGGCTACTCGGTGCCTGCGGCCATGGGTGCCAAGGTTGCTCAGCCAGACCGCCTGGTTTGGTCGATCGACGGCGACGGTTGCTTCCAGATGACCAACCAGGAGTTGGCCACCTGCGCGATCAACAACATCCCGATCAAGGTCGCGATCATCAACAACTCTTCGCTCGGCATGGTTCGACAGTGGCAGACCCTGTTCTATGACAAGCGCTACTCGAACACCGATCTGCACACCGGCACCGATGCCCTGATGATTCCTGACTTCGTCAAGCTGGCAGAGGCTTATGGCTGCCTCGGCATTCGGGTCGAAAAAGAAGAAGAGATCGATGCGGCAATCAAGCTTGCAATCGAGACCAACGACCGCCCGGTCGTAATCGACTTCATCGTTAGCCGCGACTCGATGGTTTGGCCAATGGTCGCCGCCGGCGTTTCGAACGACGACATCCGTTACGCGCGCGACGCCGCGCCAATCTGGGACACCGAGGAGTAAAGATGTCGAAGCACGTACTCTCGCTTCTGGTCGAAGACAAGCCAGGTTTGCTAACCCGCGTGGCCGGCCTATTTGCTCGCCGTGGCTACAACATCGAGTCGCTCGCCGTTGGTGTTAGCGAAATCGAAGGCCTATCGCGCATCACCGTCGTGGTTAGTGTCGACGGTCAGCCGCTCGAGCAGGTCACCAAGCAACTGAACAAGCTGATCAACGTGATCAAGATTGTCGAGCTCGAACCCGATCAGGCCGTTCAGCGCGACCACATGTTGATCAAGGTCAAGACCGACGCTGCTACTCGCTCACAGGTTCTAGAGGCAGTAACCTTGTTCCGTGCGCGCGTTATCGACGTTTCGAACGACGCGCTAATCATCGAGGTCACCGGCGACAGCTCGAAGTGCGCCGCCTTCATTAAGGTCCTTGAGCCATTCGGCATCAAAGAACTAGTGCAGTCAGGTGTGTTGGCTATGGGTCGCGGCTCAAAGTCGATCACCGAAAAAGTGCTCAAGTAAAACCCATCCAAATTTTCAAACGCAACAAACTTCCAACAAATAAGGAGAAACAAAGTGGCTGAAATCTTTTATGACAAGGATGCCGACCTCTCGATCATCCAGGGTCGCAAGGTAGCAGTTCTTGGCTACGGCTCGCAGGGTCACGCCCACTCGCTCAACCTGAAGGACTCGGGTGTTGACGTGGTCGTTGGTCTGCCAGAGACCTCGAAGTCGCGCGTTAAGGCTGAGGAGGCAGGCCTCAAGGTTCTGACCCCAGCTGAGGCATCGGCATGGGCCGACGTAATCGTCGTCCTTGCTCCAGACCCTCGCCAGCGCGACCTTTACAACGACGACATCGCTCCTAACCTGGCTCCAGGCAAGGCCCTCGTCTTCGGTCACGGCTTCGCGATCCGCTTCGGTTACATCACCGCTCCTGAGGGCGTCGACGTATTCCTCGTTGCTCCAAAGGGTCCAGGTCACCTGGTTCGCCGCGAGTACGAAGGCGGTCGTGGTGTTCCTAACCTCATCGCAGTTCACCAGAACGCTTCGGGCTCGGCATTCGAACTCGGCCTCAGCTACTCGAAGGCAATCGGTGGCACCCGTGCGGGCACCATCAAGACCACCTTCGCAGAAGAGACCGAGACCGACCTGTTCGGTGAGCAGGCAGTTCTCTGTGGTGGCGCTTCGCAGCTGATCCAGTACGGCTTCGAGACCCTGACCGAGGCTGGCTACCAGCCAGAGGTTGCTTACTTCGAGGTTCTGCACGAGCTCAAGCTCATCGTTGACCTCATGTACGAGGGTGGCATCGCCAAGCAGCGTTGGTCGGTTTCAGACACCGCTGAGTACGGCGACTACATCTCGGGTCCACGCGTCATTGGCCCAGAGGTCAAGGAGCGCATGCGCGACGTTCTTACCGACATCCAGGATGGCACCTTCGCTCGTCGCTTCGTTGCCGACGTAGACGCTGGCGCACCTGAGTTCCTGGCGCTGCGCGCCAAGGGCGAGGCTCACCCAATCGAGGCAGTGGGCCGCAGCCTGCGCAAGCTGTTCTCGTGGATCAAGAACTCAGACGACTACAGCGAGGGTTCGGCTGCTCGCTAAACCCGAGTTGCTCTAAACCTCGTCGCAAGACGTTCACGAAGACCCCGTCGGTCGACTCACTCGAGTCGGCAGGCGGGGTTTTCGCTTAGTCGTATAGTTGGGCTTGGGCGGCAATAAAAGATCGGGGTTCGGGATCAAATGAACAATCAACACACTGCCAAACTCGGCATAGGCACCTGGGCGGCACTGGCCTGCTCGGGGTTGGCGTTGGTTGGCGGCATGGCTCTTGCGATTGGTGGAGCACAGCCTCATGCTGAAGCTGCCGGTTCAGATTCGTCTAATGACCTGGCCTACCCCGGTGGGCCATCGACGCCACCGGATCCGGCAACCAAGGTCACGCCCGGCATGTGCCAGATGAGTGGCAAGTTCGAATTGCCGCAGGTTGATGCCGGCATCAAAGTGTGTGACGGTGCCGACATTTTTGTGATTCTGCCGAATGCGCAGGTGGTCGAGTTGGTCAAAATGACTCACAACAACGCCGTGTCAATGTGCGCCGACATGATGGTTGGCGCCGGCCAAAGTTACTGCGTCACCTACGGCCTCGATGCTCAGGGTTATGTGGTGGTTGACTTCGACGGTGTGCATCACGGCCGCAAGGGCTAGCTAGTCGATCGGCCGCAGCGCTGCAGGCGTTTAGGCTTTAGGCATGCACACGGTTTTTTACGCGGCGGTCAGCCTTGACGGATACATTGCAGGCCCGAACAGCGACATGAGCTGGGCCGAGAAATACCTAACCAGTGGCGAGGACTACGGCTATGTTTCGCTCGTTCGCCAGTGCAGCGCCATGTTGATGGGGCGCAAGACCTTCGAGTTTGAGGCCGACATGGCGCCCGACATGGAGCGCATCCTGCCGACATACGTCTATACATCGCAGCCGATGCGCTTCGATGGTGTGAACACCAACAAGGTCAAGTTTGTTAGCGGCCCGTTGCGCGACATTGTTGCGGGCATCGAAGCCGAGGCGCCGGGCAAGTTGTTTGTGAGCGGGGGAGCGCAGTTGGTCGAGGGGCTGCTGGCCGAGAACCTGCTGCGCGAGATCGTGCTGTTCGTGTGCCCAGAGGTGCTCGGCGCGGGCACCCGACTCTGGGGTTCAGCCGGCAGCGATCGGCAACTCGAATTGCTCCACAGCAAGATGTACGGCTCGGGCCTGGTCGAGCTGCGGTATTCGGTGCGCTAGGCGCATACCAAATGAAAATGGCACCCGATTGGGTGCCATTTTGCTTGAGTTAGTTGGTGCGGATTACTGACCGCACTTGCAGAGTTGGTCGTCGCTGAAGCCCGCGAGAGCCTCGTCGATGTGACCGCCGCAGCCAGTCCAGGTGACCTTGCCGCAGGTTGAGCAGTTGATTGGTGAGCACATGGTGCATCCTTTCCGGTTGGAACTTCTTGGTTTTATTATACCCCTAGGGGTATGCCGCGCGCTAGTGCCTTCGGTGGTTAGAGCTGAAGTTCGAGGATCGGGTTCGAGCGCACCGAGCGAATGAATTCGCTCGTGCCGGCAGCCCAGTCTTCGGCCGAGACGAACTGAAGGTTCACGATGCGCCCCAGCTGGCCCTCGACGGTGGCCACCGCGCGCGACGCATCGATGCGATTCATGTTGCCGACCAGCAGAACGTGAAGCTGGCGAGGGGTCGGGCCTGGCTTCTGCGCCAAGCGCTCGGCCCATTCGCCATAAACGTATGCGTGCTGCAGGCCGAATAACCCCGAGAGGGCGCGCGGCAGCAGGGCGGCAGGGCCATACGAATGCGCGACGATTTGAAAGATTGCGTCGAAGAGCGGGTGCTCGCTGTTGGCGCGAATTAGCCTGACGCGGCCGAAGGCGCGGTCGGTCGCATACTCGGCCTCGACCAGCCGGTCGACCTCGCGCATGGCGGTGGGCACGCTGGTGAAAGCCTGTTCGGCAAGCTCGGTGATCGTGAAGTCGCTGTCGGCCGACATGAATAGGCGCGCGAGGATCAGCCCTTGAACGTCGCTGCGAATCAGCGGCGAGAGCAGTCCAGGCTTTGGTTTCATAAAATGAAAGATAACTTGCATCTAATGAAATAATCAAGCCCCAAAGTGGCGCCGTGGCTCAATAAAGTTGAGCCCATGACCAAGCCAATCGTGATCATCGCAGAAGAGCTAAGCCCTGCAACCGTCGCCGCCCTCGGCCCTGACTTCGACGTAGTCAACGTCGATGGCACCGACCGCCCAGCCCTGCTCAAGGCCCTTGCCACCGCAGACGCAATCCTCGTTCGTTCGGCAACCCAGGTTGACGCCGAGGCAATTGCGGCGGCCCCGAAGCTCAAGGTCGTCGCCCGCGCAGGTGTTGGTCTAGACAACGTCGACATCAAGGCTGCAACCAACGCCGGCGTGATGGTCGTCAACGCTCCGACCTCGAACGTGATCTCGGCAGCCGAGCTTGCCATCGGTCAGCTCTTCGCGCTTGCTCGTCACATTCCTGACGCCAACGCATCGCTCAAGGCCGGCGAGTGGAAGCGCTCGAAGTTCACCGGCGTCGAGTTCTATGAGAAGACCATTGGCATCGTCGGCCTCGGCCGCATCGGCACCCTGGTCGCCCAGCGCCTCGCCGGTTTTGGCGTGAACCTGATCGGTTATGACCCATACGTGACCCCTGCCCGCGCCGAGCAGATCGGTGTGACCCTGGCCACCCTCGACGAGGTAATGGCCAAGTCAGACTTCATCACCATTCACATTCCTAAGACCCCAGAGACCACCGGCCTCATCGGCGCCGAGCAGTTCAAGTTGGCCAAGCCAAACCTGCGCATCGTCAACTGCTCGCGCGGTGGAATCATCGACGAGCCTGCGCTGTATGACGCCCTCAAGGCTGGAATCATCGCCGGCGCCGGACTCGACGTATTCGTTCAGGAGCCACCGAAAGACAACCCGCTGCTGACCCTGCCGAACATCGTCGTGACCCCACACCTTGGTGCCTCGACCGATGAGGCACAAGAGAAGGCCGGCATCTCGGTGGCCAAGTCGGTTCGCCTGGCGCTCGCCGGCGACCTGGTTCCTGACGCCGTAAACGTTGCCGGTGGCAACATCGACGCCTCGGTCAAGCCGGGCATCTCGCTGATGGAAAACATGGGCCAGATCCTGTTTGGTCTGTCGGGTGGCAACGTTGCATCGATCGAGGTCGAGGTTCGTGGCGAGATCGCCGCGCACGACGTTTCGGTGCTCAAGCTCGCCGGCCTCAAGGGTTTCTTCCAGAACGCAGTGACCGAACAGGTTTCATACGTCAACGCGCCACTGATGGCCGAGCAGCGCGGCATCGACGTGCGCCTCACCGTCGACGGCCACAGCGAGGAATACCGCAACGTCACCACCATCAAGGCAACCCTGGCCGACGGCACCACCGAGTCGGTTTCGGGCACCGTGATTGGCCCTAAGTTGCTGCAGAAGATCGTGAACATCTCGGGTTACGACGTCGACCTGGCCATGGCCGAGCACTTTGTGACCATGGTCTACACCGACCGCCCGGGCATCGTCGCTGTCTATGGCAAGGCGTTCGCCGAGGCCGGCATCAACATCGCGGCCATGCAGATCGCCCGCCAGCAAAAGGGCGGCAAGGCACTCTCGGTAATCACCGTCGACTCAAAGGTTGACCCTGCGATTCTCGATGGCGTTCGCGTTGCGATCGAGGCCGAAGAAATGTGTGCAATCGACGTAAACCTCTAAGGATGCGCCGAGCGCGCGAATGCCCCGACCATTGCGGTCGGGGCATTCGCACTTAAGGCTTGGCTGCCGGGCTGGGCTAGCGGCGCGCGAGCGCGTCTTTGCCGGCCTTCCATGTGGTGA
The DNA here is from genome assembly GCA_041168965.1 of Actinomycetota bacterium. Classification (GTDB taxonomy): domain Bacteria; phylum Actinomycetota; class Actinomycetes; order Actinomycetales; family Microbacteriaceae; genus Rhodoluna. The sequence continues at coordinate 14,477 of JBEEJX010000109.1, forward strand.
AACCACCGTCGAGGTTGCGCACGGTTTTGCCCGCCGCGCGCAAGATCTGGGTGGCGGTGTGCCCGCGTTGCCCGACCGCGCAGTGCACGATTAGGTCGCCGTCGAGCTCGGCCAGGTGCTCGCGCAGCTCATCCACTGGAATGAGTCGCGCACCGGGGATAGCTCCGACCGCGTTCTCGGTTTCGGTGCGCACATCGATTAGTTGCGCGCCGTTTGCCATGGCGGCATCGAGGTCGTGCCACTGGATGGTTTCGGTCACGCCGTGCAGCATGTTGTTGCCAACGTAGCCGAGGTGGTTGATTGGGTCTTTGGCCGAACCAAACTGAGGCGCATAGGCAAGCTCGAGGTCCATGAGGTCGTCGACCGTGAAGCCAGCGCGAATCGCCGTTGCCAGCACGTCGATGCGCTTGTCGACGCCGTCTTCGCCGATCCCCTGTGCGCCTAGCAGGCGACCGGTCTTTGGTTCGAACATTACCTTGAGCGACACGCGCTTTGCGCCGGGGTAGTAGCCCGCGTGGCTGCCAGGGTGCACGTGCATCACGGCGGCGTCGATGCCGGCTCGGCGCGCGGCATTTTCGGTGAGGCCAGTGACGGCGGCGACCATGCCGAACGCTCCGATGATCGCGGTGCCAAGCGCGGCATGCGCCGAGGTTTCGACGCCCGCGATCACGTCGGCCATCAGGCGGCCGTGGCGATTGGCTAGGTTGGCCAGCGGCACGAGTGCCTCGGTGCCGGTCAGTTCGCCGTTCTTTTCGACGGCATCGCCCGCGGCAAGAATGCGCTCGTCGCTGGTGCGCTGTTGCTCGTCGACCCAGAGGCCGCCGGTGCGGCCAATCTTGAGTCCTGCCTCGCGCGCCAGGGCGTTGTCGGGCAGCACTCCGGTCGCGGCGATCACTAGGTCTGCGGCGACCGAACGTCCATCGCTAAGCGTGACGCCATTTGCCTCGATCGATGCCAGTTCGACACCGAGCACGATGTCGACACCCTGCTCGGTTAAGCGCGCCTGTAGCGGCTCGATCATTTCGGGGTCAAAGTTGCCCAAGATTTGGTTGCCGCGCTGCACGAGCGTGACCTCGAGCCCAAGGTGCCGCAGGTTTTCGGCAACCTCGACACCCACAAAGCCTGCGCCGGCGACAACCGCGTGCTTTGCGCCAACGGTGGCCGACTTGAGTCGATCGGCGTCGGTGACATCGCGCAGGGCGAGGGCTCGCTCGCCACCCGGAATCTCGAGCGCCCGCGGCTTGGCGCCGGTCGCGAGCACGAGATAGTCATACGCCTCGGTTTCGGTGGTGCCCGTGATGGCGTTGTATGCGATCACCGTGCGTGCTTCGCGGTCGATCGACGTGACTCGCGTGTTGACGCGAACGTCGATGCGGAATCGGCGCCACAACGATTCGGGAGTCTGCAGCAATAGCGCCTCGCGGGCAGCGATCACGTCGCTCACAAAGTAGGGCAGGCCGCAGTTGGCATAGCTGACGTGCTCGCCAGCCTCGAAGACCACGATTTCGGCGTCTTCGCGCAGGCGACGCAGGCGGGTGGCCGCCGACATGCCCGCGGCAACGCCGCCAACGATCAGAACACGCATGGTTCGAAGTCCCTCGCGACTAGCTGATTGGCAGGCCGGCGCGTCGCCAGGCAGCGGTGCCGCCGGCAACATTGGTGACCTTGTATCCGGCCGCGGCCAGCATGTTGCAGGCCTGTGCCGAGCGTGCGCCCGACTGGCAAATGATCAGAATGTCGCGTTCCTTTGGCAGTTCGCGCTCGAAACGACCACGCAGGCCGCTGAGCGGCAGGCTGCGCGCACCAACGGCGTGGCCCGACTTGAACTCGCCGGTCTCGCGAACATCGAACAACAGGGTGCCCTGCTGCTGCAGTTCGCGTGCGGTCTCGACGCTTACGGTTTCAAACTTCTTCTTGAACAGGTTGCTAAAGAATCCCATGATTTTGCCTTTCGGATGACTGAGGTTGTGTTTTGGATTTGTACGTGCGTTTGAGTCGGCGCTTAGGCCAGCGACATGAAGGCCTTTTCGAGCGCCTTCTGCTGTTCGGCCGAGTCGGGCATCTGGGCGCACTTGGCCATGCCCGTCGAGATGATCGCGAAGCCGGCGCGCGACAACGCGGTCGAGGCGGCCGACAGCTGCGTGAGCATATCGGTGCAGTCGCGGCCCTCGTCGAGCATCCTGATGATGCCGCCGATTTGACCCTGCACGCGCACCAGGCGGTCGCGGGCTGCCTTTAGTTCGGTTGGTTCGATCTGCATTTTGCGCCTTTCGAGTTGAGTCTTGCTAGACTCATTTGCGTTCAAGTGTATACCCTAGGGGGTATCCAAGAGAAGGATTACGATGCGTTACAACCTCAAGACCACGTTCAAGGCGATTGCCGCTATCTTCGTACTTGTATTTGCACTCAGCACGCTCACCGCGTGTGCCGACCAAAAGATGGATATGAGCACAGTGACCGCAGTAATCGACGTTCGCACCCCAGCCGAAATCGCAGAGACCGGCCACCTCGAGGGCGCACTCACCTTTGACTGGCAGGGCAGCGACTTCGCGGCTCAGGCCGAGACCCTCGACAAGGCCGGCGACTACGTCGTCTACTGTCGTTCGGGCAACCGAGCTGGTCAGGCAATCGCGTGGATGGAGCAGAACGGCTTCACCGGCAAGCTCACCAATGGTGGCGGCCTGGCCGACGCCGAGTCGCTCACCGGCCTTGCCGTCGTAAATGGCTAATCGCCTAAAGCAACTCATCGCAAAGCTGGTTCCGGCCGAATACTGGAACCAGAAGTACCGCATCGACACCTGGCTCTACACCAAGGTCGAAAACCGGTTCGTCAAAGAACTCTGCGAGCCGCTGATACCAGGCAAGGCGATCGACCTCGCCGGTGGCGAAGGCCGCAACTCGATGTGGTTGGCCAAGCGTGGCTGGACAGTCGAAGACGTCGACTTTTCGGCCGTTGCCCTGCGCAAGTTTCGCGCTTGGGTGGCCGAAGAGGCCGTTAGCGAGCCGAGTCTCGCCAAACGCTGCCTGGCCACCAAGGCCGATGCCCGCGGATTCAGCAGCAAGCTGGCGCCGGCCGATCTGGGCGTGATCGCATACCTTCAAATCGACCAGTATGAGCTGGCCAAGGCCATCGGTGGGCTGGTCGGCAAGTTGCGCTCGGGTGCGACTCTGGTTGGCGTTTGGCACTCGCTCGAAAACCTCAACGGCGGCTTCGGCGGACCACGCGACCCAAACGTGCTGCCGAGCGTCGAGCGTATCCAGGCCATTCTGAGTCAGTTGCCGGTCGACATCGAGCTGCTCGAAAACCGCGACGGTCAGATTCAGACCCAAGAGGGCCTGCGCCCAAGCATCACGCTGGTGCTGCGCGCAACCGTTCGATAGCCGCTGTTCGCTAGTTTCTAGCGAGGTTTAGCCGGCAAACGCGAGTAAACTCGCCTAAAAGAACCACACTTTTGGGAGCAATTTTGACTCGCGTTTACGATCTGGCAGTTATTCCTGGCGATGGCATCGGCCCGGAGGTGACCAGCGTTGCGCTCGAGGCAATCAAGCGCGTTACCGCCGGCTCTGGCGTTGAATTCAAGACCACCGAGTATGACCTTGGCGCGCGACGCTACCTCGCCAACGGCGAGACCCTCACCGACGCCGACCTCGATGCCCTCAAGCAGCACGACGCGATCTTGCTGGGCGCCATTGGCGACCCACGCGTGCCTAGCGGTGTTCTCGAGCGCGGCCTGCTGCTCAAGTTGCGCTTCTCGTTTGCGCACTATGTGAACCTGCGCCCAACCAAGCTTTTCGATGGCGTGGTCAGCCCCCTTGCCGACCCGGGCAAGGTCGACTTCGTGGTCGTGCGCGAGGGCACCGAAGGCCCATACGTCGGCAACGGCGGCGCGATCCGCGTTGGCACTCCAAACGAGGTCGCCAACGAGGTTTCGGTCAACACTCGATTTGGTGTCGAGCGCCTGGTGCGCCATGCCTTCGAGCTGGCCAGCCAGCGCGACCGCAAGAAGCTGACCCTCGTGCACAAGCACAACGTTCTGGTGCACGCCGGCTGGTTGTGGCAGCGCACTGTCGACGAGGTTGCCAAGGAGTTTCCTGGCATCAAGACCGAATATCTGCACGTCGACGCGGCGACCATCTTTATGGTCACCAACCCGGAGCGTTTTGACGTGATTGTCACCGACAACTTGTTCGGCGACATCCTCACCGACCTTGCCGCGGCCATTGGCGGCGGCATCGGCTTGGGCGCATCGGGAAACATCAATCCCGACGGCGATTTTCCGAGCATGTTCGAACCGGTTCACGGTTCGGCACCCGACATCGCAGGCAAGAACCTTGCCGACCCAACCGCAGCCATCCTGTCGGCTGCACTGTTGCTTGAGCACCTGAAGAACCCGGTTGCCGCTGCACGAATCGAGAACGCCGTGGCGGCCGACCTAGCCACCCGCGGCGACAAGAAGCGCTCGACCACCGAGATCGCCGAGAGCATTCTTTCTCGCCTCTAAACCGAACGGCGGGTGTGGCCAAGGCCGCACACGGCACAAGCAAAAGGATTCACATCATGACTCAGTGGACCATCATCAAGTCGCAGAACCCAACCCCCGACGCCGAGCGCGAGCAGATTCTTGAGGCTCCGACCTTTGGCACGCACTTCACCGACCACATGGTCACTGTCGTATGGGAGAAAGACAAGGGCTGGCACTCGGCAACCGTCGAACCGTATGGCCCAATCATGATGGACCCGTCGGCGGCCGTGCTGCACTACGGCCAAGAAATCTTCGAGGGCATCAAGGCATACCGTCACCAGGATGGCTCGATCTGGACCTTCCGCCCAGAGGCAAACGCCAAGCGCCTGCAGAAGTCGGCGCACCGCATGGCGCTGCCCGAGCTGCCGGTCGAGATCTTCGTCGAGTCGCTGCACAAGCTGCTCGAGGTCGATGGCGCCTGGGTGCCTGCCCCGGTCAACGAGAAGACCCTTTACATTCGCCCGTTCGAGATCGCTGCCGAGAACTTCCTCGGTGTGCGTGCCGCTCAGCGCGCCGAATATCGCGTAATCGCATCGCCGGTCGGCCCATACTTCACCGGTGGCATCAAGCCGGTTTCGATCTGGATCGCGCTCGACTCGGCTCGCGCCGGCAAGCACGGCACGGGTGAGGCCAAGACCGGTGGCAACTATGCCGCGTCGCTGCTCGCTCAGGGCGAGGGCTACGACCATGGCTGCTCGCAGGTAATGTTCCTCGACGCCGAGACCGCGACCTATATCGAAGAGCTCGGCGGCATGAACCTGTTCTTCGTTTACAAGGATGGCCACGTTGCTACCCCGAGCCTCGACGGCACGATTCTGCGCGGCATCACCCGCGATTCGGTCGTCACCCTGCTGCGCGACCGCGGTCACAAGGTCGAAGAGCGCCGCATTAGCCTCGATGAGGTTCGCGCGGGCGTTGAGTCGGGCGAAATCACCGAGATTTTTGCGTGTGGCACCGCCGCGGTCATCACGCCGGTCGGTCAGCTCAAGAGCCGCGAGGGCAACATCGGCAGCGAAAACGCCGAGCCCGGCGACCTAACCGTCAGCCTGCGCAACGAGCTCACCGGCATTCAGTACGGCACGGTCGAAGACCGTCACGGCTGGATGCACAAGCTGGTCGACTAGTGCGCATCGCGCGCTTTAGCCAGGGCGGCGAACCGCGCTACGGCATCGTCGATGGCCCCGAATTGGTCGTCTGCGCCGGGCACCCGCTGGTTAACCATTACGAGACGACCGGCGAGCGCATCCCGCTCAAAGAGGTCAAACTGCTCGCGCCCACGATTCCGTCGAAGGTGGTTTGTGTCGGCCTGAACTATGGCGACCACGCGGCCGAGATGGGCATGACCGCACCTGCCGAACCGACCATCTTCTTGAAGCCGTCGAGCTCGATTGTTGGCCCAGGCGACCCGATCTTCTTGCCTGCTCAGAGCAGCCAGGTCGAACTCGAGGTCGAGCTGACCGTCGTCATCGGGCAATACACCAAGAACGTTTCAGAGGCCGATGCCCTCCGCCACGTTTGGGGTTACACCATCGCCAACGACGTGACCGCGCGCGACCTGCAGGCCACCGACGGTCAGTGGATGCGCTCAAAGGGTTTCGACTCGTTCTGCCCGATTGGTCCGTGGATCGAGACCGACTTCGAGCCAGACGACCAGCAGATCTCGTCGCGAATCAACGGCGAAACCGCTCAGGATGCGTCGATCGACCAGATGCTCACGGGCGTCGCGGCCATCGTGTCGTACGTCTCGCAGAACATGAGCCTGCTGCCAGGCGACGTGATCCTCACCGGCACGCCCTCGGGTATCTCAAAGATCTCGTCAGGCGACATCGTCGAGTGCGAGGTCGAGGGTATCGGCACGCTGCTGAACCCGGTTAGCTAGCAACTTATATTCAAAAGTGTTTGGGGGAATGATGAAAAAGCTTTGGTCGCGCACATTGCGCGCCACGTTGGCCCTCGCCATGCTTGCTTTTGTGCTTCAGGCACCAGCGCAGGCGGCAACAAGGTTGAAACCGAGTGTCATATTGCACTCAGCTTTGACAGCTGAATTTCTCGTCTACACGCCAGAGATGTGGATCAATCAACCTAACTTTCTATCCGGTGAACTGCGACTAACCGACTTTGGCTGCATTTATTTCCACTCGAATGAGGATGAAGACATGGCCGCAATTTTCGCGCCAGGCACGACGTGGAAAAACCAAATGCTGACCATGGAAACCTTCGACAATCAGGATCAGCCGCTGGACCCAACACCCGTGAGATTAGGTCGTATAGGGGGAAGGCAGGTTTCGTTCTTCGGCTCTGCGGAACGGCTGCAGAACATGGCTTTCAGGGTGACTAGGCAATGCCTGCCCTCGGGTGCAGACCGAGTAGCCATCCTCTGGGGGCAGCTTGAGTCTGTTCTAACTCCCGAACAGCGGGCCATCTTTCATTCAGCTCCTTGAGTGGTGCCTAACCTCCCAAAATCGCGTCTAACCCTCCCCCCCCAAAATTGTCCGTTTATTCGGGGGGGCATCGCCGTAATTTGAGTAATGTTGTTTTTGCTCACGGAATACCAATTCGCTTGCTATTGCCGTTGCTTGGTCATTAGTCACCGCTTGTCGGTGGCTATCAGAAAACCGCCTAACGGCGGTTGTGACCCGATACACGTTCACCGCGTGACGCATACCGCGGTTGTGTATTGACGCGCTTAGTGTCCCTAATCGGCAACACAATTGGCGCGACTACATGCCTCGGTAATTTCAATTAAACGCTCATCCGTCGGAATGGCTTTCATCACCCAAACGTTGACGCCAGCGT
>JBEEJX010000110.1:0-4168 GCA_041168965.1 Actinomycetota bacterium
GGGTGCCCCCGACTCGTGGGCGACGATCATTGCCAGAGTGGTCTTGCCGAGCCCCGGCGGACCAGCCAAAAGGATGTGATCTGGAGCGTGGGCTCGCAGTTTGGCGGCCTCGATGAGCAGAGTCAGCTGCTCGCGCACCTTGGGCTGACCAACAAATTCAGCCAGCGATCTTGGTCGCAATGCGGCCTCGAAACCGACCTCGCTCGGCTCGCCCTCGCCCGACAGCACCTCGTTCGCGCTCATCGCTTAGCCTTGCCAATCGCAGCAAGTACGTCTCGCAGCAAAATATCGCGCGAGGCACTTGGATTCGCGACGAGGACCTCGTCAACGGCGCCGGTGGCCACCGCCTCTTGGATGCCCAAGCCTGTGAGCGCAAGCACCACGGCGTCGCGCACGGCGCTGGCGTCGGTCGAGGCAGACTTGCTGGCCGAGGCCGAGCCGGTGCCAATGGTCTTGAGTCGACCGCCAAGCGTGACAACGAGCAACTTGGCCGTCTTTGGCCCAACGCCCGAAACCTGACTAAACACCTTGTCGTTTTCGCTCACGACTGCGTCGGCAATCTGCTCAGGTGTGAGGTGAGCAAGAACGGCCAACGCCAACTTTGGGCCGACACCGTTTACGCCGCGCAAAAGGTCGAATAAGTTGCGCTCTTCGCCACTGGCAAACCCAAACAGGGTCATCGAGTCCTCACGCACGACAAGAGTTGTCACGAGGGTGGTCTTCTGGCCGGATGCAAGCGAGATTGAGAGTGCCGGTGTAATCGAAACAAGGTAACCGACGCCCGAAACATCAAGCACACACGCGTTCTGCGTGAGCTCGAGCACGGTTCCGGTCAGGGCTGCAATCACCAGAAAAGAATACGGCCGGCTATCGAGTTTTCTTGGAGGCAGCAAGGGCCGCGCGCCATTGGGCCTGAGCGGCAGTGACGCCAACGGCCTGTGAAACGGACTCGGCTGCGGCTCCGACTCCCCCGCGCCAGGCATGGGTGATTGCGATTGCCAGCGCGTCGGCTGCGTCGGCCGGTTTCGGAATTTCTGCGAGGCCAAGGATCTGCGCCACCATGGCTCCCACCTGGGCCTTGCTAGCCCGGCCATTGCCAGTCACCGCCGATTTCACCTCGCTAGGGGTGTGCAACGCAACGGGGATGTCGTGTCGGGCCGCCAAAAGCAAGACGACGCCGCTGATTTGCGCGACGCCCATCACCGAACGCAGGTTAGATTGCGCAAAAACGCGCTCGACTGCAATCGACTGCGGCTTGTGTTCGAGGATTAGAGCCTCAATCGCGTCGCCAATGAGGCGGATGCGCTGCGACAGCTCGGCGTCGGGTGTCGATCGAATCGTGTCGACCGCCACGAGCCCGACATTGCGCCCAGCGCCCTGCTCGATGATGCCGATACCACACCTGGTTAGGCCAGGGTCGATACCGAGCACTCGAACCGGCATGCGGCTAGTCGTTCTCCAGTTCGGCCATTACCTCGGCCGACATGTCAAAGTTCGAATAGACATTCTGAACGTCGTCTGAGTCTTCGAGGGCATCAATCAGCTTGATGACCTTGCGTGCTGTGTCGGCATCGACCTGCAGCGGCATCGACGAAACGAATTCGGCATCGGCACTCTCGTAGTCGATTCCGGCAGCCTGAAGTGCAACACGCACGGCAACCATCGCGCTCGGATCAGTGGTGATGACGAACTGCTCGCCGCGGTCTTCGATGTCTTCGACGCCGACCTCGAGCACGGCCTCAAGAATGGCGTCTTCGGTGACGCCATCGGCCGCTGCAACGACGATTACACCCTTGCGGCTGAACTGGTAAGAGACCGAACCCGGGTCGGCCATCGTGCCGCCGTTGCGCGAGACCGCTAGGCGAACCTCGGCGGCTGCACGGTTCTTGTTGTCGGTAAGACACTCAATGAGCATCGCCACGCCGTTTGGGCCGTAGCCCTCGTACATGATGGTGGTGTATTCGACACCGTCGCCACCGATTCCGGCGCCGCGCTTGACCGCGCGATCAATGTTGTCGGCCGGCAGCGAGCTCTTCTTGCCCTTCTGAATCGCATCGAAAAGGGTTGGGTTGCCATCGATGTCGGGGCCACCGAGTCGCGCAGCGACCTCGATGTTCTTGATCAGCTTCGCAAACAGCTTGGCGCGCTTGGCGTCGATTGCTGCCTTCTTGTGCTTGGTTGTAGCCCATTTGGAGTGGCCAGACATGATGCTCCTGTGTGTTGCTTGCTGGGGATTGCTTAGATTCTAATGTTTAGGCGTTCGCGACCATGGCAACAAACAGCTCGTGGATGCGCGTTTCGCCCGTTACTTCTGGGTGAAAAGAGATGCCGAGCAAATTGCCGTATCGAGCCGCCACAATGCGGCCGTCGTGAAGCTGGCTCAAAACCTCAACGCCTGGATCGACAGACTCGATGAGCGGCCCGCGGATAAACGCGGCATGCACCGGCCCCGTGATGCCACGAAACGCAAGGTCAGTCTCAAAGGAATCGAGTTGGTTTCCGAAGGCGTTGCGGCGCACGGTCACCGGTAGGCCACCGAAGGTCTGCTGGCCCACAATGCCGTCGGTGATCCTGTCGGCGAGCATGATGAGTCCCGCGCAGGTACCGAAAACGGGCAACCCCGAACGAATCTTGCTTTGGATCGGCTCGAACAACCCGTAGGCCTGAGCCAGCCTCTGCATAACGGTGCTCTCACCACCCGGAATGACCAAGCCGTCGCACTGGTCGAGTTCGGCTAGTCGACGAACCTCGAATGCCTCGACGCCAATGGCGGCAAGCGTCGCGATGTGCTCGCGAAAATCGCCCTGCAGAGCGAGAACGCCAATTCGTGGCGAACTCATGGCTGTTACCAGCCGCGCTCGGCCAGACGGTGTGGTGCAGGCAGGTCGCTCACGTTGATGCCAACCATGGCCTCGCCAAGTCCGCGGCTAATTTCGGCCAAAACGGCAGGGTCGTTGTAGAAGGTGGTTGCCTTGACGATCGCCTTGGCGCGTTCGGCAGGGTTGCCCGACTTGAAGATACCCGAGCCTACGAAAACGCCGTCGGCACCAAGCTGCATCATCATGGCTGCATCGGCAGGGGTAGCGACACCACCCGCAACGAACATGACCACAGGCAGCTTTCCGCTCCTGGCGACCTCGCGCACAAGCTCATACGGTGCCTGGAGTTCCTTAGCGGCAACGTACAGCTCGTCGTCGTTCTTGGCTGCAAGGGCGCGAATCTCGCCCGAGATGGTGCGGATGTGCTTGGTGGCCTCAGAAACGTCTCCGGTGCCGGCCTCACCCTTCGAGCGGATCATCGCGGCGCCCTCGGTGATGCGACGAAGTGCCTCGCCAAGGTTCGTTGCGCCACAAACAAAAGGCACGTTGAAGTTCCACTTGTCGATGTGGTTCACGTAGTCGGCTGGGCTGAGCACCTCTGACTCATCGATGTAGTCAACGCCGAGTGCCTGAAGGATTTGTGCCTCAACAAAGTGACCGATGCGAGCCTTGGCCATGACCGGGATCGATACGGCGCTGATGATGCCGTCGATCATGTCTGGGTCGCTCATGCGCGACACGCCGCCCTGAGCGCGAATGTCGGCGGGGACTCGCTCGAGAGCCATAACTGCTACTGCGCCCGCGTCCTCGGCAATCTTTGCCTGCTCAGGAGTGACGACATCCATGATGACGCCGCCCTTAAGCATCTCGGCTAGGCCGCGCTTTACGAGTGGGGTTCCGGTGGTTGGCTTGGTGCTTTCAGTCATGCACCAAGTCTATGGGTTGCCGAACATCTCATTCCAACCCGAAGCTACGTCGCGTTGCACGTCGCCAAGCAACCTCGGCAGAGCCTTGGTTTCGGCAATGATCGGAAAGAAGTTGGCATCGTTTCGCCAGCGTGGCACGAGGTGTTGGTGCAGATGTGACGCGATGCCGGCACCGGCAACCTCGCCCTGATTCATGCCGATGTTGAAGCCGTGGGCTCCGCTCACATGCTTTAGCACCTGCATTGCCTGCTGAGTCAACAAACCCATCTCGGCGACCTCTTCAGCGGTGGCCTGATCATAGGTAGCAATGTGACGGTATGGGCAAATCAGGATGTGCCCAGAGTTATAAGGAAACAGGTTCAGCAGCGCGAAGGAGTGAACCCCACGACGCACGATAAGCGCCTCTTCGTCGGCGTTCTGTGG
>JBEEJX010000111.1:0-23769 GCA_041168965.1 Actinomycetota bacterium
CCGAGGAACTCGACGACGAGCGCCTTGCCGACGTGCTCGAAGAGCTGCCCGAAGAGGAGCAGCTCGACATCATCGACGAGCTCGACGACGAGCGTGCGGCCGAGGTTCTTGACCTCATGGAACCAGACGACGCAGCCGACCTCATGCAGAACATGTCTGAGGAACGCACCGAGGCAATTCTTGACCTGATGGACGAAGAAGAGGCCGACGACCTGCGCCGCCTCATGGAATACGGCGAATTCACCGCGGGTGGTCTGATGACCTCCGAGCCGATCATCTGTGCCGTCGACAACACCGTGGCCGAGGCCATGGCTCTGATTCGCCGCAAAGATGTGTCGCCGGTTTTGGCCGCGTCGGTGTTTGTTACTTTGCCGCCATACGAAACTGTCACCGGCCGCTACCTGGGCATGGTGCACTTTCAGCGCATGCTGCGTTACCCACCGCACGAGCGCCTCGGCAACCTGCTCGACACCGAGCTCGAGCCGGTGCACGCCGACACCTCGATTGCCGCGATTCACCGCATGCTCGCCAACTACAACCTGGTTGCGTTGCCCGTTGTCGACGACGAAAACCGACTGCTCGGTGTGGTCACGGTTGACGACGTGCTCGACCACCTGCTGCCAGAAGACTGGCGAACCGAGGGCGATGCCACCGGCACCAAGCCTTCGACCCGCAAAAAGCCGGCTGCGAAAAAGCCAGCTGCCAAAAAGACCACCAAGGGGGTGCGCTAATGCCGAACGAACGTCTCGACAGCCCAATCAGCGCACGCCGTGGCCTGCGTTCTAACCTTCGCCTCGATCCAGAAAAATTCGGACGCGCCAGCGAGGCATTCGCGCGCGCCATGGGCACCGGCGGCTTCTTGATTGGCATGACCGTGTTCGTCACCATTTGGTTGACCTGGAACTCGATGGCGCCGACTAACTGGCAGTTCGACCCGCGTGGCCTGAACTTCACGCTTTTGACGCTGATCCTGTCGATGCAGGCGTCATACGCCGCGCCGCTGATCCTTTTGGCTCAGAATCGACAGGACGACCGCGACCGCGTCAAGTTTGAGCAAGACCGCGTGCGCGCCGAACGCAATCTCGCCGACACCGAATATCTGGCTCGCGAAGTTGTTGCACTGCGCCTGGCGCTAGATGAGATGGCGACTCGCGACTTTGTGCGCGACGAGCTGCGCGATTTGCTGCGCGAGTTCAAGACCGAGATCGCCAAACTGCCCGAGCAGCCTGCGACCAAGGCAACCAACGCCAAGAAATGACGCTCGACGCCAAGATCTGGGCGGCCCTTTCTGGCGTGATTGACCCAGAACTGCGCCTTCCGCTAACCGAACTCGACATGCTCGATCGCCCCCGCATCGATGCTGACGGTCGAGTCACCCAACGAGTTAAGCTCACGGTCATAGGCTGCCCCGCCGCCGACAAGATCGAACGCGATGTGCGCGCGGCAATCGCATCTGTCGATGACGTTGGCGCGGTGGACGTTCAGCTCGACGTGATGTCGCCCGCCGAGCGCGCCGAACTGGTGACTAAGTTGCGCCAGGGCAAGCCTGCCCGCGTGAACCCCTTTGGTGCCGACACCCTCACTCGCGTCTTGCTAATCGGCTCGGGCAAGGGCGGCGTCGGCAAGTCGTCTTTGACCGCGAACCTGGCGGTCGAATTGGCTCGACTCGGCAAGAAGGTCGGGCTTATAGATGCCGATATTTTCGGCTTCTCGATTCCGGCTCAGCTCGGTTTGCAACAGGGCTCGACCCAGGCGCGGCCAACTCGAGTGGACGACCTCATGTTGCCGCCCGTCGCTCACGGCGTAAAGGTGATTTCGATCGGTATGTTCCTTGAGGGCAACCAACCCGTCGCCTGGCGCGGACCAATGCTGCATCGAGCCATCCAGCAATTTTTGACCGATGTCTATTGGGGTGACCTCGACTTTTTGCTGGTGGATTTGCCGCCCGGCACTGGCGATGTGGCAATCAGCCTTGGCCAGCAGTTGCCGACCGCCAAGTCGATAGTGATCACCACCCCGCAACTTGCCGCGGCCGAGGTTGCCGAGCGATCTGGTGCCGTTGGCCTGCAGACCGGTCAGGGCATCGTGGGCGTTATCGAAAACATGTCTTGGTTTGAGCAGCCCGACGGCACTCGCCTCGAGATATTCGGTGCCGGCGGCGGCCAAATCGTGGCAGATCGCCTGACCAGTCTGAGCGGCCAACCAGTTGCCGTGCTCGGGCAGATTCCTATGAGCATGCGCCTGCGCGAATGCAGCGATTCGGGCACGCCCGTTGTGTTGCAGCACCCCGAGGATCCAGCCGCCGTGGCCATCGCGTCAATCGCACAGGAGCTGATTCGACTGCCGCTTGGGCTTGCCGGTCGCCGCCTGAATGTCAGCCCACAGTCTTAGACTCGTGAGCGTGATCGACACCAGCATTGCGAACCTAACCGCCCACCTAGAAGCCAGCGCGGCCGGCGGGATTCGTTCAACCACGCCAGTTATCAACCCGTTCACCGGCAAGCGCATTTATGAACTGCCGCAACTAGAGGCCTCCCAGGTCGAGGTGGCCGCCCAACTGCTGCGTTCGTCTCAGCCTGCATGGGCCGCCCTCGCGCCTGGGCGCCGCGCAGCGATTCTTCTCGCCGTGTTTGATCAGCTGCTCGCCAATCAAGACAAGTTGATGGATGTGCTGCAACTCGAAACCGGCAAGTCACACGCACACGCGTTTGAAGAGGTCTCGGGTGCCATTCAGGCAGCGCTTTATTACGGCAAGCGCGCCGCAAAGATTTTGGCTCGCGAACGCACCAAACCCGGCGTGCCGATTCTGACCAAGACCTGGGTCGAGCGAGTTCCGCTTGGTGTGGTCGGCGTTATCACACCATGGAACTATCCGCTGGCGCTAACCGCTCTCGATGTTTTTCCTGCACTTGCGGCGGGCAACGCGGTGCTGCAAAAGGTCGACAATCAAACGGTCCTTAGCGTTCTTTTGCTTCGTGAATATGCGATTGCGGCGGGCCTGCCAGGCGAGGTCTGGACTGTTGTCGCGGGTGACGGCGCGACCGTTGGCAACGCCGTGACCGACAGCTGCGACTACGTGGCGTTCACAGGTTCGACCGCCACGGGTCGGCGCGTCTACGAACGCGCGGCGAGCAACTTCATTGGTGCAAGCCTCGAACTCGGCGGCAAGAACCCGATGATCGTGCTGCCAGGCGCCAAGCCACGACAGGCGGCCGAGATCGCCATCGGCGGTGCCTTCGGTTCGGCCGGTCAGCTCTGTGTTTCGATCGAGCGCGTCTATGTGCACGAGTCGCTATATGGCCAGTTCGTGACCGAGCTCGCGACCCGCGTGAACGAGCTCACGGTTGGCCGCAGCAGCGACTTCGACTTTGACCTCGGCAGCCTCACGAGCGCGGCTCAACTGGAGCGCGTTGGCGGCTTGGTGAACGACGCCGTCGACAAGGGCGCAACCTTGATTGCCGGCGGCACTGCCCTGCCCGAGCTCGGCCCGAACTGCTACTCACCAACCGTTCTGACCGACGTTCCGAGCGATGCCCGCTTGTTCCGCGGCGAGGTGTTTGGCCCAGTGTTGGCCGTGAGCTCATATTCCGATATCGAAGACGCAATCGCTCAGGCAAACGACACCGAGTATGGCCTCAATGCATCGGTGGTTGGCCCGCGCCGCGAGGCTATTCGCGTTGCCAGTCGACTGAATGCGGGCAGCGTGAACGTAAACGAGGGCTATCGCGCATCGTTTGCGTCGATGGAATCGCCTATGGGTGGCATGAAACTCAGCGGGCTTGGCCGCCGCAACGGCCCAGCCGGCCTATTGAAATACACCCAGGCAAAGAGCATTGGTGTTGCGATCAACGGCCCGCTCTCGTTGATTCTGCGCTTGCCGAGTCGGGCCAGCCAGTGGCGGCGAATGGCGCCACTATTCGCGGTGATTCTTCGCTGGATGCGTCGCTTCTAAGGCACGAATGTGGCCGCGCCTTGGCCGCTACACCTGGGTGATGTGCCTAGGTGGCCTCTGAGTCGAATGGCGCGCCCTCGCCGGCGGCCAGCGATTCGAGTTTGCGCGACTGATTGAGACCAGAGCCCAAGGATGCCGCACCAAGCGTGCCGGCGCCAAGCTGCGAATCTTCGTCGGTCAGGGCCTCGCGAATGATGCGGCGTGGGTCGTATTGGCGTGGATCGAGTTTCTTCCAGTCGAGGTCTTCGCCAACCTCGGCACTCAACTGATCCTTCGCGCCATCGGCAAACCGCTTGAGGCTCTTCACCAACTTGGCCAGTTGCTGGGCGTAATACGGCAGTCGCTCGGGCCCAAGCACGACGGCAGCGAGTAGCCCAAGAATGAGCAATTTTTCGCCGCTGATGCCAAACATAAGTCAAGGTTACCGCTTGTCTGCGGGGCAAACCGAGGGCCTCACTTTATGCTTTTGGCAGGAGGCCCCAATGGTAGACAAGATCAGCAGCTGGAAGTTCGCCGAGGATTTCATCGCCGAACCAACAGCCGTGCGCGATGCGCGCGGTCGCGCCGAGGAATTCGGTGTCGAGTGCATCACACCTGCCGTCGGAGCACACCTCGCTTTCGTCGCCTCGGCCATGGGCGCCAAGGCCATCGTCGAGGCCGGCACAGGCACCGGCGTTTCGGGCCTATGGCTCCTGAGCGCGACTCCGGGTTCGGTTCTGGCAACGATCGATTCAGAGCCTGAATACCAAGCCGCCGCAAAGTTTGCGTTCAACGATGCCGGCATCGCGGCTAATCGCACACGCGTGATCAGCGGCCGCGCCGCCGACGTGATGTCGAACATGGCCGACGCCGCATATGACCTGGTCTTTCTAGACGCCGATCGCGAGACCCTTGAAGAACAGCTGCATGAGGCCTCGCGCCTGCTGCGCCCAGGCGGCGTCGTAGCAATCGCTCACGCCCTGTGGCGCGACCGCGTGCCAGACCCTGCCATGCGCGACGAGGCAACCGCGATTTACCGCGACGTGCTTCGCTTCTTTGACAACAGCGACGACTTTATCTCGGTGCTCTCGCCGGTTGGCGACGGCCTGCTGCTGGCAAGCAAGCGCGTTCAGTAACGACTTGTTGCGCGGGGTATCCGGGCAAAACAAAAGGGCCGATCATCGCTGATCGGCCCAAAAGTTTTAACTGCCTATTTTCTTACAACGCCCTCGAGCACTTCGTATAGATTCTTGGCTTCGTCGTCGTTTACAGAAACGACCAGACGTCCCCCGCCCTCAAGTGGAACTCGAAGTACGATCAGGCCACGAGGCTCGCGCTCAGCTTCCATCGGTCCGTCGCCGGTGCGTGGCTTCATTGCTGCCATTGTTACTCCTTGTTTGTTGGCTTCATCGCCATTAGTCATCAATTAAAACACGGCAAAATCGGTCAAAAAACCATGAGTCGTAATACGAGGTAACGACTAAATAACACGGACCTAAACAAACCGGCCAGATGTTCGGATTTCCACATTTTGGCCGGCTTTATGAGGGATTTCCCTCGCAAAAACGCCTTAGGGTGGCGAAAAATCTGGTGCCGAATAGCGCCAGCAGGTGAGCAACCAGCCGAGCTGCAGAACAACGGCAAGCGCGAGCAGCGCATACTTGGCGGGTGGTCGCAGGTTGACCGTTCTAGCGCCCAGCGCCACCAACAACCCAAAAGCCGGAAAAAGAATGCGAACGGTGCTCGACTGTGGAAAAAACACGAGGGCCAGATACAGCAGGTATGCGCCGCTGAACGCGCGCAACTCTATCGGCAGCGCCTTTACCGCTGGGGTCAACATGACCCACGCCGCGAACGTGAAAAGCGCCAACACGACCAGCGCACCGGTGCCCCTGCCAAGCCAAAATTCGGCCGAGGCAAACCACGGCTCGAGCAGGTTCAGTTTGACGCTATCGGTGTAGCCACGACGCCATGCCAGTTCGGTGACCAGGTATGAGTCGAATCGGCCGGTAGCAGCCCATGCGATTACCAGCCAGGCAAAACCGGCTGCGCCAGTTATTGCCCCCAGCCCGGCCAGACGGATTCGCTCGGGCCAGCCCTGGTCGAGCCCGCGCCACCAGCGCCAAGCCAGCACGGCGAATACGGCCATCGAGAACGCCACCGCGCCAGGGCGAGTGAGCGACATGGCGGCGATCGCGGCGGCGGCCCACCACAAACGATTGGTGGCCCAAAACAACAACCCTGCGGCGAGCAACAGTAGGCCGAGCGATTCGGCATACCCGGCCTGCATCACGATCGACGCGGGTGAAAGCCCGATCAGCACCAACGACCACAGCGCCACCTGGGGGCTGAATCGCAGCACAATCAGACGGTATGCGACCAGCGCAAAACCAAAGCTTGCGCCGAGCGAAACCAGGGCTGAGGCATGCGCCCAGTCAAGCGTGGTCAGACTCGAAACGGCGCGCACGAGCATTGGATAGCCCGGCATGAACGCCCACTCGTTTTGCGGCACCAGCCCGTCCGAACCGACCGGCAGCGGCACCGGATAGCCGTGGTCGAACACCTTGTGAAACCACTCGGAATCCCAGATGTTTAGGTATTCGAAATAGCCTGGTGCGGCGCCCGTCCAATAGTTGGCCGCCTGGGTGCGGGCAACCAGCAGGAACAACAGGGTCGACGAGACACGCGTCGCCAGCCAAACCAGGATTACGCCCAGCCACCAGGGCGCGGCGGCCAACGACCAGCGACGGTCGGTTGAACGATTGATTAGGCGGTCAACCACGCGCGCAGGCCGTCTTCACACGCATAGATCTGTTCGATCGGGGTGTTTTCGTCGTCGGCGTGGGCCTTGTTTGGGTCGCCAGGGCCATAGTTGACGGCCGGCACACCCAGCGCGCTGAAGCGAGCCACGTCGGTCCAACCGTATTTTGGCTTGGCCTCGACTCCGCTGGCAGCCAGGAAGGCCTGGGCCTCTGGGCGGTCAAGCCCCGGGCGGGCACCCTCGGCGATGTCGACGACGGTCAGCTCGTGACCCGCGAACACCTCGCGCAGGTGCGCCTCGGCATCGGCTGCCGACTTGCTCGGCGCAAAACGATAGTTGACGGTGATCACGCAGTCGTCGGGAATCACGTTCGTCGCGATTCCGCCGCTGATGAGCACGGCGTTGAGGCTCTCGCGATAGACGAGGCCGTCGACCTCGACCTCCTGCGTGACGTAGTCGTTGAGGCGCGCGAGCACATCGGCAGCACCATGAATCGCGTTCTTGCCCATCCAGGCGCGGGCGCTGTGAGCCTTTACGCCCGAGGTGCGGATGTCGACGCGCATGGTGCCGTTGCAGCCACCCTCTACCAGTGCGGCGGTCGGTTCGCACAACACGGCGAAGTCGCCGGCAATTAGCTCTGGTCGGTTGCGCGAGATTCGACCGAGGCCGTTCAGGGTGGCCTCGACCTCCTCGTGGTCATAGAAAATCCAGGTCAGGTCAACGTTTGGCTCGACCAGTTCGGCCGCGAGCTTTAGCTGCACGGCAACGCCGGCCTTCATGTCGACCGTGCCACGACCCCAGAGCACATCCTTGCCATCGATCACACGACGCTCGATTGGCAGGTTGTTAGCAACCGGAACAGTGTCGATGTGACCGGCGATGACCACGCGACTCGCGCGGCCAAGGTGAGTGCGAGCGACGATGGCGTCTTGGTCGCGAATTACCTCGAGGTGCGAATAGTCGGCGAGCGCCGCCTCAATCGCGTCGGCGAGCGCACGCTCGTTGCCCGAAACGGATTCGATGTTGCAGATGGTTTCGGTTAGGTCGACAACGTCGCCTTTGAGATTTAGAACTGAGCCAGACACCCTTCAAGGCTAACTGTTAACCTTGTTCTCGTGACTGAAGCGACTGCAACCACTGCCTGGGGCCACGGCCTCGCGACCGTATCGAGCGACGGAACCGTTCTCGACGTCTATTACCCGAACCCTCAGTTGGGTGCCGCACCCAAGGGCGACTCGGCCTGGGTGGTGCCGCGCGAGCTCGACGCACAGGTTGGCGACGACGCCCGACGCAACGTCACCGTGCAGGTTGTGCGCACCGAGATCGACCTGCAGCTGCCGGTGGTTTCGACCGCAGACGCATACCTTCGCCTTCACCTGCTCTCGCACCTGCTCGTGCGCCCGAACAGCATCAACCTCGAGGGTCTGATTCCGAACCTGCCGATCGTGGCGTTCACCAACATCGGTGCGATTGCCCTGGATGACCTCGAGCGCAACCGTTCGACCCTGCAGCGCCAGGGTGTCATCGTGCACTCGATCGACAAGTTTCCGCGTTTGGTCGACTACGTCACCCCGCGCAAGGTGCGCATCGCCGACGCCAACCGCGTTCGTCTTGGCGCACACTTGTCGCCAGGCACCACCGTCATGCACGAGGGCTTCGTCAACTTCAATGCCGGCACGCTCGGCTCGTCAATGGTCGAGGGTCGAATCTCGCAGGGCGTAGTCGTGCACGATGGTGCAGACATCGGCGGCGGCGCATCGATCATGGGCACGCTCTCGGGCGGCGGCAAAGAAAAGGTCGTCATTGGCGCGCGTGCGCTGCTTGGCGCCAACGCCGGCGTGGGCATTTCGATCGGCGACGATTCGGTTGTCGAGGCCGGGCTGTATGTGACTGCCGGCACCAAGGTCAACATCGTTGACGGCGGCGAGGCTCGTGCGGTCAAGGCCCTCGAGCTCAGCGGCATGCCGAACCTGTTGTTCCGCCGCAACTCGATGACCGGCGCGGTCGAGGTCTTGCCTCGCGTTGGCGTTGGCATCGTACTCAACAGCCAGTTGCACGGCTAGGCGACGAACGAGTCCCAGCCAGATTCCTGAAGCGGGGAACCGTCGAGCAAAACCTCTGACTCGGCTCGAGCGATGACGCGTCCGATTGGTTTGAAGGCACGAGGCATCACGGCGTCGGGGGCAAAAGTCGCCAGCAGCGAGTGATCTTCTCCACCGCCGATAACCCAGTCCATCGCGTTGGCGCCGATTCGCATTGCCGGCTCTTCGAGCATGGCCTCAAATCCTGAGAGCTGCACGCGGTCGATCGCGATGGTCACGCCCGAGGCGCGGGCCACGCGATGCGAATCCTTAGCCAAGCCGTCGCTTAGATCGAGCATGCTGGTTGCCCCCGCGTTGGCGGCATCGATGCCGGCCTGAATCGGTGGGTTTGGGCGGCGCTGCACGTTGACCCAGTCGTCGTATGCGTTAATCGCGGTTGCCTCGCCGCTTTGCAGCAGGGCGAGCCCGCATGCAGCGCGGCCCAGAGTGCCCGCCACGGCGACGATGTCGCCGACCTGAGCGCCCGAACGCAAAACGGGCTCGCGGCCCTCGAGCGCGCCGTGAGCGGTGACCGCAATCATGATTTGCTCGGCCGCAGCCAAGTCGCCGCCAACGACCGATGCTCCCGGCGCAAGGGCGAGGCAGGCCTCGCGCAAGCCGTCGGCGAAAGCCTCGAGCCAGGCAACCGCGGTCGACGCCGGAACGGCAAGCGCAACAACCAGGGCGGTCGGGCGGGCGCCCATTGCCGCCACATCGGCAACGTTGGTGGCTACGGCCTTCCAGCCCAGGTCAAAGGCGCTCGACCAGTCCAGGCGAAAGTCGTGGCCCTCGATCATGGTGTCGGTGGTGACTACGAATCGGTCGTCGGTTGTGGCAACCACTGCGGCATCGTCGCCCGAACCAACGAGCGCATAATCGCCGGCATTTAGTCGCGAAACCGTGCGACGCAGCGCCTCGTTCTCGCCCACATCGGCGATGGTCGGATTGGCAATCGAGTCGGCCGAATTTAGAGCAGTCACAGAGTCAAAGGTAGCCTGTAAGCGATGAAGATTTTGCGAGTTCTAACCGCCACCGCGCTGGCCACTCTGGTGCTGGCCGGCACCACCGCTTGCACCGCCACGGTGTCGTTGCAACCGGCCGAGCTCGCCAACGACCCAAACTGCGCCGAGGTCAGCGTGCGCCTGCCCGAGACCATCGGTACTGCGCCTAAGCGAACCACCGACGCCCAGGCCACCGCCGCATATGGCAACCCAACCGCGGTCATCGTGCGCTGCGGCCTGCCCGAGGTGAAGGTCAGCAAGCTGCGTTGCGTCAGCACTAGCGATGTCGATTGGCTGGTTGACCCGAGCGATGCCCCGCGCTATCGCTTCATCAGTTTTGGCCGCAAGCCAGCCACCGAGGTAATCATCGATTCGACCAAGGCCGTGGGCGTGAGCACGCTCGACGCGCTGGCCCCGGCAATCAAGTCGGTCGCGGCCGACGCCACCTGCTCTGGCTAGTTAGCCGAATACCTAGCGAGCCAGCGCCAGGCGAATCAGCTCGTCGATCAGGTCGGCATATTCGATTCCAGATGCCTGCCAAAGCGACGGAAACATCGACAGCGGCGTGAAGCCAGGCAACGTGTTGATCTCGTTCACAAAGAAGCCGTCTGCGGTCAAAAAGAAGTCGACGCGAGCCAAGCCATAGCAACCAAGCGATTCGTATGCGTCGCGCGCGATCGCCTGCATTTGCGCCAGCTGGTCGGCGCTCAGGTCGGCAGGAATCACCAGATCGACCGAGGCCTCGTCTTGATACTTGGCATCGAAATCGTAGAACTCGCGGCCCTTGACGATGATCTCGCCGGCAACCGAGACGCGCGGGCGGGCGCCATCGAACGACGACAGCACGGCACACTCAACCTCGCGACCGACCAGACCGTGTTCGACCACGAACTTGTTGTCGTGCTGCAGGGCAAGCTCGGCGGCCGCGCCAAAGTCGTCCCAGGTTTTGACCTTTGATACTCCGACCGAAGAGCCGGCGCGGGCGGGCTTGACGAACACCGGCAGGCCGCCCAGCTGGCGAACCGCAGCCAACACGCTCTCTGGGTCGTCGAGCATCTGGCGCTCGCGCACAACGACGTGCGGTGTGCACGGCACTCCCGCGGCAACAAACAGTGCCTTGGTGAATTCTTTGTCCATGCCGGCAGCCGAGGCCAAGACGCCATTGCCGACGTATGGAATGCCTAGCAGCTCGAAGTAGCCCTGCGCCGTGCCGTCTTCGCCGAACGGGCCGTGCAAAACCGGAAAGATTACGTCGATCTTGCCAAGCGAACGGTGTTCGCCGGTTGCATCGCTATAGATCAGTTCGCGCGAGCCATCCATCGCAAAATCGACCTGGTTGCCTTCGTCTTCGACGACGGCAAGCTCGCCCTTACGCAGCTTCCATTTTTCGGTGTCGTCGGCTGCGAGCGTCCATTTGCCGGCCTTCGTGATGCCGATTGGCACGACTTCATACTTGTTGCGGTCGATTGCACCGAGCACGCCCGCGGCGGTGGCACACGAGATCGAGTGTTCGCTCGACTTGCCGCCAAAGACGACTGCTACGCGAAGTTTGGTCACGGTGGCCTCCGAAATTCTTGTTATTCGCCCTGCGGCTGGTCTGACTCGTGGGTCAGGTGTGGCGCGATGTCGCGCGGGTTCATCTTGCCCTCGATCACCAGATTGACCTGCTCGACGATCGGCATCGAGACACCCTTTTCGGCTGCGAGCTGCAGCACGGGCGCGACCGAGGCAAGACCCTCAGCGGTCTGCGACATGCGCTTGAGCACCTCTTTTTTGGTGTAGCCCTTGCCGAGCATTTCGCCCGCACGGTGGTTGCGCGACAGCGGCGACTCGGCGGTCGCGATCAGGTCGCCGAGACCGGCCAAACCGACCATCGTCGATGGCTTTGCGCCATAGGCAACCGCGAAGCGCGAGATTTCTGCCAAGCCGCGGGTCATGATCGACGCCTTGGTGTTTTGACCGTAGCCAACACCGTTGACGATGCCGATAGCCACGGCGATCAGGTTCTTCAGGATTCCGCCAAACTCGGTGCCAATCACATCGCCGTTGGTGAAGCTGGTGAAGTATGAGTTGCTCGCGGCCTTAGCCACGGCCAACGCCGAGGCCTTCGAGCTCGAGGCCGCAACGGACGCGGCCGGTTCTTCGTTGGCGATCTCGAGCGCGAGGTTTGGGCCAGAGACGACGACGATCTGCGCGGTCGGCCAACCGATTACATCGGCGATGACCTCGCTCATGCGCAGGCCCGTGTCTTTCTCGACGCCCTTCATGAGGCTTACCAGAATCGCGTGCTTTGGCAGCAACGATCCCCATTCCTGCAGGTTGGCGCGCAGGGTCTGCGATGGCACGGCCAGATAAACCTGATCGGCGGTGTCGATTACCTCGGCAACCGAGGTCGAGGCCTTGAGCGATTCGGGCAGCTGGATGCCAGGCAGGTAGTCGCCATTGCGGTGTTCGTCGTTGATCTCTTCGACGATGTCGGCACGGCGAGCCCAGATGGTTACGTCGTTGCCCGCGTCGGCAAGAATCTTGGCGAAGGTGGTGCCCCAGGAGCCGGCTCCGATCACTGCAATCTTTGCCATGGGCTACTTGCCTTCCTTCTTGAAGTTTCCGCTGGTGGTTTGACCGTGATCGAGCGGATCCCAGACCTTTTCAGGGGCCGGCTCGCCACGCAGCTCGGCAACGAGCTTGGTGATTTCGCGCATGACCAACTGGGTCGCCTCGTTGAGCTCGGCGGGGGTCAGCGTGCGACCACGAAAGCGCTCGAGGTCGATCTCGTCACCAACCAGAATGTCGACCTTCTTCCAGAAGCCAGGTCGAAACTTGCTGCCGTATTGCGGCAGGATCTTTTCGCTGCCCCACTGCCCGATCGGATACACCGGAACGCCAGACTCGAGTGCCAAGCGCACGGCCCCAGGCTTGCCGCGCATCGGCCATAGTTCAGGATCACGAGTCAGCGTGCCCTCAGGAAAAATCGCGATGCTGTGGCCCGCGCGCAAAAAATCGAATGCGGCGCGCAGCGGTTCGTCGTTGCGGTGACCGCTTCGATAGACCGGAATCTGCCCGGCCGAGCGCAGGATGCTGCCGATCACAGGCGTGCGAAACAGGCCTTCCTTGGCCAAAAAGTGCGGCGCACGCTTAAGGTGCACATAGATGAAATAGGCGACCGCAAGGGCATCGACATTTGTGACATGGTTGCCAACCAGAATGTATGCGCCGCTCTTAGGCAGTTTCTCGGCGCCGCGCGATCGCACGCCAAACATGCTGCGCACGAGTGGCACCAAAACCGAGGCGGCCGAGTGCAGCGCGAAGTGGTATTCGCTCTTTTTTAGCGCCGGCATCGCCAGCTGGGGCTTGCGCTTCTTTGCCTTGGCCATTGCCGATTATTCGGTGTAGGTGAAGTCGGCGCCGAGGTCGGTGAGCTTCTGCAGGAAGTGCTCATAGCCACGCGAAATCAGCTGAACATTGGTGACCAGCGAGGTGCCCTCGGCCGCGAGCGCCGCAACCATGTGGCTGAATCCGCCGCGCAGGTCTGGCACGCGAATTTCGGCCGCCTTGAGGTGAACCGGGCCCGAGATTACGGCCGAGTGATAGAAGTTGCGCTGACCGAATCGGCACGGAGTGCCACCAAGGCACTCACGATAGATCTGAATCTGGGCGCCCATCTGAACCAGCGCGTCGGTGAATCCGAAGCGGTTTTCATAGACGGTCTCGTGAATGATCGAGAGGCCCTTGGCCTGGGTCAGGGCAACGACCAGCGGCTGCTGCCAGTCGGTCATGAAGCCAGGGTGCACGTCGGTCTCGATGACCACCGGGTTGAGCTCGCCGCCAGGGTGATAGAAGCGAATGCCGTCATCCTGAATGTCGAACGCGCCGCCAACCTTGCGGAACACGTTCAAGAAGGTCATCATCTCTGGCTGGCTGGCGCCCTCGCAGAAGATATCGCCCTTGGTGGCCAGCGCGGCGGCGGCCCACGAGGCTGCCTCGTTGCGGTCGAACAGCGCGCGGTGGGTGTAGCCGCTCATGGTCTTGACGCCCTCGATGCGAATCACGCGATCTGTGTCGACCGAGATGATCGCACCCATCTTTTGCAAAATCGCGATCAGATCCATGATCTCGGGTTCGATAGCGGCGCCCGAAAGCTCGGTGATGCCCTCGGCACGGGTCGCGGCCAACAGAACCTGCTCGGTCGCGCCGACCGACGGATACGGCAGGGCAACCTTGGCGCCCTTGAGGCCATCCGGTGCAGAAATGCGGATGCCGTTGACCTGCTTTTCGATTACTGCGCCAAAGTTGCGCAGCACCTCCATGTGAAAGTCAATCGGGCGGTCGCCGATGTGGCAGCCACCGAGGTCGGGAATGAAGGCCTCGCCAAGCTGGTGCAGCAGCGGGCCACAGAACAAAATCGGAATGCGCGACGAACCGGCGTGGGCATCGATGTCGACCATGTGAGCCGACTTGACGTTGGTTGGGTCGAGCGACATGACGCCGTCGTCGCTGAACTCGATCTCGACGCCGTGCAGGGTCAGTAGGTTCTTAACCACCTCGACGTCGCTGATGTGCGGAACGTCTTTGAGAACGCTCTTGGTGTCGCCAAGCAGCGCGGCAACCATGGCCTTGGTGACTAGGTTCTTGGCGCCCTTGAGCTGAACGCGTCCCTTGAGCGGCTTGCCCCCGGTGACTGTGATCTGGCTCATTCGGCTCCTCTAGTGCTTTGCCGGCAAAGTCTTTGGCCGCCAGGCCTCTCGCTTCGCCTCAAAGTCGGTGATCGCTTGCTCGTTTCGAAGGGTCAGACCGATGTCGTCGAGGCCCTCCGTTAGACGCCACTTAGTGTATTCGTCAATCTCAAAAGGCACGGTCAGGTCGCCAATCGTGGCGGTCTGGTTCGGCAGATCGATTGTGCATTCGATGCCAGGGTTGGCCTCGATCGCGGCCCACAGGCGCTCGGTGTCGGCGTCGCTGATCACGCCAGCAACCAGACCCTGCTTGCCCGAGTTACCACGGAAGATGTCGGCAAACTTGCTGCTCAGCACGGCCTTAAAGCCATAGTCGCGCAAGGCCCATACTGCGTGCTCACGGCTCGAACCGGTGCCAAAGTCTGGGCCGGCAACCAGCACCTGACCGGCCTTGTACGCGTCTTTGTTCAGCACGAAGTCGGCATCGTTGCGCCAGGCGGCAAACAGTGCGTCTTCGAAGCCGGTCTTGGTGATGCGCTTCAGATAGACCGCAGGAATGATCTGGTCGGTGTCGACGTTGCTGCGGCGCAGCGGCACGGCGGTTCCGGTGAAGACGGTGAACTTTTCCATTAGTTGGTCTCCTCTGCTGCGACCAGGTCGGCCGGCGACGAAAGCGTGCCACGGATTGCCGTTGCGGCGGCGACCACCGGCGACACCAGGTGGGTGCGCGAGCCCTTGCCCTGGCGACCCTCGAAGTTGCGGTTCGAGGTCGAGGCGCTGCGCTCCCCCGGCGCCATCTGGTCTGGGTTCATGCCGAGGCACATCGAGCAACCGGCAAAACGCCACTCTGCACCGAAGTCTTTGAAGATCTGGTCAAGGCCCTCGGCCTCGGCCTGCAGGCGCACGCGAGCCGAGCCAGGAACCACCATGAAACGCAGACCGTCGGCCTTGGTGTGGCCCTTGATTACGGCAGCTGCCTCGCGCAGGTCTTCGATGCGACCGTTGGTGCATGAGCCAAGGAACACGGTGTCGATCTTGATGTCGCGCATCGGGGTGCCGGCCTTGAGGTCCATGTATTCGAGCGCGTGCTCGGCGGCGGTGCGCTCGTTAGGGTCGCTGAAGTCGCTCGGGCTTGGCACGTTCTCGAGCAGACTGATGCCCTGCCCTGGGTTGGTGCCCCAGGTCACGAACGGGTCGAGCGTGTTGGCATCGAGGAACACCTCGGCGTCGAACTTTGCACCCTCATCGGTAGCAAGGGTCTTCCAGTAGGCGACGGCCGCATCCCAGTTTTCGCCCTCTGGAGCGTGCGGGCGACCCTCGAGATAGTCGAAGGTGGTCTGGTCTGGCGCGACCATGCCGGCGCGGGCGCCTGCCTCGATCGACATGTTGCAGATCGTCATGCGGGCTTCCATCGATAGCGCACGAATCGCCGATCCACGGTATTCGAGCACGTAGCCCTGGCCGCCGCCGGTGCCAATCTTGGCAATCACAGCAAGGATGACGTCTTTCGCGGTGACGCCCGGGCGCAGCGTGCCCTCGACGTTGATGGCCATGGTCTTGAACGGCTTGAGCGGCAGGGTCTGGGTGGCCAGCACGTGCTCGACCTCGCTGGTGCCGATGCCCATGGCGAGCGCACCAAAGGCGCCATGCGTCGAGGTGTGCGAGTCGCCACAGACCACGGTGATGCCGGGCATCGTGAGGCCAAGCTGTGGGCCAACCACGTGCACGATGCCCTGCTCGATGTCGCCGAGCGAATGGATGCGAATGCCGAATTCCTTGGCGTTTTCGCGCAGGGCGTTGATCTGGGTGCGGCTGGTCAGGTCGGCAATTGGCTTGTCGATATCCCAGGTTGGGGTGTTGTGGTCTTCGGTTGCGATGGTCAAGTCAGGGCGGCGCACCTGGCGGCCGGCCATTCGCAGGCCATCAAACGCCTGCGGGCTGGTGACCTCGTGCAACAGGTGCAGGTCGATGTAAAGCAGGTCGGGCGCACCGTTTTCGCCCTTGACCACCAAGTGGTCGTTCCAGACCTTTTCTGCCAGAGTCAGCGGCTTATTGCTCATGCCCACACCTTCAAAATCGCGAACCTCAAGTTTACCGCTTGAGCCCTGTTGCGACGCGGGCATCCGCCTGCCGATGCAAGTCGCTCAAAGCGCATCGGGCTAGGCTGACATGGTGACCAACGCCGCCAACGCCCAGTATTCCGACGCTCAAATTAACCAACTGCAGCGCAAAACTATTCGCACTCTCACGGCAGGGCAGGTGTTGAGCGGATTCGGCCTCGGGTCAACGCTCTCGATCGGTGCACTGCTCGCGCAAGAACTCAGCGGCACGGCCGCCTGGAGTGGCGCGGCGGCAACTTTCAGCACGCTGGGCGCCGCCACTTGGGCAATTCCGCTGGCTCGATTGGCTGCCGCTCGCGGTCGCCGCTATGCATTGGCGGCAGGCGCTGGTCTTGCCATCACGGGCGCACTCTTGGTGATCACCGCCGCGGCAACTCGCACCTTTCCACTGCTTCTAGTGGCGCTGTTCCTGATGGGTGCCGGTTCGGCAACCGGTCTTCAGGCGCGCTTCGCCGCGGTCGACCTGCCGAGCTCGAAGCACCAGGGTCGAAACCTCTCGCTCGTAGTTTGGGCCACCACGGTTGGCGCCGTAATCGGACCAAACCTGTTTGGCCCGGGCGAGGCCGTTGGCAGCGCACTCGGCCTACCGCACCTCACTGGCCCATTCGTATTCACGATCATTGCCCAAACCCTGGCCACCACCGTGCTCTGGTTTGGCCTGCGCCCCGACCCACTGCTGGTGGCACAGCAACTCGACGCCGCCAAGAACCTGAGCAAGCCGAAGGCATCGCTCAAGACGGCCATCGCCACGCTCAGGGCATACCCAATTGCCGGATTTGCCGTGGCAACCATCGCCCTTAGCCACATGGTCATGGTTTCGGTCATGTCGATGACTCCGGTGCACCTGACCCACCACCACGCCGACCTGGTCGTTGTTGGTTTCACCATCAGCATGCACATCGCCGGCATGTATGCGTTCAGCCCGATCTTTGGGTGGCTCGCCGACCGAATCGGCCGCGTTCGCGTGATCGTGCTGGGCCAGGCCGTCTATGTGGTGGCGCTCGCGGTTGCCGGTTGGGGCAGCGAGAGCATTCCGATGGTTCAGATCGGCCTGTTCCTGCTGGGCCTAGGTTGGTCGGCCTCGACGGTCGGCGGGTCGTCGTTGCTCGCCGCAACCTTGCCGACCACCGAAAAGACCAACGTGCAGGGCCTGAGCGACTCGCTCATGAACCTGTCTGGCGCCTTCGGTGGCGCGACCTCGGGCACGATTTTGGCGCTGGTTGCCTTCAGCGGCCTAAACGGCGCCGCGTTTATTCCGGTGAGCATCACGCTGCTTGCGGCGGCGGTCACCTACTTGCGCGGCCGCAAGAACGCATAAGAACCCCGGTTAAATAAAACTCGGCCCAGAGAACGAATCATCTGAACCGAGAGTGGTGACCCCAGCGGGATTTGAACCCGCGCTACCGCCGTGAGAGGGCGGCGTCCTAGGCCGCTAAACGATGGGGCCGTTTAGTTGCGAACAACCTGAAAACCTTAACACGGAACAGGTCGACAAAGCAAACTGAGGCCGTCGACCTAGGCAAAGACCTTTAGCGCGCCGGCGACCAACTGCACCTCGAGCGGCCCGCGACCAACGGCCTCGCCGTCGGCATAGGCGGGCATCTGACCCGAGTCGATCTTGACGTTCTTGGCGCGAATGATTTCGACCGCCGGGTGGCCGACGTGTTTGCCGGTGTAAACCGAAGGAAAAATCTTGACCAACTCAAGGCGCGAGATCTTGTGCACGATAAACAGATCCATGAGACCGTCATCCATGACCGCGTCTGGTGCGATCAGCATGCCGCCGCCGAATGCCGGCGCGTTGGCAGCCGCGCACAACATTGCCTCGATATTGCGTTTTTGGCCATCGACCTCGAGGCGATACTGCAGCGGCTTGAACTTGGCCAACTCGAGCAGCATCGCGATCTCGTAGCGACGCTGACCCTTTGGCCAGCTCATGCGGTTGGCGCGCTGATTCACGAGCGCATCGAAACCGGCCGATGCCGTGCCGAGCACCCAGTGTTGACCCGTCGAGGTGTGCAGCTTGATTGCGTCGATCGACTTGGTTGCGGTTAGGCGCTTTGCGATGAAGGTTGCGCCGGCAACCGCGTCGTCGATTGGCATGCCGAGCGATCGGGCCGAGTCATTGCCCGTGCCGACTGCCACGATGCCAAGCGGAATGGTCGTCGTGGCACACAAATTCACGCCGAGGTGCGACATGCCGTCGCCGCCGACCACGACGATGCCGTCAACCGCAAGCTCGTCGATTGCGCGACGACCATTGGCGTGGGCCTCGGCCATAGATGCACCGCTCAGGTCGACGCAGTCAATCCCATGTTCGGCAAGCGTTGCCAACGTCAGGCGACCTGCAGCGGCACCCTTGCCCCTGCCCGAGGTGGGGTTGATGATCACGCCGAGACGCTGGGTGTTGCCAGTCATGCTGACTCCTGAGCTTTCAGCCGGGCTGAGGCTCAGAATCGAACGTTAGCGGCGGCGCTGTGGTCGGCGCAGCAACTGTGCGTTAGCCGCGACGATGATGGTCGAGAGCGACATTAGCACCGCACCCAACGCGGGCGACAGAACCAACCCGAGCGGCATGAAGGCACCGGCCGCCAACGGAATCGCGAGCAGGTTATAACCGGCACCCCAGATTAGGTTTTGCACCATCTTGGAATAGCTGCGCTTGCTCAGGTCGATGGCCTGCGGAACCGCCGTCGGATCGCTCGAGATCAAAATCAGACCTGCCGATTCGATTGCCACGTCGGTTCCGGCACCGATGGCGATTCCCACGTTTGCCTGAGCCAAGGCCGGGGCATCGTTGACGCCGTCGCCAACCATGGCAACGCGCGAGCGATCCAGCTGCACGCGACGCACGAGGTCGGCCTTTTGGTGCGGCAGCACCTCGGCAAAGACCTCGCCGATGGTCAGCTGCTTGGCAATGGCATTTGCCACGCCCTGGGCATCGCCCGTCAACATGCCGACGCGCTTGCGCATCAGGCGTAGGGCCATAACGGCCTGCTCTGAGGTTTCGCGAATCACATCGCCGAGCTCGATGTATCCGAGCAGCTGGCCCTCGAGAACCACATACACGACGGTGTTGCCATTGTGGTTTGCGGCATCGGCCTTGACCAGGTCGCTAACGTGCACCTCGATGTTGCGGCTGGTTAGCAAGACCGGGCCGCCGACCAGAATGTTGCGGGCGTCGAGCACGCCCGATACGCCCTGGCCAGGCACGGTTCTGAAGTCGGTTGCGTTGGCGATTTCGACTCGGCGCTTTCCGGCCTCGGCAACGATGGCTTGACCAATCGAGTGCTCGGAGTATTGCTCGATGCCCGCGGCGAGCGCGACGAGTTCGTCGGTGCTGCGCAGGGTCGAGTTGTGGGCAAGATGCGCTGCAACGAATCCGCGCTGCCCCGTGGTCAGGGTGCCAGTCTTGTCGAACAGCACCACATCGACGCGTCGCGCCTCTTCAAACTGGCGGCGGTCGCGAATCAGAATTCCCTGACTGGCGGCCTTAGAAGTGGTGA
Source organism: Actinomycetota bacterium (assembly GCA_041168965.1). Classification (GTDB taxonomy): domain Bacteria; phylum Actinomycetota; class Actinomycetes; order Actinomycetales; family Microbacteriaceae; genus Rhodoluna. Next base: position 20,074 of record JBEEJX010000111.1, read on the forward strand.
TCGAATTGACCAGCGGAATCGCGAGGCCAAGAGCGTGCGGGCACGCGATAACGAGCACGGTGACGATGCGTTCAAGCACGAAGTCGGGGCTCTGCGTGCCCAGCGCACTCCACACGATTGCCGTGACGATCGCCGCACCGAGCGCGGCATAGAAAAGCCAACCCGCGGCCTTATCGGCAAGCACCTGGGTCTTTGACTTTGAGGCCTGCGCCTCGCGAACCAGACGCATGATGCCCGAGAGCATCGTGGCATCGCCAACAGCGGTAACGCGCACGGTGAGTGCTCCTTCGCCGAGCACGTCGCTCGTGGCATTGATTGTGCCCGCAATCACGGTGCTGCCCGGCTGCTTCAAGACCGCGGCCGACTCACCGGTAATCATTGATTCGTTAAGCTTCGATTCGCCATCGATAACCTCGCCGTCGGCCGGAACCGTGGCGCCTGGGCGAACCATGACCACGTCGTCGACCTTGAGCGATGCAGCCGAAACCTTGGTCGCTACGCCATCGACGAGCAGGTCGGCCTGGTCTGGCAAAAGCTTGGCCAACGCGCCAACCGCATCCGATGCCTTCATGACACTCGACATTTCGATCCAGTGGCCGAGCAACATGATTGTCACAAGGGCGGCCAACTCCCACCAGAAGTCCATGCCCTTCCAACCGAGGTTGAACAGCGTCGCGATGGTGATGAACAACGAGTATGCGAATGCGACCACCAGGGCCAGCGCAATCAGGGCCATCATGCCCGGGCGCTTTGCCTTGATTTCGGCCCAGCCGGTGGTCAAGAACACCTTGCCGCCGGTGAAGAACAGGGTCGCGCCAAACACAGCAGGAATCAGGTAGCTAAACGGGAAGTCCCACATCAGACCAAACAGCATTTGCACGGTGTGGCTGAACACGATGGTTGGCAGGGTTAGCCCGAGCGCCATCCAGAACTGCTTCTTGAACATGTTCGGATCGTGGTGGCTGTGGTCGTGGTGCCCCATGGCCGAGTGGTCGTGGTGGCCGAGGTCGTGCGTCGCGGTTGCCGAGCCAGTGCGGTGCTCTGGTGGGCAGTCGCAGGCCTCGTATGGATGATGGATGCAGTCGTTCACAACCGGGCGCACCTGGTCGTGCTTGCCGTCGGTCGCGCAGCAGTTGTGCCCCTCTTGGGTCTGACCCAGGTGGTGGTGCTCCTGGTCGCACTTGCACTCGTTCGGCGGGCAGTGGCACTCGCCGCCTGGGTTGTGGTCACAGCTGCACATCGCGGGGTTGTCGCCGTGTTGCTCACACTTATGCTCTTGCCCGTGCATGCCGTGCTCGTGCTCAGAGTTCATTTCGTCGTGATTCATTTGACACCTCGGTTGTTAGTCAACTCATAAATTTGGCTTAGTTCGGCAACGGCCTTGGCCTGTTGCGCTGGATCGTGTGAATGCATCATGTGGGCCACGTGTGTGCCTATGTGGTTCTCGACGATGAGTTTATTGAGCGAGCCAAGCGACTTCTGAATTGCGAGTGACTGCGTGATTATGTCCATGCAGTAGTCCTCGTTTTCGATCGCTCTCAGCAAACCTTCAAGTTGCCCCTGCAAAATCTTGCCACGGTGTATCGCGCGCTTTTTTAGTGCTGCATCCATGTGCCTATAATACCCCTAGGGGGTATTCGTTAAACGGATACCCAGACGAGGAGTTCGCGATGAACGTTTCACGACGCGCCGCAATCGGCGGCCTGCTCGGTGTCGTTGCAACCGGATCGGTTGCCGGCTGCTCAACCCTGCCAAACCTCATCGGCGGCAACAATAACCAGACCGGCACTCTCGCGGGCGACGCGCTTCGCCAGGCCATCGAACGTGTCGAGGCGACGCGCTTTTCGAGTAACAAAACTACGCGACTCAACGTCACGCAGGCGCTGGGCAAGATTGACCTCGGCGCCGGCAAATCGGCCACGGCAAAGACCTTTAACGGCACGTTGCCGGGCGCCCCGCTGCGCGCAGGCAACGGCGACCTCGTGCGCCTGACGCAAAACAATCAGCTTGGCGAGAACACATCGATTCACATCCATGGCTTGGCCCTGCGCAACGATGCCGATGGAGTGCCGATGCTAACCCAAGACGAAGTTGCCGCAGGCACAACTCACGTGCAGTCGTTCAAGGCGCCGCACCCCGGCACCTATTGGTACCACTCGCACACCGGCCTGCAGCCAGAGTCGGGCCTCTACGGCAGCTTCGTCATCGACGACCCCAACGAACCAGGCGGCTACGACCGCGAGTGGATCCTGATGCTCGACGACTGGACAGTAGGCCTCGGCAAAACGCCCGAGCAGATTCTCGACGGCCTAAAATCGGCCACCAGTTCAAACGAGAACATGGGCGGCATGTCGGGCATGGACATGGACATGGGCAACATGTCAGGCATGAGCGGCATGCAAGACCAGTTCGGCCTGGGAATGGGCATGAGCGATGTGGTCTATCCCGCTTACATCATCAACGGACGCGTTCCGCAAGACCCAGAGGTTTTTGCCGCCAAGGCGGGCGAGCGCATTCGCCTGCGCGTCATCAATGCCGGCAGCGACACGGCATTCGTCTTCGGTGTCGACGGCCACCCGATGACCATCACGCACACGGATGGCTTTGCCGTCAAACCGCACGAGGCAACCAGCGTGCTGCTCGGCATGGGCGAGCGCATCGACGCCGTGATCACGGTCAAGGACGGCGCCCACTCGACCTTTGCGATTCCCGTAGGCAAGACCGGCACCACGGCTCGAGCCGTGCTGCGCACTGGTTCGGCCAGCATTCCAAGCGTTGCGACCCTGCCTGCGACAACCCAAAACGTCACCCAAGTCTTTGACCTCGAAACCGTCGCCGACAACCAGTTGACCGGCAAGTCGAGCGGCACTCTGCAGGCGATGCTGATGGGCTCGATGGTGCCATACAAGTGGAGCATCAACGGCAACACCGACATGCACGCGACCCTGTTCGAGCTGCGCGAGGGCGAGACGGTCGACCTCAACTTCATGAATCACAGCATGATGTTTCACCCGATGCACCTGCACGGCCACACGTTCCAGGTGATCAGCGCATACGGCAGCAACATGCCTACCGGCCCACGCAAAGACACAGTGATCGTCAAACCGATGACCTCGGTGACCGTGCGGGTTCAGGCCGACAACCCCGGCGACTGGGCCATTCACTGCCACAACACCTATCACATGGATTCGGGCATGATGGGCGCGATTCGCTACAAGTTGTAGCCTGTTGGCATGAAGATCACCAAGCACGGTCACGCCTGTCTCGAGCTGCTCGAGGGCGGCCAGCGAATCATCGTCGACCCCGGTTTTTACACCGAGTCGATGGCCGCCGCGACCGATGTTTTGGCCGTGGTGATCACTCACAAACACGACGACCACTGCTTCGAACAACAGCTCACCGCGATTCAGGCAGCGAACCCAGAGGTATGCGTTTATGGCACCGACGAGGTTCGCGAACGGCTGGGCGTCTCGATGCCGAACCTGCCCGTAACCGCCGTGCACCACGGCGATTTCTATGAGGTTGGCGGATTCACGCTCGAGTTCTTCGGCGACATGCACCAAGAGATCCATCGATCAATCCCGCTGATTCAAAATTGCGGCGTCATGGTCAACGACAAGCTCTATTACCCGGGCGATTCATACACCCAGCCCGACCGCTCGGTCGAGCTGCTCGCCTGCCCGGCCAGCGCACCAT
>JBEEJX010000112.1:0-2615 GCA_041168965.1 Actinomycetota bacterium
CTTTGGTGGGTAGAGTGCCGACGAGTCGACACCACCCGACAGGATGCGACCCGAGGCAGGTGCGCTCAGGTTGTAAGCGCGGCCTAGACGGGTGATCGAGTCCAGCAGAACAACGACGTCGTGACCCAGCTCAACCAAACGCTTAGCGCGCTCGATCGCCAGCTCGGCAACGGTGGTGTGGTCCTCGGCAGGGCGGTCGAAGGTAGAGGCAATGACCTCACCCTTGACGGTGCGCTGCATGTCGGTAACTTCTTCTGGGCGCTCGTCAACCAGAACCACCATCAGGTGAACCTCTGGGTTGTTCTTGGCGATGGAGTTAGCGATTGCCTGCAGAACCAGGGTCTTACCGGCCTTCGGAGGCGAAACGATCAGACCACGCTGACCCTTACCGATTGGCGAAACCAGATCGATGATTCGGGTGCTGAGCTTGTTTGGCTCGGTCTCCAGGCGCAGACGGCTCTGTGGGTAGAGCGGGGTCAGCTTGCCGAACTCGACACGCGATTGTGCCTGCTCGATGGTCAAGCCGTTGACGCTGTCAATGCGGACGATTGCGTTGAACTTCTGGCGACCCTGGCCCTCGCCATCGCGTGGCTGGCGGATGGCACCGACGACGGCGTCACCCTTGCGCAGGCCGTACTTCTTGACCTGGTTCAACGAAACATAAACATCGTTTGGACCTGGCAGGTAGCCGGTGGTGCGCACGAATGCGTAGTTGTCCAGGACGTCGAGAATACCGGCGACCGATACCAATACGTCGTCTGGTGAAATCTCTGGCTCGGCCTCATCACTGCTGTTGGCGTTGCCGCCGCGGCGACGGTCACGATCGCGGTAGCGGTCGCGGTTGCGGTTGCGGCGGCCGCCACGACGCTCGTCGTCGAAGTCGCGGTCACGGTCACGATCGCGGTTGCGGTTGTTGTTTCCGCCTTCGCGCTCGCCACCCTCGTTGTTGTCGCGGTCGCCACGGCTCTCGCCGTCGCCACCGTCGCGCGAACCGTTGTTGTCGCGGTTGCGGTTCCGGTTGCGGTTACGGTTGTTGCGGTCGCGACCGCCCTCGCGCTGCTCGCCTTCGCCGTTTCCGGAGCGCTCGCCGCCTTCGCGGTTGTCCGACTTGGCGTTGTCACCCTCGGTGCGCTCTGCCTTCGGGGCATCGCCCTTTGCCGAGTCGCGCTTTGGGGCACTGCTCTTAGCTTCGGTCGAACCCTCGGCTGCTGGAGCATCGGCCTTTACGCGACGGGTGCGCTTTGGCGCCTCGCCCTCGGTGCTGGCAGGTGCAGTGTTGGTCTGTTCTGGAGCTGCGGCGCTGGCGCTGGTGGCGCGACGACGTGGGCGTGCTGCTGCCGGCTCGTTGTTCTGGATCTCGTCCATTTGGGTTTTACTCTCTTTCGGAGCTAGAGCGATTCAAACTTGGGGAATCGCTTTCAGACACGGTCAAGGTTTATTACCGTTGATCCGCGAGGAATCGCATTGCATGAAGTTGGTCGCAGGTGAGCGAGAAACGTTGCTTTGCGAGAGATTGCATCGACCCTATGGGCGCGGACACTACTGAAGAGGCGTCCTCTTTATGATGCGTTTACTACTGTAGCACCCTTAAAGTCCACAGCCAACAGCAAAGTCTTCCACTCTGGATAACTTTCTGTAACGAATTTGGCAGCCTCTAGACGTTCGGCCGGGTCGCTGGCCAACACCAGCACCGAGGGACCAGCGCCAGAAACCACGGCGGCGTGACCCCGATCGCGCAGCGCCTGAATCAGGGTCGCGGTCTGCGGCATGGCCGAGGCACGATAATCCTGGTGCAGGCGGTCCTGAGTTGCCTCGAGAAGCAATTCGGGGCTCGCGGTCAGTGCAGCAATCAGGAGTGCAGAGCGCGAAACATTGAATACCGCGTCCTCATGCGGGACGCTCTCTGGCTGCAGCGAGCGAGCCAACTTGGTGCTCAGCTGGAAGCTTGGCACCAGCACCAGCGGCGAAACTCCGCGGTGAACGAAAAGCTTCTTGTGGCGCGGACCCTTCTCGTCCTCCCAGGCAATCGTCAGGCCACCGAACAGTGCCGGTGCGACGTTGTCTGGGTGGCCCTCCAACTCGGTGGCGACCTGAAGTAGGTCATCCTGGGTCATCTCGACGATGCCCTCGAGCAGGCCCTTCGCCGCCATGATGCCGGATACAACTGCAGCACCGCTGGAGCCCATTCCACGGCCATGCGGAATGATGTTCTTGGCGCTGAGCTTGAGGCCCGGAAGCGGCTGGCCGAAGTGCTTAAAGGTGTAGGCGATGCTGCGAACTACCAGGTTCGACTCGTCCGTGGCCACCTCGCCAGCGCCTTCGCCAACAACGGCAACGGTGGCGCCTTGGTTGGCGACGGCCTCGACGGTCAACTCGTCATAGTAGGACAGCGCCATTCCGAGCGTGTCGAATCCCGGCCCTAGGTTTGCACTGGTGGCTGGGACGTGAACTACAACTTTGCGACCGATGAGAGACATGCGACTACTTCTTGACCAGACCTAGGCGCTCCGCGACCTCTGCGGCGTTCTTGGAAACCACGGTTGGGGCAACATCGTTGCCGTTCTCGTCCTTCAACGCCCAGCCCACATCCTTGAGACCGTGACCGGTTACGGTAA
>JBEEJX010000113.1:0-5329 GCA_041168965.1 Actinomycetota bacterium
CAAGAGTCGCGAGGGCAAGGCGCAGGTCGAGCTGGCCCAGCTGGAATACCTTCTTCCGCGACTTCGCGGCTGGGGTGAGAGCATGTCGCGTCAGGCCGGTGGTCAGGCAGCCGGTGGAGTCGGTATGGGTTCGCGAGGCCCGGGTGAGACCAAGATCGAGTTGGACCGCCGTCGCATCAACACGCGTATGGCCAAGCTCCGCAAACAGATTGCGGCAATGAAACCTGCGCGCGACACGAAGCGTGCGACGCGTGAGCGCAATCAGGTGCCGAGTGTTGCCATTGCGGGCTACACCAATGCCGGCAAGTCGTCGTTGCTAAACCGTGTGACGCAGGCGGGCGTGCTCGTGCAAAATGCCCTGTTCGCGACCCTTGATCCAACCGTGCGCAAGGCGGCCACCCCTGACGGCCGCGCCTACACGATTGCCGACACCGTGGGATTTGTGCGAAATCTGCCGCATCAATTGGTCGAGGCATTCCGGTCGACTCTTGAAGAGATCGCCGGCAGTGACCTAGTCATTCACGTCGTCGATGCCTCACACCCTGATCCGGCGGGGCAGATTGCTACGGTTCGCGACGTAATCGCCGACACCGGCGCGCGTGATATTCCCGAACTGATCGTGTTCAACAAGATCGACCTGGCCGACGAGACGCATCGCATGGCGCTGCGCGGTCTCGAACCGGGGGCAATCGAGGTTTCGGCTCGCACTGGCGAAGGCATCGATGAGCTGCTCGCCAAGATCGCCGAGCTTCTGCCCGAGCCTGATGTCGAGATCGAGGTTGTCATTCCATATGACCGTGGCGACATCGTCTCAAGATTGCACCTGTCGGCGCGCATACTCGAGCTTGACTACCGCGAGGGTGGCACGCACGTTCGCGCGATGGTGAAGCCAGAGCAAGCCGCCGAATTGCAGCCCTATCGCGTCTAGAGCTTGCGCAGAACGGTCACGACCTTGCCCTGGATCACCGCGGTGTCGCCAGGAATAGGTTCCATGGACGAGTTTCGAGGCAGCAGCCACACGTGACCATCGCGCTGCTTGAATACCTTGACCGTGGCCTCGCCATCTAGCATGGCTGCCACAATGTCGCCGTTCTCTGCGGTGTTCTGTGAGCGACAAACCACGAAGTCGCCATCGCAAATGGCAGCGTCAATCATTGACTCGCCATGAACCTCGAGCATGAACAACTGGCCCGATCCCACCATGCTCTTAGGCAACGGGATTAGCTCTTCAACATTCTGTTCGGCGGTAATCGGAACACCAGCGGCAATGCGGCCGACGAGCGGCACCATCGCAGCCTCTGACATGGGTGTGGTGAATTCGGCGAATTCATCGGTAGTTCCCGGCAGCTCGGGGGTAATCAGCACCTTGATGCCGCGAGCCAAACCTTCGAGCTGAATGTAGCCAGCGTCTTCGAGCAACTGCAGTTGGTATTTGACGCTGGCTGCCGAGCTCAGACCCACAGCGTCGCCGATTTCGCGCATCGAAGGGGAGTAGCTGCGCTCGTTCTTGAAGCGAACGATGAAGTGCAGGATTTGTTCGCTTCTCGCGCTCAACGAACCGCTGTTCTTGCCAGCCATTTGTTTCCTCTCGATCGCCCAGACATAAATGTCGGAGGTGTCAGCTGTAATGCCTTTATCGAAAGTTTATTCGGATTTGCACTTGAATCCAAACAAATTTTCGAGAGATTTCGAAAAATACTTGACAAGATGTCGGTCCATATTCGTAATCTTGTTCTAAATCGAACAAGCGTTCGAAAGTTTTCAGCAGAGGAAGAAAGGTCTACTGAGATGTCACAGTTCCAAACCTCAAGCAACCGTCGTGCGGCAACCAAGCCATCCGCAATGGCCACCGCGTCGCCTCGCCAGCACAGCAATGGCCGCTACATGGCGCGTCGCCTAACCGCGCTTGCTGTCGCCGTTGCGGGCATTGGCTTCTTTATTGCAGGTCAATCGGCAAGTGCATCGAGCGACGCAGTGAGCGTCAACTTCCAGCACGTCACCGTTCAATCGGGCGACACCCTATGGCGTCTCGCTGAGACTCACGCTGCGGGCCAAGACGCTCGCGACTGGATCGCGTCGGTCGTCACCTTGAACGGCCTGACCTCGGTCGACATCCAGCCTGGTCAAGAGCTGGCGCTGCCTAACAACTAAGCGCAGGTCCTAGCGCGCGCTAACCTTAAGCGATGGCAACGCTAGACGACCTACCAATCCGCGACGACCTCAAAGGGCAAAAGCCGTACGGAGCACCGCAGCTCGCCGTGCCTGTTTCGCTCAACGTGAATGAAAACACGCATCGCGTTCCCGAAGAGGTTGCCGTCGACATCATCCAAAGACTGGCCCAAGCGGTTCTCGACATCAACCGCTATCCCGACCGCGAGTTCGAGGGCCTAAGGGCTGCGCTTGCGGCCTACCTCGGCGGCGGGCTCAGTGTGGCTAACATCTGGGCTGCTAATGGTTCCAACGAGGTGCTGCAGCAGATCTTTCAGGCCTTCGGTGGCCCAGGCCGTTCGGCATTGAGCTTCACGCCAACCTATTCGATGTATCCGCTCCTGGCGCAGGGAACAGGAACCGCCTGGATTCCGGTTGCAAGACCAGACGACTACGAACTCGATGCCCGATTCGTGCGCGAAGCAATTCTCGAGAACAAGCCAGACATCGTTTTGATTTGTGCACCTAACAACCCGACCGGAACCCCCGTTGACCTTGAGGTCATCGAGGCTGCGTACGAGGCCTTGACGTTGGCAAGCGGCGGCATTCTGGTGATCGACGAGGCCTACGCCGAATTTGCAGACGGCAGGGTTGGTTCTTCGCTGCAACTACTCGAGGGGCGCGAGCGGTTGTTGGTATCGCGCACGATGTCTAAGGCGTTTGCCTTTGCCGGTGCCCGTGTCGGCTACCTGGCGGCAGATCCGGCGGCAGTCGACGCTTTGCGGCTCGTGCGATTGCCGTACCACCTCAGCGCCTTCACTCAAGCGGCGGCTGAGGGCGCGCTGGCACACAGCGGAGCGATGCTCGCGATGGTCGACGACATCAAGGCACAACGCGACCGAATCGTCTTCGAACTGGGTCAACTGGGTCTCAAAGTATTCCGAACTGATTCGAATTTCGTTCTCTTCGGCGGTCTCAAAGATCCAGACGAAATTTGGACTCGACTGCTCGAGCGCGGTGTGCTAATTCGAAATGTTGGCATTCCAGGCACTCTGCGAGTGAGCGCCGGCACCGAGCGCGAAACCACGGCGTTCCTCGAGGCCATGCGCGAATTGGTCTAAAGGTAGACTGGGGTCATCCCACAAAGACGTTTTTGGCGAAAGGCCATACCTTGAGCAGAACCGCATCAGTCGCACGTTCGACCTCCGAATCGTCGATTCAGCTGACGCTGAACCTCGACGGCACCGGCCAGTCGACCATTCAGACCACCGTGCCGTTTTTCGACCACCTGCTTACAGCCTTCGCCAAGCACTCGCTGGTTGATCTAGAGGTCATCGCAAGCGGAGACACACACATCGATGTGCACCACACCGTTGAAGACACGGCAATCGTTCTTGGTCAGGCCATTCGTCAGGCCTTGGGCGACAAGTCGGGCATTGGTCGCTACGGCGACGCGACCGTTCCACTCGACGAGGCGCTCGTGCGTGCCGTGGTCGATGTTTCGGGGCGCCCTTACCTTGTGCACTCGGGTGAGCCTGCAGGATTCGAATTTCACCTCATCGGTGGGCACTTCACCGGTTCAATGATTCGTCACGTATTCGAGGCCATCTCGTTGAATGCCGGCATCACGCTGCACGTCGAGGTGCTCGCTGGGCGCGATCCTCATCACATCGCCGAGACCGAGTTCAAGGCCTTTGCTCGTGCCTTCCGCAAGGCCGTCGAACCGGATTCCCGCGTCAAGGGAATCCCGTCGACCAAGGGCGCTCTGTGAGTCAACCGCTGGTAGTCGTTCTCGACTACGGCAGTGGCAATGTGCACTCGGCGGCTCAGGCCCTGCAGGTCGCCGGCGCTCGGGTCGAGCTGACCCGTGATCGCGACGCCGTCTTGAAGGCCGATGGCCTATTGGTTCCTGGCGTCGGTGCGTTCACCGCGGTCATGGATCAGCTAAATGCTGTGCGTGGCGGCGAACTCATTGATCGCAGGCTGATTGCCAACAAGCCAGTATTGGGAATCTGTGTCGGAATGCAGGTCATGTTTGAGCGTGGCGTAGAGCATGGCCTCGACACCGAGGGTTTGGGTCAGTGGCCGGGCGTCGTTGAACAGCTGGATGCGCCACGCCTGCCGCACATCGGCTGGAACACCGTCGAGGTGCCTAGCGACTCGCGCCTGTTCGCTGGTCTCGCCGACGAGCGGTTCTATTTCGTGCACTCCTATGCGGCGACCGACTGGCAGATCGTGCCCGGGCCGCTCGCTGCACCAAAGGTGACCTGGGCCGAGTATGGTGAACGCTTCGTTGCTGCCGTTGAAAACGGCCCGTTGAGCGCCACCCAATTTCACCCAGAAAAATCGGGCCAGGCGGGCATCCGTCTGCTCCAAAACTGGCTCGCGACCTTCTAGCCGCCAATCGACTTTCAACCAGCAAGAACTCACAAAGGACACCGCATGACCACGAAGCTCGAACTCCTGCCGGCCGTAGACGTTGCCGACGGCAAGGCCGTACGCCTGACCCAGGGCGAGGCTGGCAGCGAGACCGACTACGGCAACCCGGTTGAGGCGGCGATGACTTGGGTCAACGCCGGAGCCGAGTGGATTCACCTGGTCGACCTTGACGCCGCCTTTGGTCGTGGCGACAACCGCGGCATCATCGGCGAGGTGGTCAAGGCTGCGAGCGGTCAGGTCAAGATCGAATTGAGTGGCGGAATTCGCGACGACGCATCGCTCGAGGCCGCACTAGAGGCCGGTGCCACTCGCGTAAACCTCGGCACCGCTGCGCTCGAAGACCCAGAATGGACGGCCCGAGTCGTCGCAAAGTATGCCGATTTCATCGCCGTTGGTCTCGACGTGCGCGGCACAACCCTTGCGGCCCGCGGTTGGACACGCGAGGGTGGCGACCTATTCGAGGTGCTGGCCCGCCTAGAGGATGCAGGTTGTGCGCGCTACGTCGTGACCGACGTCACCAAGGACGGCACTCTTCGCGGACCAAATCTCGACCTTCTGCGTGATGTGATGGCCCGCACCAATAAGCCGGTAGTCGCATCCGGCGGCATCTCGTCGCTGCAAGACATCGCCGACTTGCGCGAGCTGGTGAGCCTCGGTCTTGAGGGCGCGATCCTTGGCAAATCGCTTTACGCGGGCAAGTTCACACTCGAAGAAGCCCTCATAATCGCTGGCAACTAATGGC
>JBEEJX010000114.1:0-6726 GCA_041168965.1 Actinomycetota bacterium
TCAGGTAATCCCAATACGAGGCCTCGCGATCCATGGTGTCGAGGTAACTCTTGGTCAGGTTGTTGTTTGGAATCTCGCGACCAAGGCGCTTGAGTGGCGTGCCGTGCCAGGTCTGCAGATAGACCTGCCCGGTCACCTTGCGAAAGTACCAGGGCCAGTTGGTGTTATTGATTAGGTATTTCGATGAAGCCAGTGCGTCTAGCCATTCGCGACTGCCGTGCTTGAGGCCGCGCGAACCGGTCGGAGCAGCTGTGCCCGGGCCAACCGTCCAGAGCAGCTCTAGGTCGGCCGGCAGCCTGCCCGAAAGCTTGCGTGCCTGGATCTCGGCAAACAGGTCGAGCGGGTTGTCGCCGATTACCTTGCCCTGGAACGACTCAAACAGCACCGCGTTGCGCAAAACGGTGGTGTCTTGCGGGCGGTACTGCAGCTTGCGCAGCCAGTCGGCGCGACGCCGGCGCAGGGCGCCCAACACACGGGTTGGCGAGTAGGTCTTGGCTAGGCGACGAGCCTTGGCAATCGGGTTCATTCGCTGGCCTCCGAATCGGTTGCCTTGTTGGCTGCCGCGTTCGTGCCCGCACGCGACTTGTCTACGGTCTTGCCCGCACCACCGATGAAGCCGCGCCAGAATCCCCAACCCCAGCTGAGGTGCATGGTTGGCAAAACCACCAGCAGGGCGATTCGAGCCTTGAGCGGCAAGCCCGAGGCGGTCGCGGCCAGAACGGCGATGCCACCAAGGTAGCCCGCCAACGGCAAGATGCCACCGAGCTGACCCAGGGCCAACGCGAGCAGCCCGGCCAGGATCATCAACACCAACAGCGGTGGCAAAAAGTAGCGCTTTGAGGCGCCGGCTAGGTCGCGCTCGGTCAGATCGCCACGCCAGACACCGGTCGAATAAAACTGTTTGGCAAGGCGATCCCATCGGCCGCGCGGCCAGTAGGTCACGCTGAGTTCGGGGCTAAACCAAACCAGGCCGCCCGTGCGCTTGATGCGCTGAGCCAGATCCCAGTCTTCGCCTCGAATGATCTGTTCGTCGTAGCCACCGACGCGCTCGAGTGCCGATTTTCTAAAGATTCCGAGGTATGCGCTCTCGGCCTCGCCGGCGCGACCGCCAACGTGATAGGCCGCGCCACCGATGCCAAAGCGCGAGGTGTATGCCCAGGCCACCGCCTTCTGAAACGCGCTTCGGCCACGCGCGGCCATAATGCCACCGAGCAGGTCGGCGCCGGTCTCGTGCAGGATTCGCATGCCGTCGGCGAGGTAACCCGGCGCGGGCTCGCTGTGTGCGTCAACGCGCACGATGAACGAATACTTGGCCAGCTTGATTGCGGCGTTCAGGCCGATGGTGGTTAGCCCTCGCGGGTTGTCGAGCAAAACCACTCGCGAGTCGCGTTCGGCGATGGCCGCGGCAATCTGGTTGGTGCGATCTTTTGACGGGCCGAGGGCCAAAATCAATTCGAGCGGTGCTGCGTATTCCTGCGACAGAATCGCGTCGACGGCGGCCTCGAGGTGGGCCTCCTCGTTGAGCACCGGCATCATCACCGTGAGTGCTGGCAGTTCGAACATCGTTGACCTAGTCGTTTGAGGTTGCGCCGGTGAACTTGTTGTAGGCATCGACCACGGTCTGCGGGTCGCCGTCCATCATCAGGTCGCCCTTTTCGATCCAGATCACGCGGTTGCAGGTGTCGAGAATCGACTGCATCGAGTGGCTAACCAAGAACAGGCTGCCGGCGCGGTCGCGCATCTCGCGCATGCGGGCCTCGCTGCGCTGGCGGAACTCCTGGTCGCCCACGGCCAGAGCCTCGTCGACGATCAAGATTTCGTGATCGCGCGATGCGGCGATCGAGAAACGCAGGCGGGCCGACATGCCCGAGCTGTATGTGCGCATCGGCAGGTCGATGAAGTCTTGCAGGCCGGCGAACTCGGTGATCTTGTCGACGTCGGCCTCGATCTGCTTGCGGCTAAAGCCGAGCGCCAGACCACCGAGCACGATGTTCTTTTCGCCGCTGAGGTTTGGCAGCAACACCGCGCCTACACCCAGCAGGGTCGGGCGTGCCGACGAGAAAACAGCGCCCTTTGAAACCGGCGTGAGGCCGGCAATTGCGCGCATCAGGCTCGACTTGCCCGAGCCGTTCGAACCGATGATGCCAACCGATTCGCCCTCATAGATTGTGAACGAGACACCCTTGATCGCGTTTACCTCGCGCAGCCCAAGCTTGCGCGAGAAAATGCCGCCACCTGCTGCTGCGCGAGTTGCGCGACGACCGCTCGAAAAAACCTTGTAGGTAATGTGCACGTCGTCAACGACGACGACCGGCACCGCGCTCTTGCTCGGTTGCTGGGTCTTAGTCTTCGCGGCCATAGCGCTCCTCCGCCTTCCAGAAGAACAGCACGCCAACCACAAAGGTCACCAGGGCCCAACCGATCGCAGTTAGCCACAGGAAGGCACTGGTCTGATAGCCCTGCACCACGAGCCCGCGAGCCAGTTCGATGTAGTCATAGATCGGGTTGAAGTGCAGCACCGCGAGGATCTCGGGGTGGTTGCGCAACAGGTGATCCATGCTGAAGAAGATGCCCGAGGTGTAAAAGAGAATTCGAATCACGAACGGCAGCAGCTTGTTGATGTCTTGAACCTGCGCGGCGATTCGAGCCATGATCATGGCCAGGCCTAGGTTGAACACGCTCATCAGCGCGACGGTTGGCACCAGCAACAGCCAGTTCCAGGTGATGCCCTGCTGAAACAACACCAGGGTGATCAGCAACAGGCCGAGTTGCGGCAGGGTGTTCAAAAATTGGCGGATTACGGCCGACACCGGCAACAGCACGCGCGGGAATGCGAGCGAGCGCACCAGACCGGTGTTGCTGGTTAGCGCGGTGGCACCCGAGGTTGCCGAACCGCTAATGAACGTGAACAAAAACACGCCCGTGAACAAAAACGGGATGAAGTTTTCTGGGCGGTCGCGCGCCATCAAAACGCCGAAGATCAGGCCGTAGACCATTGCCTGCACGGTTGGCAGCAGGATTACCCACCAGCGACCAAGGCGGTTTTTGGCGTTGGCGGCCTCGTTGGTGAACTTTGCCAGCGTGAACGCGAAGTCGCGTCGCGACCAGGCTTGAGCCACATAGTCAAGGAATGCGGGGCGGGCACCGACTCGTTTGAGTCCGTGCTCGCGGGCGAAATCGGCGAGGCTCATCTCGAAAAGTCTAGCCCTGCGCCTTGAATCGGGCCTGAATCAGCGCCCGGATCTGCTTGAAGTTTGGATACACCACGTCGATCGTCGGCGGCACCAGTTCGAGCGACTTGATGCCGCTGACCTTGGCCTTGCGAGCCAGGTTGAAATAGGTGCCAATCATGTCGCTTGGCATGTCGGTCTTGACCAACTTGTCGGCCGCGGTGGCCACAGAGTTGAAGCGCAGCGCGATGTTTAGCGGGCCGGCCTGGTGCAGAATCGCGTTCTCGACCTCGCGCTGTCGGCGCATGCGGTCGTAGTCGGTGGTGCTGTGGCGCGAACGGGCATACCAGAGCGCGTGATAGCCATCCATGTGCTGTTGGCCGGCTTCGATCCAACCCTTCACGTCGCTCAGGTCTAGCAGCTGACCACCGATTGGCAGGCGCTCCTTGACGTTGATGTCGATGCCACCGAGCGAATCGACTAGACCGGCAAAGGCTGCCATGTCGACCATCACATACGAATGGATGTGCAGGCCGGTGACCCACTCGACGGCCTCCTTGGTGGCCTCGACGCCCGGGGTCGAACCGTGTGCGACCGCATCGGGATACAGATTGGCGTATGAATCGGTGACGGTCTTATAAATCGCGTTGATCAGGCAGGTATCGCCGCAGCTCCATCCGTGCGGAAAGACCTTGCGCAGCGGCGAACCGGCAACAAAATTGACCTTCTGCAGGTTGCGCGGAATACCGATGTTGAGCGCCTGGCCACTCACGGCATCGATGCTGATGACCGAGATCGAGTCTGGGCGAATTCCGAAGCGATCCTTGCCCGAGTCGGCACCTAGCAACAGCACGTTGTAGCGACCGTTTTCGGGCTGGTAGACGCCCTTTTGAGCAAACATTCCCGTGACTAGCGAACTGACCGTGCCGGTCACGTTTGCGCCAACGCCGAGGGTGCCAGTCGTGAGCACGGCGAGCACAGCAAGGGCACCAATCGCCACCCACTTGTCGACGGCAAACATGCGACCGACCTGCATGAGGCGCAGGGTGTCGAGCGCGATCAGCACATACAAGACCGCGTATGCGACGAGCGCGATGGTGACCCCCGACATGAACCAGGCCTGGGTGGCGATGGCCGCGAACCACTGGCCGTCAAACGGCAGGGCAATTGCAATGAGCAACAGCACGGCCGACCAAAGCGCCATTGTCGCGACTAGCGCGATGCGACCGATGTGTCGGTTGCCCGCCAAGATTTGGGCCGAACCCGGAACAAAAAATGAGAGCAGCAACAACCACCAGGCCCGCTTGCGCATGGTCTGCGGCGTGGCTCGGTCGAGAGTTCTGAACGGGCTGCGCGCGAAGCTGGTGCTTTGGCTGGTGCCCGCGGCACTGCCTAGATTTGTGATTTCAGCTTCGCATTCTTTTCGGCGACCTGCTCCTTGAGCTGGTCTGAGTATTCGGCAAGCTGCTTGGCGATGCCTGCATCAAACGCACCAAGGATGCGCGCGGCGAGCAAACCGGCGTTCTTGGCGCCGTTGATCGAAACGGTTGCCACCGGGATTCCGCCTGGCATCTGAACGATCGAGAGCAGCGAATCCATGCCATCGAGCTTGGCCAGCGCGACCGGAACGCCGATTACCGGCAGGGTGGTGACCGAGGCCAACATGCCAGGCAGGTGAGCCGCGCCACCAGCGCCCGCGATGATCGCCTTGAGCCCACGGCCAGCAGCGGCCTTGCCCCACTCGATCATGCGCTCAGGGGTGCGGTGTGCCGAGAGCACCTCGACCTCGAATTCGATGCCGAATTCTTTGAGCACTACTGCCGCGTCTGACATGACCGACCAGTCCGAGTCGGAACCCATGACTACGCCAACGATTGGTTGCGACATTTGGGCTCCTTAGTTAGAGGCGGTGAACCCCTAAATTTTAGTTTCCGCGACGCAAATTCTCGGCAGCGGCACGGGCGTCACCAAGCGCCAACTCGGCGCTGTCGCTAACCACCGTGACGTGGCCCATCTTGCGGCCCTTGCGCGCCGACTTGCCGTAGACGTGCAATTTGGCGTTCGGGTATGCGCTCATCGCGGTGGCGTAATTGCGCACAAAATCGTTTTCGTCGTCGACGCCCAGCAGGTTGATCATCACCGAGTGCGCGGCGCGCGGCGTGGTTGAGCCGAGCGGCAAGTCGCTAACCGCACGAAGGTGCTGCTCGAACTGGCTGGTGACCGAACCCTCGATCGAGAAGTGGCCCGAGTTGTGCGGGCGCATTGCCAGCTCGTTGATGATGATGCGGCCGTCGCGGGCCTCAAACATTTCGACGGCGAGCACGCCGGTCACGCCTAGGCCATCGGCAACACCGCGAGCGATTTGGGCGGTGCGTTCGAGCAACTCGGCGCTGGCATCTGGGGCCGGGGCAAGCACCTCGGCGCAAACGCCATCCTGTTGCACGGTCTGCACGAGCGGCCAGGCGCGGAATTCGCCGCTTGGGGTGCGCGCGCTCAACTGTGCAAGCTCGCGCACAAAGTCGACCTTTTCTTCGGCCAGCAGGCTGCCGCCAACCTTGGCAAGGCCATCGGCACTCAACCAGTCGGCCGCATCGGCCGCCGAGCGCACGACGCGCACGCCCTTGCCGTCATAGCCACCGATCGGGGTCTTCAAA
This sequence comes from Actinomycetota bacterium, assembly GCA_041168965.1. Taxonomy (GTDB): domain Bacteria; phylum Actinomycetota; class Actinomycetes; order Actinomycetales; family Microbacteriaceae; genus Rhodoluna. The sequence goes on from JBEEJX010000114.1 coordinate 5,825, forward strand.
ATTGCAACACCGTCGTTAGCCGAAATGAACGCATCGAGCGCCTCGGCGGTCTGGATCTCGGCCCAGGCCGGCATCGGCAAGCCCAGCTCGGTCAGGCGCCGGCGCATGTGCAGCTTGTTTTGCGCAAAGGCCAAGGCCTTTGAAGGCGGCTGCACGCTGACGCCCTCTGCCTCGAGTGCCTCGAGCACAGCCAGTGGCACGTGCTCGTGGTCGAAGGTGATTACATCGACGCTCTTGGCGAATTCGCGAACGACCTCGACCTGGTTATAGTCGCCCACCATCGTGGCGCCGAGCGCGGCCGACGAACCCTCGGCCTCGGCGAGCACCCTGACCTCAAGCCCAAGGTGAATCGCTGGCGCCAGCATCATGCGCGCCAGCTGCCCGCCACCAATAACGCCAATTCGCTTAGTCAAAGCCCGCTCCTAGCCGATCAATTTTTGAAGTTCGGATGCGATCAGCCGCGCCTTGGCCAATCGCGAAAATTCGATGTCTGGTTCGCCGGCAATGTTGATCACGAGCTTGCTGCGACCAACCGCCTGAACGCTCTGAATGTTGCGCAGACCGACCTGTCGCTTGGTGCCGAATAGCCCGCTGCTAACAATCACGTTGGTATTGGTGATCTCGATCCAGTTGGTCAGGTGTCGAATCAGTGGCAGCAACCAAAACAACAGAGCCACCAGCGCCGCCGCGGTTAGCAAGACGATTCGCAGCCAGAGACTGCCCTGATCCCGAGGCAGTTTGGGCAGAGCAAAACTGAGCACGGCCGACTCGATGAACAGCAGAACCATCGGGCCGATCAGGCTCGAGACGCGGGCGCGCAATCGCGCATAGCGAAACTCAGCAACAAACCCGTTAGACATGCCTCAATTGTGCCTTAGATGCACGATGTCGCCCGCGGCAAC
>JBEEJX010000115.1:0-4472 GCA_041168965.1 Actinomycetota bacterium
TGCGCATACTCATCGCGAATCTGTTCCCAAATGCGCTGGCCGATCTTGTAGCTCGGGGCCTGGCCTGGCCAACCGAAGTAGCGGTGAACCTCGAAGTTGACGAACTCTGGCGACATGTTGACGTTGCTGCCCATGAACTCGAGGGCATAGTCGAAGTCCCACTTGCCCTTGCCGTCGAGGCGATCCTTGCCAAGGTGAACACCTAGGTCGAGCACAACACGGGCCGCGCGCATGCGCTGGCCGTCGAGCATGCCAAGGCGGTCGCCCGGGTCATCCAAGAAGCCAAGGTCGGCCATCAGGCGCTCGGCATAGAGCGCCCAGCCCTCGCCGTGACCCGAGGTCCACGATGCGAGTCGGCGCCACGAGTTGAGCTCGGCGCGGTTGTAGACCGCCTGGGCTACCTGCAGGTGGTGGCCAGGAACGCCCTCGTGATAGACGGTGGTGGTTTCGCGCCAAGTGTCGAACTCGTCGACGCCGGCAGGAACCGACCACCACATGCGGCCAGGGCGGCTGAAGTCGTCGGTCGGGCCGGTGTAATAGATCGCGCCCGAGTTGCTAGGGGCAATCATGCACTCGAGCTTGCGAATCGGCTCGGCGATGTCGAAGTGAGTGCCGTTGAGCTTTTCGATTGCCGAGTCGCTGAGGTTCTGCATCCATTCCTGCAGGGCCTTGGTGCCGTGCAGCTTGCGCGATGCGTCGTTGTTGAGCACCTCGATGGCCTCGGCCACGGTTGCGCCGGCCTTGATCTGGTTGGCAACCTCGTTCTGCTCGGCGGTCACGCGCGCGAGCTCTTCGATGCCCCACTCATAGGTCTCGTCGAGGTCGATCGTGGCGCCAACAAAGCGGCGGCTAAGCAACTTGTAGCGGTCGCGGCCGATCGCGTCGACCTCGTTGGCGGCCGGCAGCAGTTCGCCGCCCAAGAATTCGACGAGCTTGGCGTAGCCCTCGGTCGCGTGCTGCGCTGCCTTGGCAACTTCGGCCTTGAGGCTCGCGTTCAGTTCGGCCTCGCCGGCCTTGGCTCCAGCCGCAAACTTCACGAAGAAGCTGTCTGCGCCGGCGAGCTCCTTGGCGTCGCGCAGCACCCACTCGACCTGACGGCGAGCCGGGGTGTCTTGGGCGGCGATTCCCTCGCGAAGGCTGCGGATGTAGCCCTCGATGGCCTCAGGCACGGCGTTCAGGCGGTTGGTCAGGTGCTCCCAGTCGCCCTCGGTGGCGGTGGCCGAAAGGTCAAAGATTTCGCGGATGCCCTGAGCCGGCGATGCGATCACGTTGAGGTCGCGCTTCCAGAGGCCCGAGTCGTGCAGCTCGAGGTCGAGCTCGAGGTCGGTGCGCATTGCGTCGAGGGTTACCTCGTCGACCTTGTCGACCGGCTTGGCGTCGGCCAGTTTGGCCAGTACCTTGCGCGCCTCGCCAGCGAAAACCTCGTGGGCCTCAGGTGATGCATCGTCGAGCTTGTCTTCGTTGCCAGGCTTGCCGATATAGGTGGCGAAGCTCGGGCTTAGTTCGGCCATCTTGTCGACCCACTGGTCGGCAATCTGATCGATCGGGGTGGTTTGACGCGTCATTGCGGGTTCCTTCACTCGAATGGGTAACGGTCTCGAGTGGCCGCGCGTCAGGCCCTAGCGTGTGCGGGTCGAAAACTTCCATTGGCCGGGGCCAGGTCGAATCTCGCTGCGCAGCATGTCGGCATTGCGCGACCAAGTAGAAGCGAGTCTACGCTCACGACCACCCGATGCAGTAGCAGCCTCGGCGTTGGCCGCGGTCAACACCGCAATCACCGTCGCGAGCTCTTCGGCCGACGGATTGCCGCCGACCACGCGCAGCAACTGCTGCAGGTCTGGCTGGTTCTCTGGGTTCGTCATAATCGTGCGCCGGCTTACAGCGGAATGTTGCCGTGCTTCTTAGGCGGCAGGTTCGAGCGCTTGGTGCGCAGGGCACGCAGGGCCTTGATTACCTGAACACGAGTGGCTGCCGGTTCGATGATGCCGTCAAGCTCGCCACGTTCGGCGGCGAGGAACGGGCTGGCAACGTTATAGGTGTATTCGGCGGCGAGCTTGGCGCGCACCGCACCCACATCCATGCCGGCCTCTTCGGCCTTCTTGATCTGGTCGCGGAACAAGATGTTCACGGCACCCTGACCACCCATCACGGCGATCTCGGCGGTCGGCCATGCCAGGTTGATGTCGGCACCGAGCTGCTTCGAGCCCATGACGATGTATGCGCCGCCGTATGCCTTGCGGGTGATCACGGTGACCAGTGGCACGGTTGCCTCGGCGTATGCGTAAAGCAACTTGGCGCCGCGGCGAATAACGCCGGCCCACTCCTGGTCGGTGCCAGGCAGGTAGCCAGGCACATCGACGAGGGTCAGGATCGGAATCGAGAACGCGTCGCAGAAACGCACAAAGCGCGCGGCCTTCTCGCCTGCGTCGATGTTCAGTGTGCCGGCCATCGCCGAAGGCTGGTTGGCCACGATGCCAACGCTGCGGCCGTCGATGCGAGCAAAACCGATGAGGATGTTCGACGCGAACAGCGGCTGAACCTCAAGAAACTCGTTGTCGTCGACGACGCTCTCGATGATCGCGTGCATGTCGTACGGCTGGTTAGGCGAGTCGGGAATGATCTTGTTGAGCTTGAGGTCTTCGTCGGTGATCTCGAGTTCGCCGTGCGACTCGAACACCAGGGTCTCGCTCAGGTTGTTTTCTGGCAGGTATGACAGCAGCGCGCGGGCGTAGTCAATCGCGTCGTCCTCGTCGCTGGCCAGGTAGTGGGCAACACCCGAGCGCTCGTTGTGGGCGCGTGCGCCACCGAGCTCCTCCATGCCAACGTCTTCGCCGGTAACGGTCTTGATTACGTCTGGGCCGGTGACGAACATGTTCGAGGTCTTGTCGACCATGATCACGAAGTCGGTGAGCGCTGGCGAATAAACCGCGCCGCCGGCGGCAGGGCCCATAACGATCGAGATTTGCGGGATCACGCCAGAGGCCATGGTGTTGCGCTTGAAGATTTCGCCATACTTGCCAAGCGCGATGACGCCCTCCTGGATTCGAGCGCCGCCCGAGTCGAGGATTCCGATCATTGGCACGCCCGTGGCGATGGCCAGATCCATGATCTTGATGATCTTGTTGCCGGCGGCCTCGCCAAGCGAGCCACCGAAGATGGTGAAGTCTTGCGAGAACAGCGCAACCTGACGACCGTTGATGGTGCCGACGCCGGTGACGACCGAGTCGCCGTATGGGCGCTTCGATTCCATGCCGAATGCGGTGCTGCGGTGACGCACGTATTCGTCGAGCTCAACGAACGAACCCGGGTCGAGCAACGCCTGGATGCGCTCACGAGCTGTCTTCTTGCCCTTGGCGTGCTGCTTTGTGATCGCGGTCTCGCCGGCCGCGGTGACGGCCTCGTGGTAGCGGTCGCGAAGTTCCTGCAGCTTGCCCGCGGTGGTGGCGATATCAGGGTTGAGTCGCAATGCCTGAGTGTAGGTGTTCTCGAAGGTCATGGGGCAAGCCTACCCAAGCGCCAGCGGGGTCGTTGGTAACGCTCACGATACGGTTGTGGCATGACTGAGTTTGCGCGCTCCAGGTCGCTTGCCGCTCGCCTCGATTACGTTGCCGAGACCGGATCGACCAACACCGATCTGATTGCCGCCGCGGGCCAGGCCGGGCAACCCGAAGCGCTCGCCGATTTCACGGTTTTGGTCGCGGGCTTTCAGAACGCGGGCCGGGGGCGTTCGGGTCGTCAGTGGGATGCACCAGCGGGCTCGAGCCTGTTCGTGTCGGTGCTGTTGCGCCCAACGCCGGCCATTGCGCCAGACGCATACGCCTGGCTGCCGCTGCTGGCTGGCCTTGCCATGCGCAACGCCGTGCGCCGACTAGCCGCGGCCAAGGGCATTTCGCTCGATGCGGTGGTCAAGTGGCCAAACGACGTTCTGATTGCCGAGGCCGACGCCGTCGATTTTGGTGGGCATCGCAAGGTTTCGGGTGTGCTTAGTGAACTGCTGCCCGATTTGAGTGGAGTCGTGGTTGGGGCGGGCCTCAATCTGACGCAAACCCGAAATCAGTTGCCAGTCGATACTGCAACCTCCTTGGCAATCAACGGCATCGACGCCTCGCTAGACGATGCGCTCGCCGAATACCTGACCGAATTGCGGGGGTTGTATTCGAGTTTTGTGGCGGCAGGCGGTGATGCCGTGGCTAGCGGTTTGCGCCAAGAAGTCACAGATGCCTGCGAGTCGGTCGGTCGTCGCGTGCGAGCCATTCTTCCCGGTGGGGCTGAGCGCCTCGGAGTCGGAAAGGGAATCGATTCGACTGGCCGCCTGACCGTATTGTTCGACGGCGAAAGCGCCGCGACCCAAGTTGCCGCGGGCGACATCGTGCATCTAAGGCACAATTGAGGCATGTCTAACGGGTTTGTTGCTGAGTTTCGCTATGCGCGATTGCGCGCCCGCGTCTCGAGCCTGATCGGCCCGATGGTTC
>JBEEJX010000116.1:0-5028 GCA_041168965.1 Actinomycetota bacterium
CCGCCACACACGTTGGTGATTCGAATCACCGAACGCACGCCCATCTGCATCGTCAACGTTGGCAACACGAACTATCTCTTTGACCCGGCCGGCGTCAAGGTTGGCGTAGCCGGTTCGAACGATGCCTATCCGACCCTGACCATCAATGGTGACCCGTCGAGCAGCGCGCAATACAAGCTCGCAATGGATGTGCTCCTCGCCCTGCCCGCATCGTTGCTGCCGCGCGTGGCATCGATCGACGCCAAGACAAAAGACAACGTGACCATGCAGCTTCGCGGCAACGCCGGGCAGAAGATCGTGTGGGGAGACGCCTCGAGCTCGGCGCTCAAGTCAAAGGTTTTGGCTGCCCTGCTGCGCAACTATAAGAAGTCTGAGCGTGTGACCTTCGACGTGTCTTCGCCGACCGCGCCAGTCGTTCGCTACTAATCACCTGACAGTTATCGCGACACGCCCGAGCGCCTACCGTGGTTCGCCATTGGGGGCGCGTAACTTCGTGGCGCAATCAAATAATCCGCATAAACACTAAGCCTCAGGCAGAGGTTGAGGGTTTGCGGAACCGAAAAACTTCTCTAGCAGCGGAGGCAAAAGTGGCACACAACGCGAGCGAAATCGCAGTTATCAAGGTCGTCGGAGTCGGCGGTGGTGGCGTCAACGCCGTCAATCGCATGCTCGAGGCAGGCCTTCGTGGCGTCGAGTTTGTTGCCATCAACACCGACGCACAGCAGCTGCTGCTTAGCGACGCACACGTAAAGCTCGACATCGGTCGCGAATCGACCCGCGGTCTGGGTGCAGGCGCCGACCCTGAGGTTGGCCGTCGTGCCGCCGAAGAGCACGCCGAAGAAATCGAGCAGGTCCTGGCCGGCGCCGACATGGTCTTTGTCGCCGCAGGTGAGGGTGGCGGCACTGGCACCGGAGCTGCACCGGTCGTCGCACGCATCGCCAAGAGCCTCGGTGCACTCACCGTAGGTGTGGTCACTCGCCCGTTCAGCTTCGAAAACCGTCGTCGCATCGAGCAGGCCTCAAAGGGCATCGACGTTCTTCGCGGCGAGGTCGACGCACTGATCGTCGTTCCTAACGACCGCCTGTTCGACATCAACGCCACCAACATTCCGTTTGCCGACGCATTCCGTCAGGCCGACAACGTTCTGCGCGCCGGCGTTCAGGGCATCACCGACCTGATCACCAACCCAGGCCTGATCAACCTCGACTTTGCCGACGTCAAGTCGGTGCTCAAGGGTTCGGGCACCGCTCTCATGGGCATCGGTCGTGCCAAGGGCGAAGACCGCGCAGTCCGCGCCGCCGAAATGGCAATCTCGAACCAGATGCTCGAGGCGAGCATCGAGGGTGCGCTAGGCGTGCTGCTGCTGGTTCAGGGTGGCAACGACATCACCCTTCCAGAGGTCAGCGCAGCCGCGAAGCTCGTTCAGGAGGTCGTCAGCAAGGATGCCAACATCATCTTCGGTCTGACTCTCGACGACTCGCTCGGCGACGAGGTTGCCGTGACCGTGATCGCGGCCGGCTTTGAGAACGGTGCACCAAACCCACTGCGTCGCAACACCTTCGGCAGCGCGTTCGCAGGCGCACCTGCGGCTGCTCCGGCAGCCTCGCCTGTTGCCGCTGCTCCCGTAGCAGCAACCGAGGGCGACTCGGCCGAGGCATCGAAGGGTGAACACTGGGCACTTGCCGGTGCGACCCCGGTTGCCAGCGACGCCGAGAACACCAACACCGCGATCTTCAACACCATCGTTGGTCACGAGTCGATGGACCGCGTTCCACAGGCCGCCGACGGTGGCTATGGCGACGACCTCGACATTCCCGACTTCCTGAAGTAAACCCTTCGGGCAACTAACACCAGATTCAAATGACTGAGGGCACCACGCTAGCCGAGCGCTACGCAGGTGCCCTTAGTGCTATCCGGGCTGCAACTACAGCCGCGGGCCGAGACCACGACGACATCACACTTGTGGTCGTCACCAAGAATCACCCCGCGAGTCTGGTGCTCGAACTGCTCGAACTCGGCGCCCGAGACTTCGGCGAAAACCGCGACCAGGAGGCCGCGCCAAAGGCCGCCGAGGTGCGGGCCAACTCAGGCGTCGACCACCGCTGGCACTTCGTCGGCCAGTTGCAAAGCAACAAGGTGCGTTCGATGCTCGACTACTCGTCGGTATTGCACTCCCTTGACCGCCAGTCGCTGCTTACCGAGCTGATCAAACAGACCGAGCGTCGCGAACAACCGCTGGATGTCTTCATCGAACTCAACCTCACCGACGACCCGGGTCGTGGCGGCATCCGCCCCGTCGAGCTGCGGCCATTCGCCGAACAGGTGCTGGCCGCTCGGTGGCTCAACCTTAAGGGCGTCATGGGCGTCGCAGGCCTCGAGGCCGATCCGGCGAGCGAGTTCGAACGCATCCGAACCGCCAGCCAACAGTTGCAAAGCGTTGCACCAGAGGCCAAGAGCATTTCGGCTGGAATGTCGCAAGACTTCGAGCTGGCCATCGCCCACGGAGCGACACACCTGCGCATCGGCACGGCAATCACGGGCAAACGCGCCTACTGACCATATTCTTTTTTCAAAGCACACTTTTCGCGCGAGCGAAGCCGTGACTAGGAGGCAAAAATGAGCAACATCTTCTCGCAGGGAATGAACTTCTTTGGCTGGGGCAAGGGCGGTCACGAAGAGGCAGCACCAGTGCGCCCAGTGGCTGGTTCGCCTGCAGCGCCTCGCCCGGTTTCGCCTATCCGTCGCCGTTCGCAAGACCCGGCCGGCGCTATTCACACCATCGACGCAACCTCATACCAGTCGGCTCCTGAGATCGCATCGCTCTACCGCGATGGCATCTCGGTGATTGTCAACATGGCCGAAATGTCAGACCCAGACGCCCGTCGCCTGCTCGACTACATGCTCGGTCTGCGCGATGCACTCATGGGCGAGCTACAGCGCGTCACCCCAAAGGTGTTCCTGTTGGCTCCTGCCGGCATCGAGACCAACAACGACGACGACGAGTTCGAGGCCGTCGGCGACGGTCTCATCATCAACCCTGCTCGCTAAGGGTTGCCGAGCAGCCCTAACCGAAACTCGGTGTTTCCATGCTTCGCCTGATCGCTTACTGGGCGCTTAATGCATACTTCTATGCCCTGATGGCACGATTCGTGTTCGAGTTGGTGCGTTCGATTAATCGCGGATGGCGACCACGTGGCCTGCTCTTGGTGCTGGTCGAGTCGCTCTATACGATCACCGATCCGCCGCTCAAGGCACTTCGACGCATCGTCAAGCCGGTTCGAGCGGGCGCCATCGTGTTCGACCTGTCATGGACGGTGCTGCTGTTCATCGTGCTGGTCCTGCGCAATCTGACCCAGTTCTTGCCATAAAACGGCTGGCTATTCACAACAAACCTCCGCGGCCGACAATTGCCGCCGTGCGGTTTGGTAAGTTGGAACGAGCGCGCCCAAGGCGCATCCCATTCATTCAGGAGGACTGCTCATGCCTTTGACTCCAGAGGACGTAGTCAATAAGCGGTTTCAGCCAACCAAGTTCCGTGAGGGCTACGACCAAGACGAGGTCGATGACTTTCTGGATGAGATCGTCGTCGAGCTTCGACGTCTGACCGAAGAGAACGAAGACCTGCGTCAGCGCCTGCTTGCAGCCGACGCACGAATTGCCGAGCTCCAGCGCTCGGGTGCCGGCATGGCCGAACAGCTCAACCCAAGCACACCTGCCACCGGAATCGCTGGCATCGCCTCGATCGGTGGCCTGACCCCGGCGACCGGCCTCAGCCCGATTCTGCCGAGCGTTCCTTCGGCTTTCCCAGAGGCAACCCAGGATCCATCGAGCCTCGACAGCAACAACACCAACAACCTGCTGCAGCTGGCCCGCAAACTGCATGAAGAGCACGTTCGCGAGGGTCTGGCCAAGCGCGATGCACTCATCGCCGAGGGTCACGCGACCGCGGCCCGCATCGTTCGCGAGGCAGAGGCGCAGCACCGTGCCGACATGAGCCGACTCGAACAAGAGAAGGCGCTGATCGAGCACACCATTCAAGAACTGCGCAGCACCGAGCGCGAATACCGTGCTCGCCTCAAGAATTTCATCGAGGGTCAGTTGTCTGAGCTCGCGGCGTCAGATATGGCACCAACCGAGGGCGTCTCGGCCAAGCCTGCGCTCGGCACCGCTGGCTTTGCGACGTTCACCCAGTCGAATCCGTTGGCGACGCCCGCTGAACCGGTGGCCCCTGCGGCTCCGGTGTCGCCGGTCATCGTCTCGGGCGGCTCAACCGGCGCAACCAACCCATTCGGTGGCTTCACCGGCTGGACCCAGACCCAGCCGACGGCCTTCGATGCCGACGACGAAGACTAAGCCTTGGCCACAGTTCGTGGCGGTCGCCTGAAGTGGATGGCCGTCGCAATAGCGGCGGCGATTGTCGCGGTCGATCAGCTGGTTAAAGACCTGCTGATCGCAAGCCTCAAGCCACACGAGTCGGTCGATTTCATCGGCGGCGTTGTGCGACTCTATTTGACCTACAACGACTCGGCGGCGTTCTCGATTGGCTATGGCCAAACCTGGATCTTCGCCATCATCTCGACCCTCGCCAGTCTCGGCCTGCTCTGGTATCTGCCAAGGCTCGAGACTCGCTCGTGGTCGGTCATGGGTGGTGTTGCGCTTGGCGGCATGGTCGGCAATCTGGTCGATCGACTGATTCGAGAGCCTGGCTTTGGTCGCGGTCAGGTCGTCGACTACCTGCAAATTCCGTTCAACTTTCCGATCTTCAATTTGGCCGATATGGCAATCGTGACGGTCGCAATCTTGACCGTGATTCGAGTGCTGCGCGGCAACAAAATCGGCAAATGACCGAGACCCGCTATTTTCCGGTTCCCGATGGGCTGGTCGGTGAACGCGCCGATGCCGCCATCGCAAAGCTGACCGGTCTCTCACGAGCGGTAGTTGCCGACATGTGTGCCGATGGGCTCGTTTCACTTGACGGTCGAACTCTGGGCAAGTCGGATCGAATCACGCCGGGCAATCTGCTCGAG
>JBEEJX010000117.1:0-6155 GCA_041168965.1 Actinomycetota bacterium
CGGTATTCACCAGCCCAATCGCTGTTGCACCAGTCGGTGGCATCGTCAACCTGACCGGCAGCAACCTGGCGGCCGTCACCAGCATCCTTGTCGACGACATGCCTGCAACCATCACCTCGACCGCATCGGGTGCCGTTTCGGTCAAGTTGCCAACCCTGGCTCCTGGCAAGTACGACATCACCATCAAGAACGCCGATGGCGCCATCAAGTTCATCGATGGCCTCGTTGTGCCAGACCCTAACGTCAAGGTTGCCCCAAAGCCGACCACCACCTATGTGGCCTCCTCGGCCGTCGTTGTGGCAAGCACCAAGGTGACCGCAGCTCAGGCCGCTCAGTTGACCGCCTTCGCTGCGCAATACAAGAACGCCAAGCAGATCACCGTCTACATCAAGACCAGCAAGGCAGGCTTGGCCGCAGCCAAGAAGGCCGCTGCCTCGATGCTTGCGGCTGCCGCCAAGGCAATCAAGGGCGCCAAGACCGGAATCGTGGTCGACTCGACCAGCGAGACCAAGACCTCGCTTGACCTCGTGGTCAACGACTAGTTTCTCCCTTAGAGAACCAAAAGGCCCTCGAGAAATCGGGGGCCTTTTGGTTTGCCTGTAACGAACCGTAACGCGTCGAACCAGCGCGCGAGGTTGGCATACATTAGAGCCATGGCTCTTTACAACAACATCACCGAAGCATTCGGCAACACCCCTCTCGTGCGCCTAAACCGCGTTACCGACGGCGGCGCCGCACAGGTTTATGCAAAGCTCGAGTTCTATAACCCATCGAGCTCGGTCAAGGATCGCCTGGGCATCGCCATGGTCGATGCAGCCGAAGAGTCGGGCGAACTAAAGCCTGGCGGCACGATCATCGAGGCGACCTCGGGCAACACCGGCATCGCGCTCGCGATGGTTGGCGCAGCCCGCGGCTATCGCGTGATCATCGTCATGCCTGAATCGATGTCACTCGAGCGCAAGGTTCTGACCCGCGCTTATGGCGCCGAGGTCGTGCTGACCCCGGCCGCCGAGGGCATGGCTGGTTCGGTCGCAAAGGCCGAGGCACTTGGCAAAGAGATCCCCGGCTCGATTCTGGTGCGTCAGTTCGATAACCCTGCCGGCCCAAAGATTCACCGCGAAACCACCGCCGAAGAAATCTGGCGCGACACCGAGGGCAAGGTTGCCGCTCTGGTTGCGGGTTCGGGCACCGGCGGCACCATCACCGGCACCGGTCAGCGCCTCAAGGAGCTCAACCCAGACATCAAGGTGTTCGCGGTTCAGCCAGCGGCCTCGCCTCTGCTCACCGGCGGTGCAGCAGCTGGTCACCCAATCGCCGGAATCGGCCCGAACTTTATTCCTAGCGTGCTCGACACCACCGTCTATGACGAGGTCATTTCGGTCGCCAATCAGGATGCCTTCGGCTATGCACGACGACTAGCTAGCGAGGAGGGCATCCTCGCCGGAATCTCGTCGGGTGCTGCCGCTTGGGCCGTCTCGCAGGTGGCAAACCGGGAAGAATTTGCTGGCAAGATTGTTGTTGTAGTTATCCCGTCGTTTGGCGAGCGTTATCTTTCGACAACTCTCTATCGCGACATTCAAGAGGAATTCACCCCCGCAACTTGAGCAGATTCAGCGAAGACATCAGGGCCGGCCTAGACCGCGACCCAGCAACGCTGACCGCACTCGAACTGCTACTGACCTCTCCCGGGCTCTGGACGATCTGGAATCACCGCTGCGCACACCGCATGTGGCGCTGGGGTTGGCGCATTGCCGCCCGCATGTGGGCGAATGGCGCCAAATTCTGGACGGGTATTGAGATTCACCCAGGTGCCACCATCGGCCGCCGCTTCGTGATCGACCACGGCGTTGGCGTTGTGATTGGCGAAACCGCAGTGATTGGCGACGACGTCATGATCTATCACCAGGTCACACTGGGCGCCAGCGAGAACGTGCGAACCAAGCGCCACCCGACCATCGGCAACAATGTGGTGATCGGCGCGGGCGCCAAGGTAATCGGCAACATCGTCGTGGGCGACGGCGCAAAGATTGGCGCAAACGCGACGGTTACCAAGCCCGTCGCTCCAGGTGCCGTGGTTGTGGGCACCAACCGCGTTGTGGGTGGCGGCGAATAGCCAACCGACTCAAAGTCAAAGCAAAAGGACCAGCCCGAAGGCTGGCCCTTTTTCGTTTAAGGTAGGTTGCGGTTAGGCAGCGAATGCGCCAATGATTGCACCCATGGCAATGAGCGCCACGATGTCGCCACTGACTTCGATGGCCCAAACCTTGAAACCCTGCTGCGAGAACAGTCGGTGCGGCAGCGAGCTAAGCCCCGAGATGCCCAGACCAAGCACGAGGCCGATCAGCGCGCCATAACCCGCGTTCATGTTGCCGTTGGCCTTAGCAAAGGCATCGATGATCCAGGCGAGGGCGATCGACTGACCAACCTGCGATAGCAACGTTCCACCGAACATCTGGCCCGCTTCGCGCTTGTCGGCGTCGGTGAAAACCTCAGGGCGCTGCGGAACCTCTTTGCCGAGTGCGCGGTACCAAACCGGATAAAAGGTCTTGCCGTTGAACCAGGCGAAGCCGATTACGAATGAGGCCAGCGTGGCCAGGGCGATTGCGATGATGTTCATTTTTCTTCCTCGATTTCTTGCAGGCGTGCATCAATTAGCAGGCGTACGACCTCGACCGGCAGCGGTTCGCCGCGTTCAAAGTGCACACCGCTGAGCACGGTGGTGTAATCCCCCAGCTTGTCGCCCAATCGACCAACGGTCTGCCCGCTGTGCGGAAAGTAACCGAGGTGGTTTTTGAAAGCAGCAAGACCCGCAAACGCCTTCGACTTTTTGCCAATCTGGATCTTGAAACCAGGCATGCCATAGCTGATGCACTCTTCGGCATCGGGAACGATAGCCAGGATGCGCTCGCGCACAACCTGAAGCGTTTCGCGCGCAGGGGCATCCTGTTTGGCCAGGTAATCGTCGACTTCTTTCGCGGTCATGCCAAACACTCTAGGTTGCCGCGCGCTCGAAACACGAGCGGCTAGGCTGTTTTCGTGCGCGAGCTTTGGCAAAAAATCCGACACCCGTGGATCTGGGTGTTTGTAATCATGGCGTCGTTCCAGATTTTTCGAGGTTCAAACACCGACGCGATCATCTTTTGGTCGTTCACGGCGTTGCTGGTGTTGAGCCAGTTCAACCTGCCACGCCAAATCTTTATTGCCCAGCCCAAGCTCAGCAACAACCACAAACTCTCACTGGTGTTCGCGTTGACTGCCGCACTGGTCGGAATCCCTCGCCACACCCCGCTGTATGGCTTTGTCATGCTCGCGATTGGCGTCACAGCCGTGGTGCTCAACTGGCAGCCCGATTCGGGTGCCAAGGAACGCGCAACGCCGCGCGTGTCTAGCGCCAAACTGACCTGGGCCGTTTTCGGCGTGGGCCTGTGCCTTTGGGAACTCGCGGCGAATGTGCTCGGGCAGCTGAACAACACGCTGTCTGAATACCCCACCATCTCGGTGCTCGTCGATCCGGTGCTCGATTCGACCATTGGCCAAGCCGCCTTCGTGTTGCTGTGGCTGCTTTCGGGCATGGGCTTCTTGCGCCTCTGGAGCCGCAAATGACCCGCGTCATCACCGTGATCGGCTATCTGGTGTTTGCCATCGCTGGCATCGTAATCTGGCTGGCCACCCAGGATCGCAAGCGTTCAACGGCATCGATTCCCGAGCTGTTTCACCGCATTCTGCATCACCGAACCACTCGAATCGCCGTGATTTGCGCCTGGTGGTGGGTGGGCTGGCACTTCTTGGTGTCGGTCGTGACCCAAGCCGACTTTTAGACTCGGTTTGTGCAAACAAACTGGAAGAAACTTCACCTACTAGGCATCGCCGGCGCAATTAGCTGGGCGGGCAGTTCGCTCACGACCTTCGCGGTCGTTTTGCGCGACAAAGACTCGATCGGCCCGATGGGTGTTGCCGCAATTCTGCTCGCGATGATGATTCCAAACATCGTGTTTGCGCCACTCGGCGGCCTCCTTGCCGACAAGTTTTCGACCCGCGCGTTGCAGCCACCACTCCTGGCAATCATGGGCTTGGCAAGCGCATCGTTGGCCCTCGGGTTGCCGCACTGGTACACCTACGTGGCGCTGGCCGTGACGGCCTCGTGTGGTGTGGCGGTTGGTGCGTCGTTCAACGCGGCCCTGCCGACGGTCGCAAGCGCCGACGACCTGCCACGCGCCTCGGGCCTAATGCAGACCTATGCGTCGTTCGGCACGCTGTTTGCGCCAGCCCTCGGCGGCATCCTGGTTAGCACCACGGGGTATGTTTGGCCGTTTGTGATCGACGGCATCTCGTTCCTTGTGCTTGGCGCAGCCTTGGTTCTGCTGGGCATCAACCGCCCGGGAGTCGCCCACGTCGACGGCGAAAAACTCAAGGCCATGGATGGCCTGCGCGAAATCTGGAACGACCAGCTGATCCGCTCGATTCTGGTGCTTGTGACGGTCTTGGTTCTGACCCTCGGCGTTATCAACGTTGGCGAAGTCTTCTTGGTGACCGACGTGCTCAAGGCATCGCCGTTTATCTATGGCCTGGTCGGCACGGCATTCGCGGTTGGCGCGGTGCTAGGCGGCGTTGGTGCGTCGGCGCTCAAGGTCTCAGAAGACAAACACCCGCAGATCGTTGTGGCCTCGATGGCCGTGCTCGTTTTGGCGATCGCAGGTCTGGCAATCTCGTGGCACTGGTGGGTTGCGCTCGTGATGAGTTTCGTGGCAGGCATCGGCAACTCGGTGTTGAACGCATACGGCGTTGGCATCATGATGCGTCGCAGTCGCGATGAAACCCGCGGACGCGTCATGGCGGCATTCGGTGCCGTGGCCACCTCGGCCTCGGTTGCGGCAAGTGGTGCCGGAGGAATCCTGATCGGCATCTTCGGTGTGCGGATCGTGCTCGAAGTTGGCGCCGTGTTGTCGGCACTGACCGTGGTGGTGTTTGGCCCCGCGGTATTGCGCGCGGGCAAGCGCGATGCGGCGGCTCTAGAGCAGGTCGGCGAGCTGCCCCGCGATTAGCTCGCGGTCTGCTGCGGTTGCGATCGCCTCAACCGCTGCACGAGCCGCCTCGAGCGCCTGTGCGGCGTCTTGGTGCTTTGCAGCAATCAGCGCGCGCGCATAACCCTCAAGACCCGAGGCCACCAACCAGTCGGCCGGCGCATCGATGTTTTCGGTGTGCGCCAGCGACGCCTTGGCGGCGACCACGGCCAAGTCTGCAGCGCCAGCCTTAACAAGCGCACGCGAATAAAGCCACAGGCCGATCGCCAAGTTCTGTTCGGTGCCGATGCGACGCCAGAGGTTGAGCGAGGTTGCGGCAAGCTCGAGGGCCCAAAGCGCATCCGCTGGGCTGGCGGCCGATTCAACGGCCTCGAACGCCTCGTTATAGGTCGAGGCGGCAAGCTTGCGGGTTTCGGTGGCATCCATTAGCCGGCCAGGTATGCACCGAGGTTGTCGAGATAGCTGTTCATGCCGGCCTCTGCGCGCTTTTCTTCGCCCTCAGGCAACTCGCCATACTGACTGAACTTGCACCAGGCTCCGCCATCGCGGGCCTCAAACTCGATCACGATCATGTGGTGCGGGGTTGTCTCGTCGCGCTTCGCGGCCTCGTCGGCGTCGGTCGTGTAGTGCAGGGTGTGCACCATGCGCTCGAGCGGCAGCACCTCGGTGTAACGACCATAGAAGTATGCGTTTGGCATGCCGAACTTGCTCACGTCTACGGCCACGGCCCAGACGCCGTCGACCTGCACATCGTTGGAAACCGAACCTGGCACGACTGCCAGCTCGGTTGGGCAATACCAAGCCTCAAGCGCGGCCTCGTCGACCCAGGCCTGCCACAGGGTTTCAGGCAGCACCGGATAGGTGCGTTCGACTGAATAGAGGTGCTTGCTGTGATCGATGGTCATGCGTCAAGCGTATGCGATTTGCTACTCGGCGAGCACGTAGATGTACGCGAGCACGCGACCACCGGCAGCATCAACGATTGTGGGCACACGGCGATAGCCGATGCCCTCAAAGTCGTCGAGGCGCGCGAGGTGCGCATCCATTTCGAGGCTTTCGAGAATGTCGACCTCGGCCACAGGTCCGGCAGCGTCGAGAACAATGCCGGGATAGCCCTGATCGGCTCCCCAACCC
>JBEEJX010000118.1:0-15048 GCA_041168965.1 Actinomycetota bacterium
CCGGTGTAAGGAGCCAGGTACTTGAAGCCGGCTGGGTCTGATGCAGGCGAGGCGACGATGGTGGTGTACTCCATTGCGCCGGCCTCTTCGAGAGCGCCCTTTACTGCTGCAATGGTCGAACCCTTCTGACCGATTGCAACGTAGATGCAGCGAACCTGCTTCTTAGGGTCGCCCGAGGCCCAGTTGGCCTTCTGGTTGATGATGGTGTCGATCGCGATTGCGGTCTTGCCGGTCTGGCGGTCACCAATGATGAGCTGACGCTGGCCGCGGCCAACTGGAATCATGGCGTCGATTGCCTTGATTCCGGTCTGCAGTGGCTCGTGAACCGACTTGCGGGCCATAACGCCAGGAGCCTGAAGCTCGAGTGCACGACGCGACTCGGCCTTGATCTCGCCGAGGCCATCGATTGGCTGACCCAGTGGGTCAACGACACGACCGAGGAAGTTGTCGCCGACTGGAACCGAGAGAACCTCGCCGGTGCGGTGCACCTCCATGCCCTCTTCGATGCCCTCGAAGTTACCGAGGACGACGGTACCGATCTCGCGCTCGTCGAGGTTCAGGGCCAGGCCCAGGGTGCCGTCGGCGAACTTGAGGAGCTCGTTAGCCATTGCGCTAGGCAGGCCTTCGACGTGTGCAATGCCGTCGCCGGCATCAATCACGTGACCTACCTCGGTGCGCGAGGCCTTAGCTGGCTCGTATGACTTAACGAAGTCCTTGAGCGCGTCGCGAATCTCGTTCGGGCTGATTTTCAGGTCTGCCATCTCGTTCCTCTACTTCTGGGTTGAACCCGGTTGATCTTTGGACTGGCTTTAGGCCAGCTGAAGCTTTGCTTGGTGCAGACGGCTGCTGAGGCTGCCGTCGATGATCTGTCCAGCTACCTGAACCTTCAGGCCGCCGAGGATTGCTGAATCCTGCTCGACGTTGACGCGGATGCCCGCGCCATAGGTGCTGCTTAGTGCTGCCTCGAGGCGCTTCAACTGAGCGGCCGAGAGCGGGTTGGCAACGGTGACGGTGGCGACTAGACGCTCGGCGTAGGCCGAAACCTGCTTGCCGAACTGCTCGAGAACCACGGCGACGCGACGACGACCTGCGCCGCTAACGGCACGGCGAATCAGCACCGCAGACTCGGCCGAAGCCTTGCCCTTGATTAGCGCGTCGACGAGGGCGAGCTTGCCCTCTTCGCTGGCCTGCTTGTTGCCAAGTGCAACCTGCAGCTCCTGATCGGAGTCGACGGCCTGCTGGAAGCCGAACAGGTCGGCCTCGAGCTGCTCGAGCTTCTTGCCCTTGGCTGCAAGTGCCGCAACGGCATACACACCCAACTGCTCGAATGCGCCAACTAGGTCGCGGCCCGAAGACCAGCGAAGTGCAACCAGGCCGTCTGCGAACTCAAGCGCAGCCTTCGATACGTTCTTGCCGAAAACGGCAACGAGCGCACCCGATTTAGCTTTAGCCTCGGCGGAAGGGTCCGAGAGGATGCCACGCAGCTGCGATGAGCTTGCGATGGCGCTACCAATCGAGAAAATCTCTTCTGCGAACTTGAGATCTGCCTTGGCCAATACTGGAGTCAGTGACTCCTTGGCCGCGGCAAGTGACTGCCTGGTTGAACTCGCCATTACTTCTTCTTGCCTGCCTTGTCGCCGGCTTCGAGGTCGGCCAGGAACTGGTCGACGACGCCCGATGCGATCTTGTCGTTCTTCAGGCTTGCACCAACGACGCTCGAGGCGAGGTCGATGGCAAGAGTGCCAACCTCGGCGCGAAGCGAGATGAGTGCGGCCTGACGCTCGGCCTCAATCTGGGCCTTTGCGGTGGCGGTTAGTCGTGCTGCCTCTGCGGCTGCCTGCTCCTTGAGCTCAGCGAGAATCGCTGCGCCCTCTGAGCGTGCCTCGTCGCGAATCTTTGCGGCGTCTGCGCGGGCTGCTGCCTGCTCTGCCTCAACGTTCGCGGTCTTAGCGGCTGCCTCGGCCTGAGCCTTCTCAGCTGCTTCGAGTCGTCCTTCGATTGCCTCGGCGCGTGCGTCGAGGGTCTTCTTGAAGTTAGGCAGAACCTTCTTCCAGAAGACGACAAGCAGAACGGCAAAGACAACCGATGACCAAAAGAGGTCTGCAGCCGAAGGCAGGAGTGGGTTTGGTGCGTGACCCTCTGCTGCCGCTGCGAGCATCCTTGAAATCATGGTTACTTAACTCAGCTCTGTTTAGAGGCCGAAGATGAACGGGGTTGCCAGACCGATAAGCGCGAGAGCTTCGGTGAAGGCGATACCCAGCCACATGGTGACCTGGAGCTTTGCAGCCAGTTCTGGCTGGCGAGCGATCGACTCGATGGTCTTCGAAACAACGAGACCTACGCCGATGCCAGGACCTACTGCTGCGAGGCCGTAGCCGATAACGCCGAGGTTACCGCTGACTGCTGCGATGGTGTTTACGTCCACTTGATATTCCCTTCCGTGGTGTTGAACTAACGGTTGCTAGTTCTTAGTGCTCGTCTGACAGTGCCAACTGAATGTAGACAGTTGTCAGAAGAGTGAAAACGTATGCCTGCAGGAACGCCACCAGCATCTCGAAGAGAGTGAAGACGAAACCGAACAGGAAGGTGCCGGCTCCGAAGGCCTTGAACAGGCCCTCTGAGTTGAACAAGAAGAACTGGGTTGCGCTGAAGCACAGCACGAGCAAGAGGTGGCCGGCGATCATGTTCATGGTCAAACGCAGTGCGAGAGTGACCGGACGCAGGATGAAGGTTGAGAGGAACTCGATCGGCGTAACCAGGATGTAGAACGCCTTTGGCACGCCAGCTGGGAACAGCGACGCGGTAAAGAAGTGGCCGCCGTGACGCTTGACACCCGCGTAGATGAAGGTGATGTATGCGGCAATCGCCATGACGATTGGCAGACCAATGATCGAGGTGCCCGCGATGTTGAAACCAGGGATGATGCCGGTGACGTTCATGCCAAGGGTTACGAAGAAGATGGTCGTTAGAAGCGGCAGGAAGCGGTCGCCGTCTTTTTCGCCAAGCTGTTCGTGAGCGATGCTCTTGCGAACGAAGTTGAGGGCGATTTCGCCCATTAGCTGGAAACGACCAGGAACGTGGCTGCCGGCAGCATATGACTTGCGGAACTTGCCAGCCCAAAGCAAGGTGACGATGACCAGAACGGTCAGAACGATGAGGCGAATCGCCATGATTCGGTTGATTGCGAAGAAGGTGCCAGCGAACAGGAAGTCGTCTGGATAGAACTCCATAATCGAAGGAGCCTCAAAGCCGCCGGACGAGTCCGAGCCGGCCGCCGTGGCGAGCAAGTTCAAAGCGATAGCAGACAGCTTAGGCTCCTGTTACGGGGCAGGGCGAACCTGCGGCGATTTTCGAGGGGCATCGCCGATTCTCTCAAGCGGCGAATGGCTCAATCCTATCAGGATGAAAACGGCTAAATCAGCGCAATTTCGGCAGGATTGCGAGATTTTTCTGAGAGTTCAGAATTAGCTCTGGTAGGTCGGAATCTTCGACTTGAAAACCACGATGGCATCGATCGCGAGGTTGCCCAAAACAGACGCAACGATCGCGAAGAACAGGATTGGCCCGTTGACCCATCCGGCCGATTTGAGCACAGCGATTGCCGCAATGAATGCCACGAGCTTGAGCAGCCAACCGCCCATCACCAGGCCAAAGAAACCGCCGAGTGGCAGCTTGGCGCCAAACTGCACGCTGAGCGCGGTCAACGCAGTGAAGGCGAGCGCCATCGCTGACCCGACGAGGGCACTGAAGAGCCCGTTGGTGCCGTCGATTGCGAAGCCTGCGGCACCGCCGACCGCGGCGATTGCGACAGTTAGCAGCGCGCCAAGCTTGAGAATGCGAGCGAACATCTGCTTGGTGGTGGTCGGTTGCGACATGGCTATGCGGCTCGTTTCAGTTTTGGGCGAATCACTGGCCAGAGGGTCCAGACCGAGGTGGGCACGAGGCCAACCAACAGGAAGGCCCAAGCCCAACCAGATTCGACGAAGAAGAACAACAAGACGGTGACCGAAATCAGGGCCGTCCATAGGTAAAACACCAGCACCGAGCCAAGGTGGCTGTGGCCAAAGTCTTGCAAACGGTGGTGAATGTGCTTGCGGTCGGCCGCGAACGGCGACTGCCCGGCGCGAAGGCGGCGAAGAACGGCTAGCGAGAAGTCAAGCAGCGGCAGAATCAGGATCGCCAACGGCAAGATCAACAGCAAGAAAGCTGGAACGGTTTGACCGCGAGAGACGATGGCCGGATCGATCTGGCCGGTGACGGTCAATGCCGATGTGGCCATCAGGAGGCCGAGCAGGAGCGCGCCCGCGTCGCCCATGAAGATCTTGGCCGGGCGCCAGTTGAACGGCAGGAACCCGAGGCACATACCGATTACTAACGCACCGAGCAGCGATGCCAGGTTGAAGTAGTTGGTCGGTGAGGTCTGTTGAGTGAGCAGGTAGCTGTAGGCGAAGAACACGGCGGTGCCAATCGTGACCACTCCGGCAACGAGGCCATCGAGGCCGTCGATGAAGTTGACCGCATTCATGACCAACACGGTGATGAAGACCGTGGCAACCAGTGACAGGCCATAGCTGCCAATCGTGATACCGAAGACGGGCAGCGAGACAAACTGAATGCCCTGCCAAGCCATGAGACCGGCGACCACGAACTGGCCGGCTAGCTTGAGAGTCCAGTCGAGGTCATACAGGTCGTCAAGAAAACCGAGCAGCGTGATCAGGAATGCGGCAACCGCGATGGCGATAAGGTGAATCGGTTCGGCGAACAGCGAGCGAAACCAGCCAAAGGCGCCGGCCACTGAAAGAGCCGTGATGAAGCCGATGAACATTGCCACGCCACCCAGACGAGGAGTCGGGCGCGTGTGCACGTCGCGCGCACGGATCTGTGGGTAGAGCTTGTATCGGTGAGCGATCTTGAGGGTGGCCCAGGTCGCCACGAATGTTACGGCTGCGGCAATCGCCATCATCAAGAGGTAGGCGCGCATTTAGGCGACACCGCCATTGGGTTGATCGATGGGTTGCAGCAGATCGCCGGCGACTGACCGAAGTTTGTCGAATGACAAGACACCTTGACGAACGACGCGAATCTTGCCAGTGACTGTGATGTTGCCCTCGTCGTCATAGCTTTCGCTGACGCCAGTCAGGTCGAGGATCGTCGATGCCTCGGCCTTTGGGCTCGGGCCGCCATCGAGATAAACCTGAACCGACTTGCCCAGATAGGCCTCGGCCTGCTGGCAGGTGGTGGCCGCCGGCTCGCCGGTCAGGTTGGCGCTCGAAACGGCCATCGGGCCAACTTCTTGCAGGAGCGCGAGGGCGATCTTGTGGTCTGGCATGCGCAGAGCCACGGTGCCCTTGGTCTCGCCCAAATCCCAGTTGAGGCTCGGTTGGGCCCGCAGAATCATGGTCAAGGCGCCCGGCCAGAATGTCTCGGCAAGTCGCTGGGCCACCTCGGGCACATATTCGGCCAAGGCATTCATGGTCGAAAGGTTGCCGATTAGCACTGGTGGTGGCGACTGACGGCCGCGCCCCTTGGCGGCCAGAAGCGAGGCTACGCCCTTGGCAGAAAACGCATCGCAACCAACGCCATAGACGGTATCGGTTGGCAAAACCACGAGTTCGTGGCGGCCAAGCGAGACCTTGGCAAGCCGCATGCCGGTGAGCAGGTCGGTGTCGATGGCGCAATCGTAGATGCGTTCCATGGGCCCTCCCTTGGCTATTTGATGGCCGAAACCGCGCGATCGCGACCGGTCAAATCCTGATGGATGCGCGCCTCGCGCCACCCGTCTGCCAATAATAGTTGACGCACCTGTTCGCCCTGATTGTCGGCGTGCTCGATAACCAAGAAGCCACCGGCAACCAGAAGTCGCTTGGCCGTTTTCGAGACGCGGTGAATCACATCCATGCCGTCGGTACCGCCGTACAGCGCTAGCGCCGGGTCGAAGTCGCGCACTTCTGGATCGCGAGGAATCGCGTGGGTTGGAATGTATGGCGGATTCGAGGCGACGACCGACACCCGGCCGTCGAGCTCGTGAAATTCGTTGGCCAAGTCGCCCAAAACCAAGCGTGCGCCTGTGTATTCGTACTTTTCAAAATTGGCTCGAGTAAACGGGAATGCCTCGGTCGACTTTTCGACCGCGAAGACCTGGGCTGACGGAACCTCGACGGCCATCGCCAGTGCGATGGCGCCCGAACCGGTGCCGAGGTCGACCGCGATTGGCTGCACCGTTCGGTTGGCGGCTGCAGTCAGGGCGGCGATGGCAAGTTCGGCAACCGACTCGGTCTCGGGTCGAGGCACAAACACTCCCCTGCCGACCGAAAGTTCGAGTTGGCGAAAGTAGGCGATGCCAGTGATGTGCTGGAGTGGTTCGCGGTTCTCGCGGCGACGGGCTAGCGCCTCAATAGCGCCGAGCTGGTCGCCCGAGAGGCTGGCCCCAACCATGGCTTGGGCCTGCACCTGACCGCGGGTCAGTTCAAGAATGTGGCCGACCAAGAGCTCGGCATCGGCAACCGGCGATTCGATTCCCGCGGATGCGAAACGCTCGCCCAGTTGGGCAAGCAGTGTGTCGAGCGAAACCGACCTTGGCTCGGTCACGCAAAACCTACTTGTTGCCGAGAGCTGCTAGGCGGGCTTCTTCGTCCATCTGAATGGCCGACTGAATGACTGGCTCGAGCGCGCCATCCATGACCTGGTCAAGGTTGTACGACTTGTAACCGGTGCGGTGATCGGCGATTCGGTTCTCAGGGAAGTTATAGGTGCGGATGCGCTCTGAACGGTCGACAGTGCGAACCTGCGACTTGCGGGCCGCAGACTGCTCGGCCTCAATGGCCTCCTGCTGCGCCGCAAGAATTCGCGCACGAAGCACGCGCATGGCTGCCTCGCGGTTTTGCAACTGTGACTTTTCGTTCTGCATTGCCACGGTTATGCCGGTCGGCAAGTGAGTGATTCGAACGGCCGAGTCGGTGGTGTTTACCGACTGACCACCAGGACCCGACGAACGGTAGACATCGATGCGCAGATCGTTCTGGCTGATCTCGACCTCTTCGGGTTCGTCGACCTCAGGAAAAACGAGCACGCCCGCGGCCGAGGTGTGAATGCGACCCTGGGTCTCGGTTGCCGGCACGCGCTGAACGCGGTGCACGCCACCCTCGAACTTGAGGTGCGCCCAGACGCCCTGTGCAGGGTCGGTGGTGTTGGCCTTGATGGCGAGCTGGATGTCTTTGATGCCGCCGAGGTCGCTCTCGTTTTTGTCGAGGATCTCGGTCTTCCAGCCCTTCGAGTTGGAGTACTGGATGTACATGCGCAGCAGGTCGGCAGCGAACAGTGCCGATTCGGCACCGCCTTCGCCGGCCTTGATCTCCATGATCACGTCGCGGCCATCGTCAGGGTCGCGCGGAATCAGCAGGCGACGCAGCTTCTCAGTTGCGGCAACCAACTTTTCTTCGGTCAGTGGAACCTCTTCGGCGAACGCCTCGTCTTCTTTGGCAAGTTCCTTTGCGGCCGCCAGGTCGTCGGTGAGTTGATTCACCGATGTGTATGCGGCCACGATGGCGCTGAGTTCGGCGTAACGACGGTTCAGCTTCTTGGCAAGAGCGGGATTGGCGTGCACCGAGGCCTCCGACAGCTGCTCTTGCAGAGCGGCGTGTTCGGCCAATAGTGGCTGGACTGAATCGAGCATTTGTTAGTTGACTTCCGCCTGATTATTCGGCTTCGCTGCCCTGAGGCACAGGCATCGACTTCTGAACGTTCATCAAGAACTCGACGTTGCTCTTGGTGTCTTTCAGACCCTTGAGCACCATCTCGAGTGCCTGCTGCTGCTCGACTCCGGCAAGAACGCGGCGCAGCTTCCAGACGATCTTGGTCTCGTCTGGAGCCATGAGCATCTCTTCGCGACGGGTGCCCGACGCGTTGACATCGACCGCAGGGAAGATGCGCTTGTCGGCGAGCTGACGCGAGAGACGAAGCTCCATGTTGCCGGTGCCCTTGAACTCCTCGAAGATGACCTCGTCCATCTTTGAACCGGTCTCAACGAGCGCGGTTGCCAGGATGGTGAGCGAGCCACCGTTCTCGATGTTGCGGGCAGCACCAAAGAAGCGCTTTGGCGGGTAGAGAGCCGACGAGTCGACACCACCCGAGAGGATGCGACCCGAGGCTGGTGCGCTCAGGTTGTAGGCACGGCCGAGGCGGGTGATCGAGTCGAGCAGAACGACAACGTCGTGACCCAGCTCGACCAGACGCTTTGCACGCTCGATGGCGAGCTCGGCGACGGTGGTGTGGTCTTCGGCAGGGCGGTCGAAGGTCGAGGCAATGACCTCGCCCTTGACGGTGCGCTGCATGTCGGTGACCTCTTCAGGGCGCTCGTCGACCAGTACGACCATGAGGTGAACCTCTGGGTTGTTCTGGCTGATCGCGTTGGCGATTGCCTGAAGCACCAGGGTCTTTCCGGCCTTTGGAGGCGAAACGATCAGACCACGCTGACCCTTACCGATTGGGGCAACCAGGTCGATGATTCGGGTGCTCAGCTTGGCTGGCTCGGTCTCGAGGCGCAGGCGGTTCTGAGGGTAAAGCGGGGTGAGCTTGCCGAATTCGACGCGTGCCGCTGCCTGCTCGGTGGTCAGACCGTTGATCGAGTCGACGCGAACCAGCGCGTTGAACTTCTGGCGGCCCTGACCTTCGCCCTCGCGTGGCTGGCGGATTGCGCCGACGACCGCGTCGCCCTTGCGCATGCCGTACTTCTTGACCTGGCCGAGCGAGACGTAGACGTCGTTAGGGCCTGGCAGGTAGCCGCTGGTGCGAATGAAGGCGTAGTTGTCGAGAACATCGAGGATGCCGGCAACTGGCACAACCACGTCGTCGGCCGAAAGCTCTGGCTCGATCTCGTCTTGGCCACCGTTGCCGCCACGGCCACCACGGCCGTTGCGGTCGCGGTCTCGGCCACGGTTGCGGTCGCGACGGTTGCGGTTGCGGCCGCCACGCTCGTTGTTAAAGTCGCGCTCGTTGCGCTCGTTCTCGCGGTCGGCGTCGCGGGTCGAGTTGTCGCGACCCTCGCCATCGTTCGACTGGCTGCCGTTGTCGTTGCCGTTGCCGCCCTCGGCGCGCTCGCCACCGCGGTTGCGGTTACGGTTGCGGTTGCGGTTGTTGCCGCCCTCGCGCTGACCGTTGCCCTCGCGGTTCGAGCCTTCGCCCTCGCCCTTCTCGGCACGCTCGCCCTTGTCGGCCTTCTCGGCACGAGGTGCCTCGTTCGACTCGGTTGACTTTGGTGCCTGCTCGTCGCTCGAGGCGGCCTTTGGCTTGCGGGTGCGCTTAGGTGCCTCGGTTGCCTCGGCGGCAGGAGCCGCAGCGGCCGAGGTCTTCTCGGTCTTTGGTGCGTCGGCCGCGCCGTCTGCGGTGACTCGGCGACCGCGGCGTGCTGCTGGCTTTTCTTGCTGGATCTCGTCCATAGTGTTTTTCCTTCTTGGAGGTATCGATGCGGCGACTTGGCCTGCATCGCATTCGTCGGGTCGATGACCCGATCAAAAAGCTGGGATTGGAATCGCCTCGGACTTTGCTTAGCCGGTAGCCGAGCTAAGAGGGAGACTGATTCTTTGAACTAACCGAACCGATGAACCGGTATCTGGTTCGCACTCAATCGGTGGGGCGCCTAGTTGACTGCCGCTTCGTGGTGCAGAACAACAGTAGCACCTTTAAAGTCGACGGCCAATAGCAGCGCACGCCACTGTGGATAGTGTGTCGCGGCAACCTTTGCCGCCTCGAGGCGCTCTGCGGGGCCATTGGCCATCACCAAAACCGATGGGCCAGCGCCCGAAACCACTGCCGCGTGACCGTGCTCGCGAAGCTTGCTAACGAGAGCGTGGGTCTCTTGCATTGCAGCCGCGCGGTAATCCTGGTGCAGCTTGTCTTCGGTGGCAGCCAACAGGTGCTCTGGGCTCTGGGTCAGCGAGGCGATCAACAGCGCCGAGCGCGAGACATTGAACACCGCATCGTTGTGCGGCACCGACTCAGGCTGCAGCGAACGAGCCAAGGCGGTCGACATCTTGAAGTTAGGAACCAGCTCGAGCAGAGCTACACCGCGGTGCACAAACAACTTCTTGTAGTGCGGGCCGGTTTCGTCCTCCCAAGCGATCGTGAGGCCACCGAACAGCGCCGGAGCGACGTTGTCTGGGTGACCCTCGATCTCGGTGGCAATCTTGAGCAAATCGTCGTCGGTCATGTCGACGACACCCGACAGCAGCCCCTTGGCTGCGACGATGCCAGAGACCACGGCGGCGCCCGATGAGCCCATACCTCGGCCGTGCGGAATGATGTTGTGCGCCTTGAGACGAAGCCCAGGCAGCGCGACACCAAAGTGCGCAAAGGTGTAAGCAATCGACTTGACAACCAGGTTCGAGGCGTCGGTCGGAACCTCGCCCTGCCCCTCGCCTACTACATCGACGTGCGCGCCATCGCCTGCAACGGCCTCGACTTCGAGCTCGTCATAGAACGAGAGCGCCATGCCGAGCGTGTCGAAGCCTGGTCCGAGGTTTGCCGACGTCGCCGGAACCTTTACCGTGACTCTGCGACCGATCAGATTCGTCATGTTAGTTGCGGGCCAGGCCGAGGCTCTCGGCAACTTCGGCAGCATTGGTCGAGACCGAGGTCGGCTGAATGTCATTGCCGTCTTCGTCCTTGAGCGCCCACAGGGCATCCTTTAGGCCGTGGCCGGTAACGGTGACCACGATGGTCTTGCCGGCCAGGTTGGCACCCTGCTGCGACTGCTTGAACAGACCCGCTGCTCCGGTTGCCGATGAAGGCTCAACGAACACGCCGACCTCCTGCGAAAGGAAGCGGTGCATCCAAAGAATCTGCTTGTCGCTAACGGCACCGAACATGCCGTTCGAGACCGCGCGTGCGTTCTGAGCCAGATCCCATGATGCCGGGTTGCCGATGCGAATCGCGGTGGCGATGGTCTCTGGGTTCTTGACCGGAGCACCGGTGGTGAACGGCGCCGAGCCCTCGGCCTGGAAGCCCCACATCTGCGGGATCGACTTGATGCGGCCCTCGGCCAGGTCTTCCTGGTAGCCCTTGAAGTAGGCCGAGTAGTTGCCAGCGTTGCCGACCGGCAGCACGTGCAGGTCTGGAGCGAAACCGAGTGCGTCAACGACCTCGAATGCGCCGGTCTTTTGACCCTCGATGCGGTCTGGGTTGACCGAGTTCACCAGGTGAACCGGGTAGTTCTCTGAAAGGTCGCGAGCAAGGTCGAGGCAGTCGTCGAAGTTTCCGCGAACCTGCAGAATCTGCGCCTTGTGTGCCACGGCCTGGCTGAGCTTGCCGAGGGCGATCTTGCCGTCTGGAACCAGAACGACCGAGGCGATGCCGGCGGCGGCGGCATAGGCCGCGGCCGATGCCGAGGTGTTGCCGGTCGAGGCACAAATGACGGCCTTGGCACCGTGACCGATGGCCTTCGACACGGCCATGGTCATGCCGCGGTCTTTGAACGAACCGGTCGGGTTCATGCCCTCGACCTTGAGCATGACGCGCTCTGCGCCGACCAGCTGGGCCAGGCGTGGAGCCTCGACCAGTGGGGTGCCACCCTCACCAAGAGTGATGATTGGGTTGCCCTGCTCGATGTCTAGGCGGTCGAAATATTCGCGGATGACTCCGCGCCACTGGTGTGCCATTAGATTCCCTCTACTCGGATGACTGAAGTGATTTTCTCGACCACCGGGCTGGTGGCGAGCGAGTTTACGACCGCGGTGAGCGCGGCTTCTGTGGCGAGGTGAGTGCCCACCTCGAGCGTTGCGGTTGCGACCCGGCTGCCGTCCTGAGTGCGAGCAACGGCCTGCTCGACGGTCTCGATCGAGACGCCGTGCTGCGTAAAGATGTTGGCAACCGCCGCGAGAACACCCTGCTGGTCGGCGACCTCGATGGTGATCTGGTAGCGGGTCGAGACGCGCTCGATTGGCAGCACCGGCAGGTTGGCGTGCACCGAGTCGGCAAGACCAGGGCCACCGGCAACGTGACGCTTGGCAGCGCTAACCAGGTCGCCAAGAACGGCCGAAGCGGTCTGAACGCCACCGGCACCCGCACCATAAAACATGAGCTGACCGGCAGCCTCGGCCTCGACGTAAACCGCGTTGAACGCGCCACGAACGGCACCGAGCGGGTGGGTGCGGTCGATCAAAACCGGGTGCACGCGCACCGAGATGCCCGCCGGGCCGTTTGCGTCGGCGCCAAGGCTCTCGGCGATGGCCAAAAGCTTGATTACGTAGCCGTCGCGCTTGGCTGCGGCAATCTGCTCTGGCGTGATGTTGGTAATGCCCTCGCGATAAACCTGCTCGAGCGGAACCTCGGTGTGGAACGCGAGGTATGCCAAGATTGCGGCCTTTTGAGCCGCGTCATACGCCTCGACATCGGCGGTTGGGTCGGCCTCGGCATAGCCCAAATCTTGAGCCTCGGCCAGGGCCTCATCGAATCCGGCGCCGGTCGAATCCATGCGGTCGAGGATGTAGTTGGTAGTGCCATTGACGATGCCCATGACACGGGTCACCTTGTCGCCGGCGAGCGATTCGCGCAGCGGGCGAATGATCGGAATCGCACCGGCCACGGCGGCCTCGAAATACAACTGAGCGCCAACCTGCTCGGCAGTATCGAACAACTCGGTGCCGTGGGTTGCCAGCAGCGCCTTGTTCGCGGTGATCACGTCGCTGCCTGAGTTGAGGGCCTGAAGGATGTAGCTGCGAGCCGGTTCGATGCCGCCCATGACCTCGATGACGATGTCGGCGCCAAGAATCAACGACTCTGCGTCGGTGGTGAGAAGTTCGGTTGGCACGCCTTCGGCGCGCTTCGAGTCGAGATCGCGAACCGCGATGCCAATCAGGTCGAGTTCGGCACCGACTCGGGCCGCCAGCTCGGCCTTGCCCTCGGTGAGCAGGCGTGCCACCTGAGCGCCGACAGATCCGGCACCCAACAGGGCGATTCTTAGTGGACGGTATTCGGTCACGGTTGGTCTCTTTCGATTAGTTGCCGTTGCCTGCGGCCGCAGAGTTGACGCGTGCCTGATAGGTCAGGTCGCGCGAAAACATGTCGGCCTCGGTCTCGCCGCGAACGATCAGACGAGCAGTGCCGCGAGACACCGCCACCATCGCAGGGCGAGTTAGGTAGTTGTAGTTACTTGACAAGGAATAGCAGTATGCGCCGGTCGCGGCAACCGCGAGCAGGTCGTTGGGTGCGACATCGGCAGGCAGATACTCGTGGCGAACGACGATATCGCCGCT
Source organism: Actinomycetota bacterium (assembly GCA_041168965.1). GTDB lineage: Bacteria > Actinomycetota > Actinomycetes > Actinomycetales > Microbacteriaceae > Rhodoluna. The sequence continues at coordinate 13,248 of JBEEJX010000118.1, forward strand.
CTCGCAGTGCTTGCCGACGACTCGAGCAAGCGCGGCAGGAGCCGAGCTCGAACGGCCCGCCAGGACGGCGTGATACTCGGCCTCGTAAAGGGCCGGACGAGCGTTATCGCTCATGCCGCCGTCGATCGAGACATACTTTCGCACGGCCGGTTCGGCACCGTCGGTCACTAGCACGTCTTTGATTGTGCCGATGTTGTAAAGGGTCACGCCCGAGTTGCCGGCGATGTAGCGACCAGGCTCGAAGGCCAGCGCAGGCAAGGCGATGCCGAGGCGCTTGGCCTCTTCGGCAACGGCCGCAATGATCGGCGCGACGAAGTCTTCGAGTTCTGGGGCGCGATCGGCCGGCTTGTAGTTGATACCGAAACCGCCACCGAGGTTGAGCTCGGGAATCTCGCCGCCGGCAAGCAGCTCGGCGTGCAACTGCAGCAGGCGCTTCGACGACTCGACAAAGCCTTCGGGTGAAAAAATCTGCGAACCGACATGCTGGTGCAGGCCGATGAAACGCAGGTGGCGCTCGGCGCGGATCTTGGCGACCAGCGCAGGGGCATCCTTGATTGGAATGCCAAACTTTTGGTCTTCGCGAGCCGTAGCTAGAAAGTCGTGAGTGTTGGCGTGCACGCCCGTGTTGATGCGCAGGCGTACCGCCTGGATGCGGTCGGCGGCTCCAGCGGCCGCGGCGATGCGCTCGATCTCGATCTCGCTGTCGACCACCAGCGCGCCGACGCCCTCGGTGATCGCGCGACCGATTTCGCGAAGCGACTTGTTGTTGCCGTGCAGGCCGATGCGACCAGCCGGGACTCCCCCGACCAGCGCCGCGGTGAGTTCGCCACCCGAGGCCACATCGATGTTCAAACCATCGGCTGCGATCCAGCTGGCGACCTCGGCGGTCAACAGCGCCTTGCTCGCGTAATAAACCTTGGCGGTGGTGCCGTGTGCCGCGGCTAGGCGCTCGATCACGGCCTTCGCGTGGCGTGCACGGGCCCGGAACGAATCCTCGTTGACCACATAGAGCGGAGTGCCGAATTGCGCAGCCAGCTCGCTTGCCGGAACACCGGCAAACTCAAGTTCGCCCGATTCGCGACGCTGCGTGGCATCTGGCCAGACTCGTGCGTCGAGTGCGTTCACATCGCCTGGCACCGAAAGCCAGTCAGGAGCGAGCGGGTTGGCAACCACGGTTACATCCTCTCCGGGGCGCTAACGCCCAAGATCGAAAGACCATTGCGCAAAACGATTCCGGTTGCATCGTTTAGCCAGAGACGAGTGCGGTGCAACGTGGTGACCTCGCCACCCGAGAGCGGCGTCACGCGGCAGTTGTCGTACCAGCGGTGGTATGCGCCAGCGACGTCTTCGAGGTAGCGCGCAACGCGGTGTGGCTCGCGGAACTCGGCTGCCTGCGCGAGCATGCGCGGAAACTCGGTGAGCTTGGCGATTAGTTCGCCCTCGCTAGCGTGGTCGAGCAGAGCCGGCGCAAACTCGCCGCGGTCGACACCCAACGAGGCCGCGTTGTTTGCGACCTGCTTGGTGCGCGCATGGGCATACTGCACATAAAAGACAGGGTTGTCGTTGGTCTTTTTTGACAACTGATCTAGATCGATGTCGAGGCTTTGGTTGATCGAGCTGCGGGTGAGCGCATATCGAGCGGCATCGACACCAACCGCATCGACCAGGTCTTCCATGGTTACAACGGTGCCGGCGCGCTTTGACATGCGCACAGGTGCGCCGTCTTTCATTAGGTTGACCAACTGGCCAATCAGAATTTCGAGGTTGGTGCCTGGCTCGTCGCCAAATGCGGCGCACATAG
>JBEEJX010000119.1:0-4233 GCA_041168965.1 Actinomycetota bacterium
CCAAGGATGGCTCAATCGACGCCACAGAGCACTCGCACGCCGAGGCCTCGCGCCTGCTCGACCAGGTGCTTGCTGCAGTCGACGCGCTCGCGCCAAGGTTTGGCCACCAGAACGCATACCTGGCGGCGGTCAAGGTCGACCTCGAAAACTGGCGCAAGGGCGGATTCGCCGTGCCCGACTTCTATGACTCGCTCGAGCTGTTCCGCCCCGACCTGAACCGCCGCAACGACGTCGAAAATTTCGCGATATTTTCGATGTACACGCAAAACGGCAACCCAAACCGCAACCTCGAGGCCGTCATCACCAAGACCTTCTGGCCAGACTGGCTCGCCGCGAAGGAGCAGAAATACAACAACGCGGCCTTCGTGCCAATCGAGTTCGTCGGCTTCACCTCGGGTTACGACACCAACTCGGCCGTGTTCTTTCCTGAGACCGTCGCCACCCGTTCGGTTGCCACCTATTACTGGGGTGGCATCTTCTGCGACCGCGAGGCCGCGCGATTCCGTCGCGTCGCCAAGGCGGCAAAAGAGCTGCTCTATTTGCCGCTGCCGGCCGACGCCGAGCGCCTCATCAACGACCAGCACCTCGCGCAAGAAACCTTCGTGCTGTGGGATCTGATTCACGACCGCACCCACTCGCGCGGTGACCTGCCGTTCGACCCGTTCATGATCAAGCAGCGAATGCCGTTCTGGATGTACGCGCTCGAAGAACTGCGCTGTGACCTGTCGACCTTCCGCGAGACTCTGGTGCTCGAGGCCGAGGGCGACCGCTTGGCCAAATACATGCGATACGCGATCTTGTTCGACCGTCTGTTCCGATTTCCGATTACCGGCGGCCGCGTGCGCAACTACGACGGCCTCGGCGGCCAGATCATGTTCGCGCACCTTCACAAGACCGGCGCCCTGCAATGGACAGACAACCGACTCGCCTTCGATTGGGATGCGGTGACCACCGCAATCGTCGAACTATGCGAGCAGGTCGAGGCGCTGTATCACGAGGGCATCAACCGCTCGCGACTCGCGCAGTGGATTGCCGCTTACGAGTTCGTCACGAGTCTCGTGCAGCCACATCCGGCCTCGACCTGGGCCAAGGGCGTCGAGCACCTGCCGACCGATGGCGAGCTCAAGGGCATGGTCAATCTGATTCTCGACGACGAGTTTCCGCTCAATGTGTTCTATGACACCCTCAACCGCAAGTTGGCCGACGTGATCGCTTCGACCAAGGGCATCACGGCCTAGTCGGGCGCGTCACCGAGCCGCATCGCCAACTGGCATACTTTCGTCATGGAATCCCTCGACCGCCGCATTGTGACCCTGCTAGCGCAGGATTCGAGCGCCTCGATTAGCGAACTGGCCACCCAACTGGATGTGCCGAGCTCGACCCTTCACCAGCGCATCAAAAAGCTTGAGGCGCGCGGTGTGATTAAGGGCTATCGTGCGGTGATCGATCAGCGTGCCGCCGGCCTCGGTCTGCACGCGCTCGTGTCGCTAACGCCAATCGACCCTTCGCGCCCAGACGATGTGGCCGAACAGTTGGCCCCGATTGCCGAGGTCGAAAGCTGCTGGTCGGTGGCCGGCACCGAGTCATACATTGTGAAGGTCGCGGTTTCTGAACCGGGCGACCTCGAGGCGCTGCTTGGCCGAATTCGTGCCGTGGCCAATGTTTCAACACGCACCAGCGTGATTCTTTCAACACCGTTCGAGGGTCGCCAGGCGGCGATTCCTGAGGAAGGAAACTAATCGTGTCAGCAAATCAGCGTGGATTCGCAAGCGATAACTATGCGGGCATTCACCCGGCCGCGCTCGAGGCCATCGCCCGCGTGAACACCGGTCATGAGGTTGCCTACGGCGAAGACTCGGTCACCGCTCGCTTTGACGAGGTCGTGCGCGAACTGTTCGGCGCGAACGCCGTCGGTTTCCCGGTGTTCAACGGCACCGGCGCCAACATCGTGGCGCTGCAGGCGGCAACCAAGCGCTGGGAGGCCGTGGTCTGTGCCGATAGCGCACACATCAACGTCGATGAGGGCGGCGCACCCGAAAAGATGGGTGGCCTCAAGCTCTGGACCATCCCGACCGATAACGGCAAGCTGACGGTCGAGCAGGCCGAGAGCCAGCTCTTTGACTTTGGCGTCGTGCACCGCGCGCAGCCTGGCGTCATCAGCATCACCCAGACCACCGAATCGGGCACGCTCTATCAACCGGATGAGATCCGCGCGCTCGCCGACCTAGCTCACAAGCACGGGTTGCTCTTGCACCTGGACGGTGCTCGCCTGGCCAACGCCGCTGCGGCGCTCGGCGCGAGCATCAAGTCGTTCACCACCGACCTAGGCGTCGACCTGGTCTCGCTCGGTGGCACCAAGATTGGTGCGCTCGCTGCAGAGGCAGTTATCGTCACCGACGCGTCAACCGCGCGAGGCCGTGAGCTCGCCGAGGCTATGCCGTTCATGCGCAAGACCTCGATGCAGCTGGCGTCGAAGATGCGCTTCATCTCGGCTCAGCTGGTGACCCTGTTCGAGAACGATGCGGCGGTAGCGCTCGGCAACGCACGAAACGCAAACGCCATGGCAGCGCGCCTCTACGACGGCGTGATTGCGCTCGCCGCGCGTCACCCGCAGATCAGCGTGCCAAACCGCGCCGAGGCCAACGCGGTGTTCCCAATCCTGCCGACCGACGTGGCCGAGCGCGTGCTCGAGGCATACCGTTTCTATGTTTGGAACCAGGCCACCGGGCAGGTGCGCTGGATGTGCTCATGGGACACAACCGAGAGCGATGTCGACGGCATTCTCGGGGTGCTTGAGGCCGCGCTCGAGGGCTAGTTTCTGACGGCTAAACTATTTGACGGACTCCCCGCGTGGCGTCACCTCGGCCAACTCCCCCAGGATCGAAAGATAGCAAGGGTAACCGGGCTCTGATGGGTGCGCGGGGAGTTCTTTTATTGGCGGTTTCGAACCATCAGCACAATGCCGAAGACCAACGGAATGAGGCATAGCGGCCCGAAAATCATGAGCATGAAAATGGCATCCGCGCCGCCGGCAACGAAGAGCATTTCGTAGGCAAATACCGCCGGAAGCCCGAGACCGATTACCGCCATAGTGACGCCAATCCAGAATTTAGTCCTGCGAAACTTTGCGGCCTCACTCTCGTTGGTCGGGTTTTTGAAATAGATAACGAGTCCGGCAATCAAACCGACAAAAGCCAATGAGCCGATTCCGCTCAACACAGACCCCACAAAGCCCAGCGCAAACATCGATTCTTGGCTCATAAATGCCGGCACCTGACCGATCACCAGCGCAATCGCGCTCCACAAGATCAGGCGTGCTCCTTGCAATTTCATTCGGCCGGCTCCTCCGTGGACTTAGGTGGCACTGGAACGCCAATCGCGAAAAGGAACGAGAGTCCCACAACTTCGACTAGCGCGGCCGGGAAAAACGACGCGAAGAGAAGCCAAGGCGAAATCACCGCGGGTATGAGCAGAATCGCAGGTCCGATTCCCATGAGTATGAAGCCCTGCCTTATTCGCGCGTTCACGCGATCGGCCATCATGGAACGAAACGCGATCAGGATTGGAACCATAAAGAGGGGCAGCAGCAGCGTTCCTGAGGCCCACATGGCCAGCTCCAGCAGGAGGATAAACCCCAGCGAGACTCTGGCGCGTTGAGCTGAAACGCGCTCAGCGGTGGCAATGCTTTCCCAGCCGGCTACTCCGGTTAGGAGTAGAGCCAGCACCAACACCACCAGAGTCCAATCGAAACCCAGAACTTGATTAAAGACAGGGAAGCGTCCGACAGAAGCTACTAGAGCAAGGACTATTCCACCTACAACAAGCTTTGGTGCTCGTTTTTGACCAAACTTGATTTCCATGTCTTTCCCCTTTAGCCACCTCAACATGGCTCCATGCTGAAATTAGCAACGCGAGCCTCGATTTTCGAGTTTTTTAGCGATTTCGCCAATCCAGCGCCCGTCTTAATGTCGGCGCCAAAAGGTAGGCTCTAAGCGTGGTTACCGCACTCTATCGCCGCTATCGTCCAGAGACCTTCGCCGAACTAATCGGCCAGGCTCAGGTGACTGCGCCGCTCATGACGGCGTTGCGAAACGACCGGGTGAATCACGCATACCTGTTCAGTGGCCCACGCGGTTGCGGCAAGACCACCTCGGCCCGAATTTTGGCGCGCTGCCTCAACTGCGCCGAAGGCCCGACCGATACGCCCTGCGGCAAGTGCCCTTCGTGCATTGA
>JBEEJX010000120.1:0-4713 GCA_041168965.1 Actinomycetota bacterium
ACCGCGAGGGCTTTACCGCGGCCGTTGCTCGGGCCGTTGAGCACATCCGTGATCATGAAATCGAGAAGGTCGTTTTGGCCCGCGACATCGAGGCCGCAATGCCTGCCGATGCCGACCTGCGCGCAAACCTTGCGCGGCTTGCCAAGCGGTTTGGCACCTGCTGGACGTACTCCGTCGACGGACTGTTTGGTGCGTCGCCAGAGCTGCTGGTGCGGGTTGCCAACGGCGAGGTTTCGGCACGAGTGCTGGCCGGTACGGCCGGTCGCGGCACTGACCCAAGCATCGACATCGCAATCAGCCAGGCCCTAGCCGGTTCTGCCAAGAACCGCAACGAGCACGCGTTCGCCGTGGACTCGTTGGTTAGGTCATTGACGCCATATTGCACGGCCATCGAGGCAGACGCAGAGCCGTTTAGCCTGGCCCTGCCTAACCTTTGGCATCTGGCCAGCGACGTGCGCGGCGCACTGCGCGACAACGCGTCGTCGATCGATCTTGCCGCTGCACTGCACCCGACGGCGGCCGTGGCCGGCACCCCGACCCAAACTGCCAAGCACATGCTCGCCGAACTCGAGGGCTTTGACCGCGGGCGATATGCCGGGCCGGTTGGCTGGATTGGGGCCGACGGCGATGGCGAGTGGGCAATCGCGCTGCGCGGAGCCCAGCTGGCCGACGGCAAGATCAGGGCATACGCCGGATGCGGCATCGTGGCTGGATCTGACCCCGAGGCCGAGCTGGCCGAAACCGAACTCAAGTTTGCGCCAATGCGCAACGCGTTCGCCTAGGCGGGAACGACCTCGATTAGCACGCGGCCGCGCGTGGCCAACGCCTCGTCAAGTTCGCCCAAGCTGCCGACCAGGATGTGCTGCCAACCGTATGCCTGCGCGAGCGACCATAGGTCGACCCCTTGCGGAGTGCGGAAGAGCCGATCGAAGGTGGATTCGGCTAGAGCCTGGGCCGGTTCAAGCGATTCGAAAATGCTGCCGCCGTTGTCGTTGACGACGATGATCTGCAGATTGAGTTCGCCCTCGGCGCGGTCGTAGGCCAGCGAGCCGGCGTCGTGCAACAGGGTCAGGTCTCCCATGAGGGCGCGAGTCACACCATCGCGGTTTTCGTGGCGCACCTCGACCAAGCTCAAGCCGGTTGCGGTGGCAACCGTGCCGTCGATGCCGGCGAGGCCGCGATTGCTAAAGACCCGAATCGGCTTTGCCGGAGCCCAACGATCGGCCTCGCGAATCATGCGCGATGCCCCAAGCAGCAACTGATCGTCTTGGCCCGTTGCCGCCCAAACCGACTGCACGATTCCGGCACGGCTAAGGCCGGCCGTCGCAGGGTTGTGCGGCAGCTGTGCATCGGCGGCGCGCCAAGCCGACAACCACTCGAAATCGGGTTCTTCGAGAACTGTGAGTTCGTCGCAAAACTGACTCGCGCGGCGAGTCACGTCAAAATGCCCATACGCACGGTTGTTGACGACGATGACCTCGACCTCGGGGTTTTTTAGCAACGCAATCACGCCACGACCAAGAGTCGGCTTGCCAAAAATCACGACGCGCGAAATCTGCTGGGCCAGTGGTGAACTCGACAACAACTCGCGATAGCCGACGACCACGTTGGCGCCGAAACGGGCACCCGAGTTAGGTTCGGCAAACAACGGCCAACCAAAGGCTTCGGCCAGCTCGACCGCGTCTTCGCCAGCGCCGGCACCGGCAACAACCACGGTTTGCCCGGCGGTTTCGAGCACGGCAAAGGTTGGCTCATCGGTTGTGGCCTCGGGCAACGCGACTCGCGGATTCAGCGCCGCTGCATCGGGTTCGATGGCACTCAGGGGCTCGCGAAAGGCCAGGTTGACCTGCACCGGGCCGGGTCGTTCGCCGTCGTAACCGAGCGCGTTCGCAATTGCAGCCGCCGCGAGTTCACTGGCCTCGGCCGCCTCGCCCTCGTGCCCATTTGGCGCTGGCACATCGAGGCACTCGCGCACGGCATCGTTGAAGATGCCGATCTGGTTGGTGGTCTGATTGGCGCCCACGCCACGCAGCTCGTGCGGCCGGTCGGCGGTGAGCAAAATTAGCGGAACGCCAGCGTGATTTGCCTCAAGAACCGCAGGGTGCAGGTTGGCAACGGCGGTGCCCGAGGTTGTGATCACGACCGAGGGTTCGCCACTGGCAAGGGCGGCACCTAGCGCTACGAAACCAAGGCCGCGCTCGTCGATGCGAATGTTCAGGTCGAGCTTGCCAGCGTCGGCCAACTGCCCCGCGGCAATGGCGAGAGCCTGCGAGCGTGCCCCCGGAGCCAAGAAAAAGTTGCGCACGCCGAGCTTGGCCATGGCGGCCAAAAGTTGCGCGGCAAAAGCCTGCGCCGGTGATTCAGTCATCGAGTTCGCCTCGTTCGCGTTGAATGCGTTCGTCGATCAAACGCAGGAAGTTTGGGTCGTCATCTGGAGCCAAGCGGCTTGCGCCAGGCTGCGCATCAACAGCAACAGGTCGACCGAACAAAAGGTACGCGATGCCGCCGATTGGGGTTGCGGCCAGGCACAGCAAGACCCACAACCAGCGCGGCAGAACACGCACATCGGCACGATTGGCCGAGCCGGCAAATACGGCCACAAATACCGTGAAGACCACGATTGCGGCGACCGCCAAAACTCTCATGAGTCAACTCTAACCAGCCCGAACATAGACTTATTCGGTGAAGAAAAACCCTGTGCTCAAGTTCGTTTTGTTGCGCCTAGGCATTTTTGCGGTGGCCTTTGGCGTGCTGTATGCCTTGTCGCAAGAGCCATACTTCTCGGCCATGGTCGCGACCGCTATCGCCTTGGCAATCTCGCTGTTGTTCTTCAACAAGCAGCGCGGCGAGGTTTCGGCTTCGGTTGACCGCTGGACCAAGCGCAAAAACTCGGCCGACACCGAGGCCGAAGACGCAGCCGCTGAGGACGCAGCGACCGACGAAGACTCGGCGCTCTAGAGCAAACTGCTGACGCGGAACAAACCCCAACCCAACAGCAGCGCATATGCGAGCGCGCCATAGCTGGTGAGCTTGAGCGCAAGCAGCCACTCGGGCACCGAACGAGCCGTCGAGACGATGGCGATGAGCGTCAGAGCCAGCAGGCCGATTAGGCCGGTCGCCCAAGTCGCCGGATACAGCACAACGAACGGCAGCCAAATCGCAAACGGCACGAGCACGAGCAGGGCATAGATCGCCTTGGCCGCGCGGGCGCCAACCCGAACCGCAAGGGTGCGCTTGCCGGCCAGCACATCCTGTTTTAGGTCGCGCAAGTTATTGACCATCAGCACAGCCGCGGCCCAACTGCCAGCCGCGATGCCGCCCATGAGTGCGTTGCCGCTGAATGCGTTGGTTTGAATGAAGGTCGTGCCATAGACGGCGACCGGACCAAAGAACACGAACACCACGACCTCGCCCAACCCCGCATAGCCGTAGGGGCGCTTGCCGCCGGTGTAGAACCAGGCTGCGACGATCGCGGCCGCACCTACAGCCAAGAACCACCAGTGCTGGGTCAGCAGCACGATCACCAGGCCAGCCACGGCCGCCAGGGCAAAAAACAGGAACGATGCGTTCTTAACGTGCTTGGCCGGCACCGCCCTTGATCCGGTCAGGCGCATTGGGCCAACGCGGTGGTCGTCGGTGCCACGAATGCCATCGGAATAGTCGTTGGCGTAGTTGACACCAATTTGCAGAAACAGCGCGACGCACAACGCCAGCACGGAAAGGCCGAGGTTGAACGCCTGCTCGCCGGCGGCAACGCCCGCGCCGATCGCCACTGGAGCAACGGCAAGCGGCAGGGTGCGAAGGCGTGCACCGGCAACCCAAAGGCGCAGTTTTGACGGATGCGCCGAGCGGCTCTTGGCAACGTTGGTCGCCTTGTTTGCCGCGTTGAGCTTTGCGCGCTGACGCTGCTGCTTGGTCTTAGCCATTGGACACCTCGAATAACTTTGCGATTGAAACTAAGTCTGGCTTGCCATTTTGCAGCATCGGCAATCGGTCGACGCGAATCACGCGCACCGGCTTTCCGGCGGGGCCGATTGTGTCGGCGAGAGCCTCGGCGATCGTGTCGGCAACCTCGGGGCTGCCAACGTAGGCGATCCCAACTCGCTCGCCCCAGGCCGGGTCGACGAGCGCCGAGGCCGCAACCTCGGTGACTCCACGAACCTGAGCGGCAAGAGCCTCGACGCGATCGAGCGAAATCTTGATTCCCCCAGAGGCGATGACTCGATCCATGCGCCCGAGAACCTGCAGGCGACCCTCGGCGTCGAACTGCCCCAAGTCGTTGGTGAGAAACCCGTCGCTCAAGCCATTGGCAAGGGTTGGCCCCGAAATGCGGATGCGGTTTTGCCCCGCCAGCTCGACCGCAACGCCCTCAAGCGGCACGCCATCATAGACGCATCCGCCACAGGTTTCGGTCATGCCATAGGTGGTGACTAGACGCACACCCTTGGCTCGCAATCGTTCGAGCAGAACAGGGTCGGTGGCCTGACCGCCAACCAAAATGGCGTCGAAACGACGCAATTGGGCGAGCAAGAAATCGTCGAAATCGATCGCATCGGCCAGCCGCTTCAGTTGGGTTGGCACCACTGATGTGTAGCGACGCTGGCCGGTCATGAGCGAAGCCGCGCGGGCAAAACCCTCGGCACTAAACGGCAGCGCGGCATTCATGATCACGGGCTGCGTCTCGGCCACCAAAGACCGAATCAAAACGTTTGC
>JBEEJX010000121.1:0-3121 GCA_041168965.1 Actinomycetota bacterium
TCACCCACCCGATGCTGCAGATTCTTGCCCAGACTCGATTCTTTGCATCGGGTCACCCTTGGTCAGGCTTTGACAGCAAGGCGCTTGGCGCGAATTACCGCGGACGCATGGAGTTCAAAACTTCGGGTCGCGTTTCCGAGACCAAGAAGGCAAAGGCTTCTAAGGAAGCCACGAAGCGCCAGACCTTGGCGGAGCGCAAGGCCGCACAACAGGCAGAGGGAGACAACTAATGTCGAAGTTCAGCGAACTGGGCAACGCCCTCTATTCGGGTACTCGATCGATCGATTTCGTCGGTCGCCGCAAGGTCTGGTATGCCATTGCGGCCGTCATGGTCGCACTGAGTGTGATCCTGCCGATTGCACGTGGCGGATACAACCTCGGTATTGAATTCAAGGGCGGTTCTGAGTTCCGCGTGAGCGGCGTGTCGAGCCAGCCTCTGACCCTTGCCACCGATGCTGTACACACCGTGGTGCCGAACGTAGACGTTTCGGTTACCAAGGTCGGCACCGACGCGATTCGCATCCAGACCGCACAGATGAAAGACGTTCAGTCTGAGGGCGTGCGCCAGGCTCTAGCTAAGGCGTACCACGTAGCGTCGAACGCCGTGGCCTCGTCGTTCGTGGGCCCGAACTGGGGTGCCGATGTCACCGCAAAGGCCCTAACCGGTCTGATTGTCTTCATCGCTCTTGCAGCAGTGCTTATGGCGCTCTACTTCCGTACGCTCAAGATGTCGCTGGCGGCGATCACCTCGTTGGCACACGACCTCGTCATCACGGCTGGAATCTATGGTGCCCTTGGCTTTGAGGTGACCCCGGCCGCGGTAATCGGCTTCCTGACGATTCTCGGCTACTCGCTCTATGACACCGTCGTTGTGTTCGACAAGATTCGCGAGAACACCTTTGAGGTCGAGTTCAGCGAGACCACAACGTTTGGTCGCCAGGTTAACCTGGCCATCAATCAGACCCTGGTTCGTTCGATCAACACCTCGGTCGTGGCTGTGCTTCCTGTGGCAGCGATTCTGTTTATCGGAGCAACGCTGCTCGGTGCCGGTACGCTCCGCGATATCTCTTTGGCACTGTTCATCGGAATCATCGTTGGCACCTACTCGACCATCTTCATCGCCGCGCCGATGTACTCGCACCTGCGCGAGGGTGAGCCGAAGTACGCAAAGGCTGCCGCTAAGGTCAACGCAGCCAACTAGCTGTTTGCAAAGGGTCCGGTCGTTTGACCGGGCCCTTTACCTTTACCCGTCGAAGGGCGCCGTTAGGCTAGACACGACAGAGAGAGTCACATGAGCGATCCGACACCAACCGGCAGCATTGCTTCGCTACGCACGCGTCTTCTTCAGCGTGTCATGCGTACCGGCCCTTACGCGGCCGACATCAACGAGATCGTGAGACTCTGCAAGATCAACCACCCCAAGGCGGATCTGACAATCATCGACCGAGCTTTCGAGACGGCCGAGTTGGCCCATCGCGGACAAACTCGACGCTCGGGCGAGGCGTACATCACGCACCCAATCGCGGTCACCCGCATCCTTGCTGAGCTGGGTATCGGCCCCGTGACCCTTGCCGCGGCGCTGCTGCACGACACCGTGGAAGACACCGATTACGACCTCGCCTCCCTTCGACGCGACTTTGGCGACGAGGTTGCCATGTTGGTGGATGGCGTCACGAAACTCGACAAGGTGAAGTTCGGCGACGATGCACAGGCCGAGACCGTTCGCAAGATGGTCGTTGCGATGTCAAAAGACATTCGCGTGCTGGTCATCAAACTTGCCGACCGGCTTCACAATGCCAGGACCTGGCAGTTCGTTGCGCCTGAGAAGGCGCGCAAGAAGGCGCAAGAAACACTCGAAATCTATGCACCGCTGGCACACCGTCTGGGCATCAACACCCTCAAGTGGGAGCTCGAAGACCTCAGCTTCGCAGTGCTCTACCCGAAGGTTTACGAGGAAATCGTGAACCTGGTGCGCCAGCGCACGCCAAAGCGTGCCGAGTATATCGAGAGCGTCATCGGTTCAATCGAGGAGGACCTGCGCGAGAGTCGCATTAAGGGTTCGGTTGCCGGGCGCCCGAAGCAGTATTACTCGATCTACCAAAAAATGGTCGTGCGTGGTCGCGAGTTCGACGACATCTACGACCTCGTCGGCATCCGTGTCTTGGTGCCAACGGTGCGCGACTGCTACGCCGTGCTCGGTTCGGTGCATGCGCGGTGGAACCCTGTGCCTGGCCGCTTCAAGGACTACATCGCGATGCCGAAATTCAACCTCTACCAGTCGCTACATACGACTGTGATAGGCCCGCAGGGGCGCCCGGTTGAAATTCAGATTCGAACCCACGAAATGCACCAGCGCGCAGAGTACGGTGTCGCGGCCCACTGGAAGTACAAGGAGCAAGCCGGCAAGACCCAGGAGCAATCGGACGACGATCTAGCCTGGCTCAAGCACCTCTCAGACTGGCAGGCAGAAACACAAGACCCAGGCGAGTTCCTTGACTCGTTGCGCTTCGAAATCGGAGCCAAAGAGGTCTACGTCTTCACTCCGAAGGGCAAGGTTATTGGCCTAGCCAGTTCGGCCACTCCAGTCGACTTTGCCTATGCGGTGCACACCGAGGTTGGGCATCGAACTATGGGCGCCAAGGTCAACGGCCGACTTGTGCCACTGGAAACCCAACTGCAATCGGGCGACGTGGTCGAGATCTTCACCTCGAAGTCACCCGATGCCAGCCCAAGCCAGGACTGGCTCAACTTCGTTGTTTCGCCTCGTGCGCGCGCAAAGATCAAGCAGTGGTTCAGCGCCGAGCGCCGCGAGGACGCGATCGAGCAGGGCAAGGAGCAAATCGCCAAGGCGATGCGCAAGCAGAACCTTCCGCTCCAGAAGCTAATGACCTCAGACGCGCTGTCAAAGCTTGCGGGGGAGTTGCGCTACTCGGACGTCGGTTCGTTGTATGCAGCGGTGGGCGAAGGCCACGTATCGGCGCAATCGGTAATCGAGAAGCTAACCGGCGCCGTATCAACCGAGGATGAACTAGACGACAGCATCTTTGAGTTGCCGAAGATGCGTGTGCCGACACGCCAACGCAGCAACGATAGTGGCGTATTGGTCAAGGGCGACGCCGAC
>JBEEJX010000122.1:0-9534 GCA_041168965.1 Actinomycetota bacterium
ATCAGCATGCGGCCGGTGCCCTCTGGGTTGCTGCCGTAGCGGCCCGAGATTCGCACGGCCTCTTCGCTGAACCAACGCAGGAACTCGTTGCCGTAGGTGACCTCGCCGCGCGCCTCGGCGATTGGCTTGCCCATTTCGAGGCTGATCAGGGTTGCAAATTCTTCGCTGCGGGCACGAACGAGCTCAAAGGTGCGGCGCAGGATTTCGCCACGCTCGCGAGGGGCAACTCGAGCCCAACCCGCCTGAGCCTCGTCGGCGGCGGTCAGTGCGGCAAGCGCATCGACCTCGGTTGCATTGGCGATCTCGAGCAGGGTCTTGCCCGTGGCCGGGTCTTCAACCGCGATGCGGTCGGGCGCGTGACCTTCGACCCACTTGCCACCGATGTAAAGACCGGTTGGAACAGATGCGAGAAGTTCGTTCTCTGAAAGCGCCATTGCCTTATTCCTTTGATCGTCGCCTGAGCGATTATTTGGATACAAACATTCTAGGCATCGGGTGCCCAGCAGTTCGAGTCGTTTATTGGTTTGAGAGCTGGTCTCCGCAGCGATAGAACCCAGTTGCCAACGCATCGATGGCTAGCTTGGCCTTGTCGGTTACATTGCCCAACGCATAGATCGCGAACGTCAGCTTGGTGCCGTCTTTCGCGGAGATTACGCCGGCCAGTGTGTAGCCGTGCTTGATCCAACCGGTCTTCGCCGCAATCTTGCCGTCGGCGTCGACATAGTCACCCTTGAAACGATCGGCTAGCGAACCGCTCTCGCCCGCGACCGGCAATCCCTGCATGACCCAGTTGAAGTCGTGCTGACCCGCCATGATCACCTTGAACAGCTTGGCGAAATAGATCGGCGGAACGGCATTCATGGCCGACAGGCCCGAGCCGTCCTTTAGAACTAGGCCGGTCGAGTCGACGCCGGTAACGGCGAGCGCCTTCTTGATTGCCGCATCAATGCTGCCGAACGAGCCGTCGTAGCCCTGGTCGAGGCTCACCAATCGAGCGAGCGCCTCGGCCTGGGTGTTGTCTGAAACGAGCAGCATGTGGGTGATCCAGTTGCTGATTGGCGCAGACTGCACCTTGGCCACCTCGGTTGCCGAGGCCGGGGTCTTGCCCTCGACGACGGTTGCTGTCGCGGCGATCGAGCCGAGCGCCTTCTTGAACCAGGCACCTGCGCGCTTGGCCGGAGTGGTCGAGCGCTTTGAGGTTTCCTGCGATGGGTTGTCGCGGTCGCCGTCGACCTGAAGTGCCGACACCTCGCTCATGTAACCCTGTGTTTGTTCCGAGCGCTCCCAGGTCGGTTCCCAGGTTGATCCGGCGAACAGCGATGCATCGACCACGATCTGCTTGATCTGAGTGCCGGCTAGGCGCGAGTTTACGCTGCTGGCTAGCGACGAAAGCTTAGGGGCATCCTTGTAGACGCTTTGAGTGCCCGGCGCCGTGCGCGACAGCGTTGGGTCGCCGCCGCCGACCAGATAGACCACGCCAGGGTTTGTCGGGTCGCTATAGACGCGAGTGTCGACTCGATAGTTTGGGCCGAGCGTGGCGAGCGCGGCAGCAGCGGTTAGCACCTTGAGTGCCGACGCGGTTGCGGCGGGAGTGGTTGCCCCGCGATCGAACAGCACCTCGTCGGTGTTGGCATTCATCACGACGGCTTGCATCGAACCGAGCAGCGGGTCGGCCGCCTGCTCGGCCACCGAGCACATACGACCCGAAGATGCGCTAGCGCTCGGCGAAGCCGACTGCGACTGGCTTGGGTCGGCCTGGGTGCTGGTCGGTGTTGGGTTCGAGCCGCCCGAAAGGCTGAATCCACCCACAATCAAAGCGAGGATTGCGGCACCCGAAACGGCGCCGATGGCGACCTGCTTGAAGTATGGAAAACCCTTGTTGGTGTCGCTCAAAACCCTGCTCCGAACCGTCGATGAAACGCCCCTAAAGTCTATCCATCGGGCGTTCTAAACTGGTGGGTATGAGCATTCGTCGCCGCATCATGACCACCGCCGCCGCAATCACGCTGTTTGCCGGCTCACTAATTGCCGCGAGCCCTGCACTGGCCCACGACGAGATCATCGGCACCTCGCCGAGCGACGGCGCCAGCGTGGCCGCAGGTGCCTTCGATGTGACCATCACCTCGGGCGAAGACATCATGAACATGGCCGACATGGCCGGCAACGAAATCGTGGTCAGCGGCCCAGCCGACTCGGCCGACTCGACCGTGGTCAGCCTCAACTGCATCAAGGTTTCGGGCGCAACCGCCGCCGTTCCGGTCGACATCGACAAGCCAGGCACATACACGGCCACCTGGCGCCTGATCAGCCAGGATGGTCACCCGCAAGACGGCACCTTCAGCTTCACCGTGACCAACGACAACGGCTATGCGGCAACCGGAAACACCGCACTGCCAGACGGATGCGTTGCGCTGCCGATGGTCACCGCGATCGCATACCAAGAGTCGACCGGCACACCTCTTGCCGTCGACGACAAGGCCCGTTCGACCAGCGCTGGCTCGACCGCCGACGGCGGCCAGTGGGTCGGCCTCTTGGTTGGCATCGGCTTTGTGGTCGTCGGTTCGCTCGGCGGCGTGGCAGTGGTTTGGTTGCGCGAGCGCAAGAAGCGCGATGCCGAATTGCTCAAGAAGTTGGCCGAGACCGACCCCGAGATCTAACGAGCACGAGTCGCTCAAAGCAAAATCCCACCCGCGCTTTTGCGAGTGGGATTTTTGCTAGCCGTTTAGGCTGGCCGACTAGATACCGGTGAGTTTTTCGACGTCGCCAAGGATCCCCTCGAAGTCGGCTTGGGTCATGATTTCTTCGCCAAGAACGACCTCGCGCACCGACTGCCCGGTCTCGAGCGCACGCTTGGCAACATAGGTGGCCTTCTCATAGCCGATGGTTGGCGAAAGCGCCGTGACCAAACCGATCGAATGCTCGACCGACTCACGCAGGCGATCGGCATTGGCCGTGATGCCGCTGACGCATCGGTCGGCAAGGGTCATGCAACCCGCACGCAGCTGCGTGATGCTCATCATCAGTGCGCGACACATAATCGGTTCGAAAGCGTTGAGCTGCAACTGGCCGGCCTCGGCCGCCATGGTCACGGTTACGTCGTTGCCAATGACCGCAAACGCGATCTGGTTGACCACCTCGGGAATGACGGGGTTGACCTTGCCCGGCATGATCGACGAACCGGCCTGGCGCGGTGGCAGGTTGATTTCGCCAAAACCGGCGCGCGGACCACTCGAAAGCAGGCGCAGGTCGTTTGATGTCTTCGAGAGCTTGACCGCAACGCGCTTTAGCACGCCCGAAACCATCACGAACACACCCGCGTCTTGCGTTGCCTCGACCATGTCGGCGGCGACCACGAACGGCATCGACGTGAGCTCGCTCAGGGCACGGCAGGCCGCGGCCGCATACCCCTTAGGCGCATTCAGCTGGGTGCCAATTGCGGTGCCGCCGAGGTTGATTTCGCTCAGCAGCGGAATCACCTCTTGCAGTCGCTGAATGTCTTCCATGATCATGCGCGAATACGATGCGAACTCTTGACCGAGGGTCATCGGCACGGCGTCTTGCAACTGGGTGCGACCCATCTTGATGACGTCTTTGAATTCGATCGCCTTGGCGGTGAACGCCGAACGCAGGTATTCCATCGCGGTGATCAGTTCGCGAATCTCGAGGATCAGCGCCAACTTAAGCGCGGTGGGGTAAACGTCGTTGGTCGACTGCGACATGTTGACGTCGTTCAACGGATGAATGTGTTCGTATTCGCCCTTGATCCAACCGCCGAGTTCGAGCGCACGGTTGGCGATAACCTCGTTGGCGTTCATGTTGGTCGAGGTGCCGGCGCCACCCTGGATGGCGTCGACGATGAACTCTGAGTCAAACTGCCCCTGGGCAACCTCGACCGAGGCCGCGACGATCAGGTCGAGTTTGTCTTTCGGCAGCTCGCCGACCTCAAAGTTGGCTAGGGCCGCCGCGTGTTTGACGGTGGCGAGGGCTCGGATTAGCGAGCGATAGTGGCCAATCGGAATGCCACTAATCGGAAAATTCTCGGCCGCTCGGGCAGCGTGAATGCCCCAGTACGCCTCAGACGGAATGGCGATTTCGCCGACGAGATCATGTTCTAGCCTCATTGCTGACATGGCTCCAGTCAAACACAGTTTCGTTCGGCGCCGAACCATTCAGATTTCGTGCGCGAGTTGCCCTCGCTAACGGGATATTTTCCGTTATTTGGTGAGCGAGACACCGCACTGAAAAAGGCGCGCAGCGAAGGCATCGAGCGCCGGGCGGGCAAGGTAGCCGACGCGCTTGCCGTCGGCAGAGCGAGCGAATGCGGCGAAGGCCAGCTTGCCGCCGTCGCGAGAATTCACGATTCCGGCCAGGCTATAAAGCCCCGGAATGAAGCCCGACTTGGCGCGAACCTTGCCGGCGGCAACCGCGTTCTTGCCGTTGAAACGGCCCGCCAGAGTGCCGGATTCGCCTGCCACCGGCAGATAGTCGATCATCGAGGCGAGCTTGCTTTCTGGGCGACCAACCTGGGCCATGATCTGCGCGATCAGGCGCGCGGTCACGCGATCGGCCTGAGCCAGGCCTGACGCATCCTTCATCACCAGGCCACCGGGTTGAATCTGGTTGGCCCGCAGCGCGGCGGTCGCAGCCGCCTGAATCGAGGCAAAGCTGGCGGGCAGCCCGGCGGCCTTCACGGCGTGACGAGCAATGAACTCGGTCTCGGTGTTGTCGCTATAGGTGAGAGCGTGATCGAGCCAGGTGGTGATCGGTTGCGATGAAACCTGGGCAATCAGACGCGCGCCGGTCGGCAGCTTGCCGGCGACGAGCTTGGCGTTCGGCGCCAGATCGCCGAGGGCCGCCTTGAAGGCCTTGCCGACGCGAGCCACCGGGTCGGTGCTGCGATAGCCCGAATAGGCGGTCGAGCTCAGGTCGGGATTCGCCCGGTCGGCGTCGATTTGAAGCGATGTGATGCGCGAGATGTAGCCGTTGGTGCGGTCGCTTGCCTTCCATGCCGAGTTGTAGGCCGGGCCGGCAAAAAAGTCGTCGACCAGCACAATCTTTTTGATCTCAAACGAGCTTGTCCAGGTTTGCAGCACGCGCGCGGCCAACGCCTCGAGGCGGGCCGGCTTCGGATACGTGGTGAAACTCGCGCCGGTCATGGCGCTGAGGGTGTGATCGCCGCCGCCGACCAAAACCAGCGTGGTTGGGTCGGTCGGCAGCGAATAGACCGAGGTCTTGGCAACGTAGTCAGTGGGCAGATTTTGAATCGCGGTCGCGGCCGTGACCACCTTGAGCACACTCGCACTCGGGGTCTGTTCACTGCCGCGGATGTCGATCAGCACGCGGCCGGTTTGCACATCAATCACCGTGGCATAGAACTTGCCGAGGTCTTTTGACGTGGTCGCGGGCGTTGCCGAGCAGGCGGCGCCGGCGGTTGGGTATGCGCTTGGCGTCGGCGATGCGCTCGGGCCACCGGGCGAGGTTGGGGTTGGGGTTGCGCTGGGCGTTGCCGGGTTTGGCTCGCCAACGGCAATCGAATTGGTGGGTGTTGGCACCGGTGTTGGCACGGGGCTTGGGCTTGGCGCGGCCGATGCCGCGACTCCGGATGCAAGCAGGGCCAGGTTCGCGGCGACTGCGGTCAGCGCACGAGCATACTTCTGGCTTTTCATGTCTCAAGTCTAAAGTTGGAGGCAACTGGCAAGCCGAAGGAGGCCAACGCGATGAACGACAAAGACGTGCTTGAAGTGCTGCAGCGAGTCGAGGCTGCGTCGAACCGAACGACCTATGCGGTGCGTGCGTTCGTTCGGTTTTTGTTCATCCAGCTTTCGGCCACCACGGTCGGTTCGGTGCTTGGCGCGGCAGCAGCGGCCCTCGGTTGGCCATGGCTAGGAGTGCTCGGTGGCGCGGTCACTATGGGCGGGCTCTTCTGGGCGGGATACGCCGGTCGAGCCGAGCTTCGCAAGTCGAACCCCAACGGTAAGGGTTCGACCGAGCGCTAAAGGTCGAAGATCTGGCCGTCGGTAGGCGCTGAGGCCTTCCAACCGAGCTGTGACTTGATGCGATCGCGCAGCGACTCCTGAACGCCCTCTTCGCCGTGCACAACGAACACGCGGCCAGGGGCCTCGCTCGCTGAACCCAACCAGGCCATCAACTCTTTGACATCTGCGTGCACCGAGAACGACTGGATTTGTTCGACTCGAGCGCGCACGGGCACATATTCGCCGTGCATCTTGATCTCGGTTTCGCCATCGGCAAGGCGTCGACCGCGAGTGCCGAGCGCCTGATAGCCAACCAGCAGAATCGTGTTCTTTGGGTTTGGCAGCATGCCGGCGAGGTGGTGAACCACGCGACCGCCGGTGGCCATTCCACTTGCCGAAATGATGATGCAAGAGCCGGCTGGGTTGTTGATCGACTTTGACTCGTCGACCGTCATGAGCTCGGTTAGGCTGCCCGGGTCAAACGGGTCGCGGTCTTTCCACTCGTCGACGATCTCGGGGCGAATCTCGGGCGATGCGGTGTTGATCGCCTCGCGATAAAACTGCAGCGCACGCAACGCCATTGGCGAGTCGGCATAGATTGGCACGTTCGGAATTCGACCCTCTTCGGCCAGTTCGCGAAGGCGCACCAGAATCACCTCGGTGCGGTCGACAGCAAACGCAGGAATCAGCACCGAACCACCGCGCTCGACGGCGTCGTTGATCGCCGACTCAAAGTCGGTGGTTTGCGGTTCGTGTTCGCGGTCGCCATAGGTCGACTCGGTGACAATGGCGTCGAAGTGGCCGGCGGGAATGTCGCCCGGTGGCACCAGCAGCGGGTGTTCGTCGCGCCCCATGTCGCCCGTGAACAAGATGCGCTTGCCAAAGAATTCAACCTCGACATATGCGGCACCGAGAATGTGACCCGACGGATGCCAGGTCACAAAGGTTTCGCGCGCAACCTGCACGCGCTGCCCAAACTGCTCTTCGACCAGGCGCTGAATCGCGCGCTGGGCGTCGGCCTCGCCATAGAGCGCCATCGGGTTTTCGTGCTTCGAAAAGCCATGCCGAGCCGCAAACTTGGCGTCTTCGGTTTGCAGGCGAGCCGAGTCTCGCAGGATCACATCGACGAGCTTGCAGGTGTATGGCGTCGCGTGTATCTGACCCTTGAAGCCGTCTTTAACGAGCTTGGGCAGATAACCGCAGTGGTCGAGGTGGGCGTGGGTGAGCACAACGGCATCGATGCTGGCCGGGTCGACCGCCAGCGGATTCCAGTTCTTTAGGCGCAGTTCTTTTAGGCCCTGAAACATTCCACAGTCGACCATGACCTGCACGTTCTGGTAGCTGAGCAAGAAGCGACTGCCCGTGACCGTTCCGGCGGCGCCCAAGAACTGAATCGTTGGGCCACCAAGGTGTTCGTTGCGTTCGTGATGCGCGTTCATGTTCAGAGTCTATGCACCTAGCGCGACAACTTGAGCCAAGGCTTTCGATGAACCGAGTGGCAGACTTGAATCGTGAGCAAACAAATTCGCAATGACTATTTGATTCTTGTGGTCAGCCTTTTGTTGCTGGGGGCCGGTTGGGGTTTCAACCTTTTTTGGGCGTATGCGACAGCCGCCGCCATCGGTTTTGCCCTGGCCTTGAGCCTCGTCGTTGGCGCGATTCGCCACGGCGAGTTTGGCTCGGACGGCCTCGCGCTCCTGGCAATCATTGGCGCGGCGGCAATCAACGAATGGCTCGCGGCCGCCGTGATCACGGTGATGCTTGCCACCGGACGTTCGCTCGAGCGTTGGGCACAGGGGCGCGCCAATAATCGCCTCGAGGCCCTGCTGAGCCGCGCCCCTAAGGTTGCCCACGTTGTCGGCGAGGGCGGCCGGTTGAGCGACCAGCCGCTCGCCAATGTTTTGGTCGGCAGTCGCATCCTGGTTAGGTCGGGCGAGGTGGTTCCGCTCGATGCGGTGGCACTCGGCGAGTGTTCGACCGACGAAAGCGCACTGACCGGCGAGCCTATCCCCCGCAATGTTTCGGTCGGCGAGGCGATCTCGTCGGGCGTGGTGAACGCGGGCGACCCGGTCGAGCTGCAGACCACCAGCCTCGAGGCCGACAGCACGTATTCTGCGCTCGTGCGTCTGGTAGCGCAGTCAAAGGCCGAATCGGCCGCCGGTGTGCGACTCGCAAATCGTTGGGCAATCTGGTTTGTGCCTTTTGCGATTTCCCTTGCCGGCGCCGCCTGGCTGATCACGGGCGAGGTTTCGCACGCCGTTGCCGTGATTGTTGCCGCAACGCCCTGCCCGCTGATTCTGGCCGTGCCCATCGCGATCATCGCCGGCATGAGTCGTTCGGCCGCGACCGGGTCGATCGTCAAGGGCGGCGAGGCTCTCGAGGCTCTGGCTCGCACTCGCGCCGTTGTGCTCGACAAAACCGGCACGCTGACTCACGGCGGCCCACGCCTAGGGCGCCTGGTTGTGGCAGCAAGCCACGACGAGCTCGAGGTCTTGCGCCTAGCCGCATCGCTCGAGTTGCAAAGCCCACACGTTGTGGCCCGTGCAATCGTCGAGGCGGCCACCGAACGCGGGTTGCAGTTGTCACGTGCCAGCCAGAGCACCGAAACTCACGGGCACGGGCTCAGCGGCATCGTCGACGGCGTGCGCATCCGCGTTGGTCAACCACAGGGCGATTTGCCAGGTTGGGCCGAACTCGATTCATCGTTGCTGATCGCGATCGAAATCGACGACGAACTCGTTGGACTAATTGGCATGGATGACCCCGTGCGCGCCGAGGCAATCGAAACCGTGGCGGCCTTGCACAAACTTGGTGTGCGCCAGGTTGTAATGGCTACCGGCGACCGCGCCAAGACCGCCGCCGCCGTGGCCGCCGAAGTTGGCATCGACCGCGTCGTTGCCGAGTGCACGCCCGAGCAAAAACTGGCACTCGTGCGCGAGCTTCAGGTTCAGGCGTCGCATGGCAAGCGCCGAAGGGTCGCTGGCGCGGTAATCGCGGTTGGCGATGGCATCAACGATGCACCCGCGCTGGCCGCCGCAGATGTCGGTGTTGCCATGGGTGCCCGAGGTGCAACCGCAGCCAGCGAGGCGGCCGATGTCGTGATTCTCGAAGATTCGATTGCACACCTGCCAAAGGCCATCGCGATTGCACAGGGTGCGATGGCGCGTGCGAGCCAAGCAGCCGTCACCGGTATCACGCTTTCGATTGTGGCCATGCTCGCCGGATCGGCCGGCTTGCTAACGCCAACCGCCGCGGCGCTCAGCCAAGAGGCAATCGACGCCTGCGCAATCTTGTGGGCGCTCGTGCCGCCAATGCGTCGCAACCTGTGAGAGCGTTGAGCGCCTGACTGGCTAGCTAATTCGACAGAACGCCTCTAGCTCGACCTTCGGCCCGGCGATGATCAGGTGGTCACCGCGATTCAAAACGGTGTCGGGCGTAGCCGGCAGATAGTTTTCGTCGGCGTGACTCGAGGCAACCACGATGATGCCGAAGGTGCCGCGAAACTGCAGTTCTTTGAGCGATTTGCCCTCGAAGCGCTCGGCCACGCGAGTCTTGGCCA
>JBEEJX010000123.1:0-5938 GCA_041168965.1 Actinomycetota bacterium
CACGGCAAAGAAGGTGCGCTCGTGATCAGGGCCTTCGTGGGTTAGTTCAAAGTGATGCGGCTTCTTGCCGTTGGCCTGCAGGAACTCCTGCAGTGTGGTCTTTGGGTCGGCGTTGGCGCGAATCGAGTCTGGGTCGGCCAGTAGCGGGCAAACAAAGCGACGGACGATGCCCTCGGCGGCATCCAGCCCGTGCGACACATACGCAGCACCGATGATTGCCTCAAAGGCATCGGCCAGCAGGTTCATTTTTTCGCGGCCGCCGGTTTGCTCTTCACCCTTGCCAAGACGCAAGAATTCACCAAGGCCGAGACCGGTAGCGACCTGAGCCAGGGCCTTTGCGCTGACCACGGTGTTGGTGATCTTGCTGAGTTCGCCCTCGGCCAGATCGGTCAGCGTGTGAAAGACCTCCGCGGCAATGACAAAACCCAACACCGAGTCGCCAAGAAATTCGAGGCGTTCGTTATTGGGTTGATTGCCATGCTCATATGCGTATGAGCGGTGGGTCAGTGCGAGCTCGAGCAGCTGAGGCTCGATCTCGACGCCTAGGCGGTTGCTTAGAACGTCGAGGTTCATCGCGCTAGAGAGACTTAGGCGTCAGCGACCTTGCGGCCCTTGTACTCGAGGAACAGGGCGTTGCCTGCTGAATCCTCGACGACCTTGGCGCGGTGAGGGAGGCTGTAGACGGTCTTGCCGTTTTCGATGGTCTTGACGAGCGCAACTGGCTCGGCCTTCCACTGCGAACGACGGGCGCGCGAGTTTGCACGCGAGAGGCGGCGCTTTGGTACTGGCATCTTTACTACTCTTCCTTGAAGTTCTGGAGCGCATTCCACCGCGAATCAATCGCTGCTTCGTGCACGTGGTGCGGGTTCTCGGCAAGCTTCAAGCCGCACTCAACACACAGACCTTGACAGTCTGCATTGCAAACGGGCTGAAACGGGAGACTAAGAACTACCGCGTCTCGGATGACCTGCTCTAGATCGATGTGCTCGTCAATGACTGCAAACTCATCCTGTTCCGTTAAAGAATAGGCGAAAAGTTCCTGAAAATCCACATCAACCGGCATAGTCAGCGAGTCGAGGCAGCGGGAACACTCTGCCGATGCCTCGCCAAAGACCGCTCCGGTGACCAAAATGCCTTCGTGAACCGACTCGATGCGAGCCTCAAGCTCGAGCGTCGCACCCGCCTTGACCTCGGCAGCGCCGTTGCCAAGCGCCTCGGGAGCGACGATATCGACGTCGAATCGACGCATCGCGCCCGGCTTGTGCATTAGGTCGTGCACGCCGACCACATACGGTGAATTCAGGCCCTCAGCCATTCGTTTGGTGCTCATTAGTTCTGCTTCTGGTTCTTGGCGGTTGCGGCCAGTGCGCGCACTACCGCGCTAGGCACATACTTTTCGACTGATCCACCGAGGTCGGCAACCTGCTTGACCAGCGACGACGAAACGAAGCCCTGCTGTGGGTCGGCTGGAATCAAGACCGTCTCGACGCCGGCCAGATCGCGATTGACGCGGGCCATGGGCACCTCATAGTCGATGTCGACACCGTTGCGAACGCCCTTGATCAGAACGCTGGCGCCGACGCGGTGGCAGTAGTCGGCGAGCAGGCCACCGTCGAGGGTGTCGATGACAACCTTGCTGTGTTGGCTCGACGGAAAACTAACGCCGTAGCGCGCGGCCTCTGGCAGGCTTGCGCGAATCAGCTCAACGCGCTCCTCGCTCGAAAAACGCGGGGTCTTGCCAGGGTTGTGCACCACAAGGATGTGCAGCTCGTCGAACAGGCGCGCGGCGCGTGCGGCGATGTCTAGGTGACCGAAGGTCAGCGGGTCAAATGAGCCTGGGTAAACCGCGATGCGAGTCATGCCTCTAGGTTAGCCCTTTGCCAGACCCTGCCCTGCCGCGTCGTCGATTCTCTGCAAAACCTCAGCGAGTTCTGGGTGTTTTTCGAGGGTCGGGTCGGCGTCGAGCAGGGCCGCGGCGTCGACGCGAGCCGCTTGGATAACCGCGGCGTCGGCAATGACCCTGAGCAGCTTGAGGCTCGATCGGCCGCCCGACTGCGTGGCGCCAAGCACGTCGCCCTCGCGACGCAGTTCGAGGTCGATCTCGCTGAGTTCAAAGCCGTCGAGGGTCGACGCGACCGCACGAACTCGTTCGAGCGCGAGGCTGCCTTCCTCGGCGCCCGTGAGCAAAAGGCAAAGGCCGGCATTGCCGCCGCGACCGACTCGACCACGCAGCTGGTGCAGCTGGCTCACGCCAAAACGATCGGCATCGAGCACGATCATGACCGTCGCGTTTGGCACATCGACGCCAACCTCGATGACGGTGGTCGAAACCAACACATCGATTTCGCGGGCCACAAAGCGGGCCATGACATCGGCCTTTTCTTCTGAGGTCATGCGGCCATGCAAGACCTCGATGCGCACTCCGGCAAGGCTGGGCAGAGCCTTGAGCGATTCGGCCATGCCGATGGCACTGGCCAACGGGCGGCGAACGGTCGGCTCGGCCTCGGTGAGCGAATCGGCATACTCGATTTCGGGTACGGCCGCGCCACCGGTGTCGAGCAGTTCTTGCTCGGGATCGTCTTCGTCGATGCGTGGGCAAACCACGAAGGCCTGATGCCCATTGGCAACCTCTTCGGCGACACGTGACCAGGTTCGAGCCACCAACTGCGACTGTTCGAGTTGCACCACGTGCGACGTGATCGGCTGGCGACCGGCAGGCAGCTCGGTGAGGGTCGATACGTCGAGGTCGCCGAACACCGTCACAGCGAGCGTGCGCGGAATCGGCGTTGCCGTCATGGTTAGAACGTGCGGGGCAAGCCTGCCCTTTTGACGAAGCGCCTCGCGCTGGTCGACACCGAATCGGTGCTGTTCGTCGATAACGATCAGGCCGAGGTCGAAGAATTCAACCTTGTCGGCGATCAGCGCGTGCGTGCCGACCACGATCCTGGCCTTGCCACTGACGAGTTGCAGCAGCGCGCGTTTGCGTTCGGCGGCCGGCATTTGCCCAGTCAGCAGCGTGAAGCCCACCTCGCGCGCCAAATCGGCCCCAAGCGAACGAGCAATTGACGCATAGTGTTGCGCCGCCAAAACCTCGGTTGGCGCCAACAGCGCGCTCTGGGCGCCCGAATCGGCGGCCGTCAGCATCGCCCGCAGCGCAACCAGGGTCTTGCCCGAGCCAACCTCACCCTGCAGCAAACGATTCATCGGGTGCGGTTTGGCCAGGTCTTCGGCAATCTGCTGGCCTATCGTCTGTTGCCCGGCGGTGAGAGTGAACGGCAACGCAGCATCGAAGGTTGCGAGGGCTCCATCGGCGCGACCGACGCGGGCAACACTGGGTGCCGCCTGCTGCAGGGCCCTGCGGGTTATTAGCGTTGCCTGCAGCGCGAAGGCCTCGTGAAACTTGAGGGTGTCGCGAGCTGCTCGCCAATGCTCGGCCTGCTTCGGCTGATGAATCCAGCGGATGGCCTGCTCGAGCTCGAGCAACCCGTGTCTGGCGCGCAGGTCTGCCGGCAGCTCATCGGCAATCGGGTCGAGCGTATCCAGCACCACGCCGAGGGCTCGCCCCAACGCCCAGGTCGTCACTGCCCCGGCAGCCGGATAGATCGGAATCGGCAACTCGGCCCACTGCTTGGCATCCTCGGGAGAGATCTCTTCGGGGAACAGCTCATACTCGGGGTGCGTTAGCTGCAACTGACCCTGATAGCTCGAAAACTTGCCGGCGAACAACCCTCGCACGCCCGGCTTGAGGTCTTTCATGCGCCAGGCCTGGTTGAAGAACGTGAGGCTGACCTGCCCCTTGCCATCGGTGATCTTGACGTCGAGGATGCTGCCCTGACGGCCCTTCATGCGGCGCTCGCGGGCATCGACGATATCGGCAACCACCGTGACCGTTTCGCCCAGCGGAACCTCAGAAATCGGCGTCAGTTCACCGCGACTCGTGTAGCGCCTCGGATAGTGCTGCAACAGATCGGCGACGGTCTTGAGCCCCAGGTGCCGCGCGAACGACTTTGCCGTGCGATCGCCCAAAACGCGATCGAGGGGCACCAAAGGAAGCAACATGCAACTATCTTCGCCGACTAAGCCACCAGCGACGCCTAGCGCTAGGCTTGGGCGGGTCATGACACGCATCATCGCCGGTATCGCAGGTTCGCGCCAATTGGCCGCACCAGTCAGCCCAACGCGCCCAACCAGCGATCGAATTCGCGAAAGCATTTTCAACCGACTCGAAAATTGGGATGCCCTCGAGGGCGCCCGAGTCGTCGACCTGTATGCGGGCACCGGCGCGCTGGCCCTCGAGGCCATCAGTCGCGGTGCCGCAAGCGCCGTGCTGGTCGAAAAGGATGCCAAGGCGGCCGCCGTTTGCGCCAAAAACATCGGCTTTATCGAGGCCGCCCTCCAGGCCGCGAAGGTCAAGGCCAGCATGCGCGTGCAGCAGAAGTCGGTAGACGCATACCTGAGCACCGCGGGTTCGGTCGAGTTCGATCTGGTATTCATCGACCCGCCATACGATATCGAAAACCGCGACATCACCGAGAACCTCGGCAAGGTCGCTCCCCTGCTTGCCATGGATGCGATCGTGGTGTTGGAGCGTTCGAGCCGCACTCCGCGCGCCGAACTGCCGGCAGATCTGGTACTCGAAGACGAGAAGTCTTATGGCGACACGGTTGTCTATTGGATCGGTCGCGCAGCCGACCAAACTGCCAACGACGAGGCCGAAGGCTAGTTCGGCACGGTTAAAGCAAACGAGCCGGCCCGAAGACCGACTCGCTCGTTTTGAAAACTAGTTGAAGAAACCCTTGAGGTCGCGCTGCTCTTCGCCGATGTAAATCTGCTGTGGGCGGCCGATCTTGGTTGCCGGGTCAACGTTCATCTCGCGCCAGTGTGCGATCCAACCCGGTAGGCGGCCCATCGCGAAGAGTGCGGTGAACATGCGCGGCGGGAAGCCCATGGCCTTGTAGATCACGCCGGTGTAGAAGTCGACGTTTGGGTAAAGCTTGCGCTCGATGAAGTAGCTGTCGGCCAGCGCTGCGGCCTCGAGCTCCTTGGCGATGTCGAGCAGTGGGTCGTTGACACCGAGCTCGGCCAAAACGCGGTCGGCGGTTGCCTTGACGATCTTGGCGCGAGGGTCGAACGACTTATAGACGCGGTGACCGAAGCCCATCAGGCGAACGCCGTCTTCTTTGTTCTTGACGCGCTGCACAAACTTGTCGACGCCCTCACCCGAATCGCGGATGTGACTGAGCATCTCGAGCACTGCCTCGTTGGCGCCGCCGTGCAGCGGGCCAAACAGGGCGTTAATGCCCGACGAGATTGATGCAAACAGGTTGGCCTGCGACGAACCAACAAGGCGCACGGTCGAGGTCGAGCAGTTCTGCTCGTGGTCGGCGTGCAGCACGAGCAACGTGTCGAGTGCCTTGGTGACGACCGGGTTCTGCACATACTGTTCAGCCGCATTACCGAAGGTCAGACGCAAGAAGTTCTCGACGTAGTTGAGCGAGTTGTCTGGATACAGCAGCGCCTGGCCGAGGCTGTTCTTGTGGGCGTATGCGGCGAGCACCGGCAACTTGGCCAAAAGGCGAATCGTCGAGAGCTCGACCTGCTCGTGGTCGTGTGGGTTCAGCGAGTCCTGATAGAAGGTCGACAGAGCGGTAACACCGGCGGCCAAGACGGCCATCGGGTGTGCGGTCTGTGGCATCGCGCTGAACAGGTTCTTGAGGTCTTCGTGCACGAGCGTGTGACGACGAATGCGGTCTTCGAAGTTAGCCAGTTCGTCGGCCGTTGGAAGCTCGCTGTAGATCAGCAGGTAAGCGGTCTCGAGGAACGACTTGTGGCCCGCGAGCTGCTCAATTGGATAGCCGCGGTGACGAAGGATGCCCTCGCCGCCGTCAATGAAGGTGATGGCCGACTTGGTCGAAGCGGTGTTTACGAAACCCTGGTC
>JBEEJX010000124.1:0-5752 GCA_041168965.1 Actinomycetota bacterium
CCTGAAAATGCTGAGAAAGTGGCCAGGCATCTTGCAATGGTCGGTTTGCTAATCGACCAGGACCCGGAATTGGCACACGAGCACGCGCTTGCTGCCGCTGATCGTGCTGGGCGTATCGCAGTGGTGCGAGAGACTGTTGGTTGCACTGCTTACGCTGTCGGCGATTACACCATGGCCCTGCGAGAGCTGCTGACACATCGACGCATTTCTGGATCGAACGAGCAGATCGCACTAATTGTCGATTCTGAACGCGGTCTTGGACGGCCTGAGCGCGCTTTGGAGCTTGGTCGTGGCGTTGACTGCGCGAGTTTGTCGGCCGAATCCCGAGTAAATCTCGCAATTGCCATGTCCGGGGCGCGCCTAGACAAGGGCGAAAAGGAATTGGCTCTAGCTGAACTTGAGATTCCTGAGTTGAATCCAGCAAAGGTTTTTGAGTATTCTGCACCTCTTTTCTTCGCCTACGCAGATGTACTTGAGGACCTAGGGCGCGAGGCAGACTCCGCACGTTGGGCTGACTTCGGTAATCGAGCCGTAGCCGCTTACGCCGGCGATGACGAAAACATCGTTGTGCTTGAAGAATATGAAATTCCAGTGCGCCGGGAGCGTTCTGAGTGGGGTGAGCGCCCGCCGCGCGAGGATGGTGAACGTCGTGGCTACGGTGATCGCGGTGATCGCGGTGATCGCGGTGATCGTGGGGATCGTCGTGGTCTCGGTGATCGTGGTGAGCGCCGTAGCTTCGGCGACCGTGATGCTCGTCCACGCCGCGATGGCGATTCGGGGGCTCGAGGATACGGGCGGTCGACTTCGTCCACCACTGCAGGGCGTGGTGAGAGTGCTGGTCGTGGCGAAGGCGCTGGTCGCTCTGGCGGTTACGGCGGCGGTTCGGGGCGTCCTAATTCTGGTCGCCCTAGCGGCAGTCGTTCGGGATCGGGTCGTGCCGGTGGCGAAGGCCGCCCAAGCCGTGAAGGCCGCCCAGGTCGCGACGACTACAGGCCAAAGCGTGACAGCTAGCATCTGGGGCCACTTTGATTCGCTGCTAACCGACCTAGACGGCGTTGTTTACGAGGGCAAGCGGGCGATCGAGCCGGCTCCGGTGGTGCTTGAGCGCTTGCGCGAGCAGGGCATTCCAGTTGGTTATGTGACGAATAACTCGTCGCGAGGCGCAGAGACCGTTGCCGCACAACTGGCTAGCTTTGGTGTGAAAACGGATCCCGATGACATTGTTGGTTCGGGCCAGACTGGCGTCGAGTTGCTGTCCACCATGATTCCGGCAAAATCTCGCGTTCTTGTTGTTGGGGGTCAGGGGCTGCGTGACTGGGTTGTGAAGTTTGGGTTTGAGCTCGTTGCCGATGCGTCGGCAAAGCCCGCAGCAGTTATCCAGGGATTTGCCCCTGACGTCAGCTGGAACGACCTAGCTCAAGCCGCTTTTGCAATTCAAAACGGGGCTAAGTGGGTCGCCACGAATAGTGACTGGACGCTGCCGCAGGAACAAGGACTGGCCCCTGGGAACGGCACGCTCGTTTCTGCCGTTCACACTGCGGTCGGTCAGCTGCCGCTGGTGGCTGGCAAACCAGAAACGCCAATCTTTGATACGGCCATTCGGCACATGCAATCGAAGTATGGCGTTAAGCGCCCCGCTTTTTTGGGCGATCGCATTGATACAGACATCACTGGTGCTAATCGCGCTGGAATCGACTCGATCCTGGTGCTGACGGGGGTTAGTACGCGCAAAGAGGTTTTGGGCATCAAGCTTGAGGGGCGTCCGAAGTTCATCATCGGGTCGACTGGGGAACTGCTTTCTGAATACGTTTACCCGGTGGCAACCGAGCGAGGCTTTGCCTGCGGTTCGGCGCTTGTTGAACTGCAAGGAAATCGCGTAGTTGTCGTGGAGGGTGAAGCAGGTAGCCTCGATGCGCTCAAAGCTGCTTGCGCCGTGGTTTACACCTCGGCAACTCCGATCTACGGCCTCGATGTTGACCCTAAACTTTATGCGTAATCACCCAGAACATGAGGGATCAAAATGAGCGCTGATCTGGCACGTGAAGTTAGCGATGAATTGACAAGAATCGCCGAGCTGCCGCTTGAAGAGCAGCCCGCCGCTTTTGCCGTGATTCGTGAACTGCTCGAGCGGGCTTTGAACGATGTCGCTCTAGCAGAAACCGCCTAAATTCATGCGTCTCGATTTGAAGTTGGTTGAGCTGGGGTTAGCTCGTTCGCGTAAACATGCCACCGACCTGATCGATGCGGATCGCGTCTTGGTGGATTCCAAGGTGGCGCGAAAGGCGTCTCTGAGCGTGGGCGACGAAATCAAAATTGAGGTACTCGACGCTATTGACTATGTATCGCGCGCGGGGCACAAGTTAGCCAAGGCCCTCGAGGCCTTCGGCGAAATTGAAGTGCAAGGCAAGCTCGCGCTCGACGTTGGGGCCAGTACCGGTGGCTTCACGGATGTGTTGTTGCGCAAGGGTGCCCGCCAAGTAATTGCTCTGGACGTTGGTCACGATCAGCTGGTTCCCGAACTTCGCGAAAATTCGCGCGTTGTGGTGCTTGAAGGGTTCAATGCCCGAGAGATGTCGGGCGAAACCCTTGCGGTCGCAGCGGGCGGCATCGATCCGAAGACGATCGAACTCGTTGTCGCTGATCTGTCGTTCATATCTTTGACACTTGTGCTCGAGGCACTCGTAAAGACTGCCCCGAGTGCCGACTTTGTGCTGCTGATCAAGCCCCAATTTGAGGTTGGAAAGCAGTCGCTGAGCGCATCCGGAATTGTGAACGATTGGTCACTGCGAGCCTTCGCGATCAAGCAGGTTTTGAATTGCGCGTTT
This sequence comes from Actinomycetota bacterium, assembly GCA_041168965.1. GTDB lineage: Bacteria > Actinomycetota > Actinomycetes > Actinomycetales > Microbacteriaceae > Rhodoluna. The sequence goes on from JBEEJX010000124.1 coordinate 2,826, forward strand.
GACTTGGGTGTAGGTGTGAAGGGGCTGGTTCGGTCTGGTCTGCCTGGAACACACGGCAACATCGAATACGTCCTGTGGATAAGCCCATCGGCGACCATAAATCGGTCACAATGGTTGGCAAGTGCTGATTCCATTGCCAAGGAGCCGAAGTGACGACCAAACTCAGACGTGTTCTGATCGTCTCGCGGTCGCGTGTTGACGACGGTGCCGCATTGACCGGCCAGGCCTGCCTCGAGTTATCAACTCAGGGGATGAAGCCCGTCATTACTCGTGAGGAACTCGACGAGGCTCAGGCCCACTCTGGGAATTTCGAGTCGGTTTACGGAGTGCCTCTGTCGCTAATCGAAGTGCTTGGTGAACAGTGCGACGTAGCCGATCTTGAGCTGGTGATTGTGCTTGGTGGTGACGGCTCGATTCTTAAGGCCGCGGAGCTGGTGCGCAGTTGCAACACGCCTTTGCTTGGAATCAACCTTGGTCATGTCGGGTTCTTGGCTGAGGGTGAGCGGCACGAGCTTTCGGCAATGATTCGTCGCGTTGTAGCTCGAGATTATTCAGTGACATCGCGCATGGCGCTCGACGTTCGGGTGTTAGTCGAGGGCGAAGAGGTGTATTCGACCTGGGCGCTGAATGAGGCCACGGTCGAAAAAAGCGCGCGTGAGCGAATGCTCGAGGTTGTGCTCGAGGTCGAAGGTCATCCGCTGTCAAGCTTTGGTTGCGATGGAGTTGTTGTTTCGACTCCGACTGGTTCGACTGCATACGCTTTCTCGGCGGGCGGGCCTGTCGTTTGGCCATCGGTAGAGGCGATTCTGATGGTTCCCCTAAGCGCACATGCGCTATTTGCCCGCCCTTTGGTCGTCAATCCTGACGCGATGCTCGCTGTTGAGGTATTGAGGCGCTCAGCAGGCAGCGGCGTGCTGTGGTGCGACGGTCGCCGAACTTTTGAATTGGCTCCAGGTTCGCGAGTTGAGGTCAGGCGCTCGAGTGAACCAGTGCAGATCATTCGACTCAATGATTCGTCGTTCACTAATCGTTTGGTAAACAAGTTCGCCTTGCCAGTGGCCGGTTGGCGCGGTCCGGAGGCGTAATTGATTGAAGAGCTTTCGATCCGTGACCTAGGTGTAATCGCGGACGCAAAACTTGAGTTTTCGAAGCGTTTCACAGTAGTTTCGGGTGAAACGGGAGCCGGCAAGACGATGGTCTTGACCGCACTCGGGCTATTGCTAGGGGACCGCGCCGATTCCGCGCGAGTGCGCTTGGGAGCGGAATCTACGCACGTGGAAGGGCGCTGGTATCTCGGCGACGATGCCGAGCTGGATGTGGTTCGGCAGAGCATCGCCGCGCAAATGGACGAAGCAGGCGTTGTTTTTGACGGCGAGCTAATTCTGAGCCGCCAGGTTTCGAACGAGGGGCGTTCTAAGGCGGTGGCTAACGGGCGCGCAATTCCGGTGAGCATGCTGAGCGAACTCGGTGTGCACTTGGTCGTGGTGCACGGGCAAGCCGACCAACAGCGCTTGAAATCGCCCGCCGCCCAGCGCGAGGCTCTAGACAGTTATGGCGGAGTCGAACTCGCTGCGATTGCCGGCGAGTACGGCAAGGCCTACGCAGAATGGCTGCAGGTCGAACGTGAACTGGTGTCGCTTAGGAAGCATGGCGCCGAGTACGCCATCGAATTTGAGCGACTGATGCAAGACCTTGAAGCCATTGAGCAACTTAGCCCGACCGAGGGTGAGTTTGCCCAATTGACCGAGCTTGCCGAAAGGCTTGAAAACCTGGACGCAATTCGAAATGCGGTCCAGGGTGCTCACGAAGCGGTTACCAACTCGGGCTTTGGAGAAGCGGCAGACGCGATCTCGCTTTTAGGGTTCGCAAGAAAATCACTCGAGGCAGTAGCGTCGTCAGACGCCGAGGTCGCTCGTCTGGTGGAGCGCCTGCACGAGATTTTGGGTAACGTCTCGGAAGTTGCAACTGACCTTAGTCGCATAGGTTCTCGGCTCGAGGGCGACCTAGAGCTAAGCCTCGACGAGATTCAGTCTCGTCGTGCCAAATTCATTGCGCTGGGCCGACGGTTGGATGTCGAGCCTGACGAACTACTGCAGCACTCTAAGCTGCTGAGCGAACGAGTACTGAAACTGGACTCGAGCGATGCAGCCATGGCGGCCCTCGAAGACCGGCTGGAGGAACTTCGTAGAAAGGCCGAGGGGCTCGCGATCGAGATCAGTGACCGGCGCGTGAAACTCGCCGCGGATCTCGAGGTCGAGGTTACGGCGGAACTGGCAGGGCTAGCGATGGCTAATTCACGCTTGGTCGTGCAGGTTCAACGCGGTCGCGAACTTAGAGCGTGGGGTCTCGACGAAGTATCGATAATGCTGGGCGCGCCAGGAAGTGAACCTCGGGCCCTGGGCAAGGGCGCGAGTGGCGGCGAACTGTCGCGCATCATGCTTGCAATTGAGGTGGTTCTAGCCAAAAACGTGCAGTCGCCCACCTTCATTTTCGACGAAGTTGATGCGGGTGTGGGCGGTGCAGCCGCAATCGAAATCGGGCGCAGGCTGGCACGCCTTGCCAAACAAGCGCAGGTGATCGTGGTCACCCACCTGGCCCAAGTCGCGGCATTTGCAGATCGACACATACGCGTTTTGAAATCAATCGACGGTGGAATCACCTCGAGCGGCATCAATGCGCTGATCTCTGAAGACGAGCGACTAACGGAATTGGCCAGAATGCTCAGCGGGTTGAGCGGCTCATCGGCTGCCCGCGAAAATGCCGCCGAACTTGTCGCGCTGGCGCGTCAATCGGTCGAGTAGGTCCAAGGTATTTGGTAGGCTGGTATTCCATGGCAGACGCTTTGGATTCAGGTAAAACCCGTCACATTTTCGTAACCGGTGGTGTTGTTTCATCACTCGGCAAGGGGCTCACCGCCTCAAGTCTTG
>JBEEJX010000125.1:0-28890 GCA_041168965.1 Actinomycetota bacterium
TGTTGTCGACAATCCCAATCGCGCTGGAGGCCCTGCGCGCTAGGCGCGAGGATCGCGCGAGCAAGCAGTAACCCGCTATTCGACTACGGCGTTCAGATAGCTGGCCAGCTGCTCTAGTGCCAACGCGCGGTGACTCATCGAGTTCTTGACGTCGGGTTCGAGCTCGGCCGCCGTGACACCGAAACCCTCGGGAACAAAAATCGGGTCGTAGCCGTGGCCGTGCTCGCCGCGCTCCTCGCGCGCAATCGAACCCTGCCAGATGCCGGTAAAACTGCGTTCACCGTCGGCGTCGACCATGGCGATCGTGCAGACGAAGGCGGCATCGCGATGCCCATCGGCGATGTCTTTCAACTGGGTCAGCAGCAGGCGGCGGTTCGCGACGTTATCGCGTCCACCGGCCCAGATGGCCGTGAAGATGCCGGGCGATCCACCGAGAATCTCGACCGCTAGACCGGAGTCGTCGGCGATGGCCGGCAGCCCGGTGTGCTGGTGCGCGGCTCGGGCCTTGATGAGCGCATTTTCAAGAAAACTGATGCCGTTTTCGACCGGCTCTGGGCCGTCGTAGCCGACCAGTTCGATGCCCGGCACCGCGGCACTCAGGATGGCCCTGAGCTCGGCTACCTTGCCTTGGTTGTGGGTGGCCAGAACCAACTTCACGCGAGGGCATCCTTTTGAATCTGGGTGAGCTGCTGGGTTCCGGCGAGGGCGAGGTCGAGCAGCGCATCGAGCTCGGCGCGATCGAATGGCGCACCCTCGGCGGTGCCCTGCACCTCGACAAACTTGCCGGCTCCGGTGGCGACGACGTTCATGTCGGTCTCGGCGCGCACGTCTTCGACGTAGGCCAGGTCGAGCATCGGTTCGCCCTTGATAATGCCAACCGAAACCGCGGCAACCGAATCGATTAGCACGTTTGCCTTTGCAGGAATCAGCTTGTTGGCCTTGCCCCACTCGATGGCATCGGCGAGCGCAATGTATGCGCCGGTGATCGCCGCGGTTCGAGTGCCGCCATCGGCCTGCAACACATCGCAGTCGATCACGATGGTGTTTTCGCCCAGCGCTCGAACGTCGACCACCGCGCGCAGGCTGCGGCCGATGAGGCGGCTGATCTCGTGAGTGCGACCACCGATCTTGCCCGTGACTGACTCGCGATCGTTGCGGTCGTGGGTCGCGCGAGGCAGCATGGCGTACTCGGCGGTAACCCAGCCCTCACCCTTGCCGACCTTCCAGCGCGGAACGCCGGCGGTAAACGATGCGGTGCACAGCACCTTGGTGCCGCCAAAGCTGATCAGCGCGCTGCCCTCGGCGTGCGAAGACCAGCCTCGCTCGACGGTGACTTCGCGAAGCTGCTGTGGGGTGCGTCCGTCGGCGCGAGTGGTCATTTTTCTCCGATGTTTTCGACTGCGACAACCTCGGGACCGAGGAATCGTCGGGCTAGAACTCCAAAGGCCTTGGCATCGCCAGTGGCCTGAAAACGGTACGTGGGCGCGGTGTGCGAGGTGCGTTCGAGGTCGTGAGCCACCAGCGTGCGATACACATCCTTGGCGGTCTCTTCGGCGCTCGATACGAGCGTCACGCCATCGCCCATCACATACGAAATCGCGCCGGTGAGCAGCGGATAGTGGGTGCAACCGAGCACGAGCGTGTCGACACCCGCTGCCTTGATTGGCTCTAGGTATGCCCTTGCGGCAGCCAATAGCGCTGGCCCGCTGGTCTCGCCGCGCTCGACGAACTCAACGAAACTCGGGCACGCCATGCTGGTGAGCTGCACATCGACGGCGGCAGCAAACGCATCGTCGTAGGCACGCGAGGTGACGGTGGCGTTTGTGCCGATCACGCCGACGTGCTTGTTGCGCGTTGCCGCGACGGCTCGACGCACGGCCGGCTGGATTACCTCGACCACGGGGATTCCGCGACCTTCGGTGTAGCGCTCACGGGCGTCGCGCAGCACGGCGGCCGAGGCCGAGTTGCAGGCGATCACGAGCAGCTTTACGCCCTCGTCGACCAGGCGATCCATCACATTCAGTGCCAGGCTGCGAACCTCTGAAAGGGTCTTTGGGCCGTATGGCGAGTTGGCCGTATCGCCAACGTAAATGATCGATTCGTTCGGCAGTTGGTCGATGATTGCGCGGGCTACGGTCAGGCCGCCAACTCCGGAATCAAAGATGCCAATCGGTGCGTCGTTCACAGGATGAAAGTCTATTCGGAGCCCGAACCGCCGCCGGCACCGCCGCCGTCGCCATCGCCATCGCCCGGTTCAGGGCGCAGACCCTCATAGATTTCTTTGCATTCAGGGCAAACCGGAAACTTTTCTGGGTCGCGACCCGGCACCCAGACCTTGCCGCAAAGGGCAGTGACTGGAATGCCTAGGACGGCAGACTCGACAATCTTTTCTTTGCGCACGTAATGCGAAAAACGCTCGTGATCGCCCGGTTCTAGGTATTGCGCCTGCTCTTCTAGCAGCAGGGTGCCGGCGCTGTCGGCACCGCCCAGTGTGTCACGGCCAAAGTCATCGCTCATGCAAGAACCCTACTTGGTCAGGTCGTTGGCGTTGCCGAGTGTGACCTCGACGGTCTGGCTCTTGCCGGCTCGACTGAACTCAACCGAGGCCTTGCTGCCGGCCGCGAGTTGACGAACCGCCGCGGTTAGCTCACCCGCACTGGTTACCACCGTGCCGTTGAACTTGGTGATCACGTCGCCGGCCTGGATTCCCGCAGCGGCTGCGGCACCACCAGCAGTGACCTTTTCGACCTTTGCTCCAACGGTGAAGGCCGCAGAATCGGTCGAATTGGTTGCGTCAGAAACCATTGCGCCGAGCAGCGCGTGGCTAGCCGAACCGGTCTTCATGATTTCTTTCGCGATGCGATAGGCAATTTTCGACGGAATCGCAAAGCCAACGCCGATGCTGCCCGACTGACCACTCGAGCTGCCCGCGCTGGCAATCGCCACATTCACACCGATGAGCTGACCCTTGTCGTTGACGAGAGCGCCACCCGAGTTGCCGGGGTTGATTGCCGCATCGGTCTGAATTACCGAGAGGTTGATTGACGAACCCGAGCCCGAATAGAACTGCAGCCCGCCGACTCCGTCGTTGTTTTGGCCGGTGCTTGGCGCGGCCGAATTGGCCACCTGGATGGTGCGGTTCAGCGCCGAGACGATTCCCTTGGTCACGGTTTGAGCCAGACCGAGCGGTGCACCAATCGCAACAACGTTGTCGCCAACGTTTAGTCGCGACGAGTCGGCAAACTGAATCGGCTTGAATTCGGTTGGGGCATCGATCTTGATTACCGCGAGGTCGTTGGTTGGGTCGGTGCCGACAACCTTGGCTTTATAGACCTTACCGTCGTAGGTCTTGACCTCGATGTTCACGGTCGACGAGGCGCCGTCGAGAGTCACGACGTGGGTGTTGGTCAGAATGTAGCCGTCGGCGGTCAAGAACTCGCCCGAACCGTTGCCCCCGCTTTGGCTCGAGCTCACGTTTACGGTCACTACCGATGGCGATGCGGTTGCGGCCGCAGCGGTGACCCAGTTCACGCTCTCGGCGTTGTTGACCACGATTGGCGCAGGGCTTGAGATCAGCGAGTATGCGCCGATTCCGGCCGCGGCGCCGATGCCGCCGGCTGCCACCGAGCTGATTGCGATGACCGCGCCGGCACTTAGAGCCTTGCGGTTACGACGCGCCTTGACAGGCTTGGCGCCGTCGGCAGTCTTAGGCAGGTCAAAGAGGAATTGGCTGTTGCGGCGAGGCGCTGGAGCAGTGGCGGTCGACGACTGCGAGCTGCTCGCTTCGAATGGTGATTCGTTCTGAGTTTCTGACACGGTATCCCTTTCGCTTTTGGCTGGATGTTGAGCATCGCAACCAAGCCTGAATAGTTTATGTATCCGTGCTGAGAGTTTTCTGTTAGGTCATGGGCAGCCTCGCCCGCGTGGGTTGACTAGGCAGTCTGTGGCAACCAGCCGCACTCGACCAACAGCCTGAGGTGGCAGCGGCGCGGCGGCAACCGAAATTGTCAAGGTAGCCTCGCGAACCAGCAACCCGGCCTCGGTTGCCCAAGCCTGTTGCCCCGCGAATCGATAGCTGGCCACGAATGAAACGGCAGCCGAGACTTGCTTTGCGCCGGGCTGCCCGAACGAATGCCAAGTTTGCCCGGCCTCGCCCATGTTTGCCGATAGCGATTGACCGTCACCGAATTGCCACGAGATTTGCACCGGAACGAACTGCACGGTGACCGACTGACCCAGCAGCACGCCGGTTCGGTAGTGCGTGAGTGCCGTCGTCGAAAGGGCCAGCCCTTGCCCAGCTTGCAGGCTGAGCACGCCCGCATTGATTGAAATTGCATTGGGAGTGAATGCCTGCTGGGCCGACTGCGGCGCGACGCCAGGCGTGGTCGCCGAAGAGCCCGCGGTCGTCGAGGTGCCAGTGCCCGTCGAGATCTTGCCGGCGGTCGGTGAGCTGGGAGCCGGAGGCAAAACCGAGACCATGCTGATCCAACCGGTCGAGCAGCTTGTGGTCTTGACGAGCTTGCTGGCATACGAGGGCGCCCCAAAATAGACGCGACTCGTAACGGTCGAACAACTGACCACCGCAACCTTGGTCACCGAGGTTTTAGCGACCGGCGCAACGACGATGGGTTGGGCCGCCAGACCCGGCGACGAATTGCAGACCACCAGTTGAGTTGCGGTCAGCTGCGATGAGTATGTGTATCCCGCCGCGCTCGACCCCGCCGTGCCGCACGCGCTGGCCGGCATCGAAGGCACGAGTGCCTGCCCCACAGCCAGCACGACGCCGAGCAGCCAGGCGAGGCGTGCGCCGGAGCGTGCAGAGTAAAACAGCGACATGCGCCGAGGTTAGGGCCGGCGCCAATATGGCGGGCGAATTTTGCACAGGCCGGTTAAAGCGAAAACCCAGTCGGAGCTGACTGGGTTTTCTTTCGTGGTTGCGGGGGCAGGATTTGAACCTACGACCTCCGGGTTATGAGCCCGGCGAGCTACCGAACTGCTCCACCCCGCGGCGAAGTCACCACTTTATCACGAACTTATAAATTGCGCTACTTGGCAGCGGCGAGGGCATCGGCGATGGCCCTGGCAAGGTCGGAATCGGCCTTGCCATAGGCGGTCCAATCGCCGGCGGCAAGCGCATCCTGTTTGGCCTTCAGCGCTGCTGCGGCGCGAGCGAGTGCAGCCTTGACTGCGGCACTAGAACCGCTGGCTCCGGTGCTCGAACCAATGCCCGAGCTGCCACCGGTGGTCGAGCCAGAGCCCGATCCAGTGTTGGTGCCCGGAACACCGTCGCCAGCGCTCGCGCCCGAATCGCCACCGAACAGGCTGTTCAATGCGGCATCGAGGCTGTCTTCGAACGCGATTCGATCACCGAACGCGACCAAGACCTTTTTGAGCAACGGAAAACTGGTCGTGCCCTTCGACTGAATGTAAACCGGCTGCACATAGAGCAGGCCACCACCGATTGGCAGGGTCAGCAGGTTGCCGTTGAGCACCGAGGTCGAGCCCTGACGCAAGATGTTGAGCAGGCGTGACACATCGCTGTCGGCGTTGAAGTTGTTCTGCACCTGGCCAGGGCCCGGCACGATGGTCGACTTCGGCAGGGTGAGCAACCGCAGCTGACCGTATTCGGCCGAGACCTTGCCAGCGACGCTGCCCGCATCGGAATCTGCCGACAGATAGCCGGTCAAAACGTTGCGGCTGCTGGCATCGGTCGAACGCGGAATAAACGTCGAATACAACGAGAAGGCCGACTTGGTTGAGCCCGGCGTCTGCATGGTCAGGTAATACGGCGGCTGCTGGTTGCCGGTCGCGGTTGCCGGCATTTCGACCGGATCCTTAGGGGTCATCCAGGCGTCGTCCTGGCTATAGAACGAACCCGCGTCGGTCACGTGATAGCGACCGAGAATGGCCCGCTGCAGCTTAAACAGGTCGGCCGGGTAGCGCACGTGGCTCATCAGCTGAGCCGACATCGCCGAGATCGGCTTGATCGTTCCCGGAAAAACCTTTTGCCAAGTCTTGAGGATCGGATCGCTCGAGTCCCAGGCATACAGATTCACCGAACCGTCGTATGCGTTCACCGTGGCCTTGACCGAGTTGCGCACGTAGTTGACCGACTGAGTCGTGAACGGCTTGGTGGTCGAGGTGTCGGCGATGGTGCGGCTGAGGTTTTCGGCTCGCGAATATGGGTAATCGGCCGAGGTCGTGTAACCGTCGACTATCCAAACCAACTTGCCGTCGACCACAGCAGGATACGGATCGCTATCGAGGGTCAGGTAAGGAGCTACGGCCTTGACTCGTTCGAGCGGGCTGCGCTTGTAGAGGATTTGCGAATCGTTACTGATCGCATTCGAAAGCAGCAGCTGCTCGCTTTGGAATTTGATCGCATACGCGACGCGCGAGAAGACGTTGTCGAGCCGCGGACCACCATTGCCGGTGAACGTATACATCTGCTGCGCGGTGCTGTTGCTCGCGGTGGCATCTGACGCCGGATAGTCGAGTTCGCGTGGCGCCGAACCCTTTGGCGCGCCAACGATCGAATATGCGGGCGACTGTTCACCGAAATACACGCGTGGTTCGTAACTGCCGAAAGCACCGGTTGATGGAATGCCCTTCTGCAAGAACACCGGTTGCCCGTCGACGCTGCGCTGGTTTCCGAAGGCGGCAACAATGCCATAGCCGTGGGTATAGACCACAGCATTGTTGTACCAGGATTGGGCATCGCCGAGGCCGGCCTGGTTGAGTTCGCGAACGGCAATCACCGTGTCTTGGGTCTTGCCGTCGACCTGATAGCGGTCGACATCGAGGTGAGCCGCAAAGTCGTAATACTGCTTGTACTGCTCGAGTTGCTTGAACGAAGCCGACACCAGAGCCGGGTCGATGATTCGAATGTTGGCGGTGGTTTGCGCATAGGCCTTCAACGCGCCTGGTTCTGCGGTGGTCTTGGCGTCGTAGTTTTCGACCTGAATCTTGTCTAGGCCATAGGCAGCCAGGGTCGCCTTGATGTTGCGATCGATGAAGCTCGACTCGAGGGTTCGTTCGTTAGGCGCAACCTGGAAGGTCTGCACCACCCACGGATAGATGCCGCCAACGACCATCGAGGTCACCACCATGAGGGCGGTCGCCAAGAGCGAGATGCGCCACTTGCCGATCGCAGCGGTGACGATAAAACTCAGGGCCACGGCCACCGAGATGTATGCCATCACCTGAAAACCGGGGATGCGCGCATTCACATCGGCATAGGTTGCTCCGGTGAACAGGCCGGTCGCATTGGTGAGGGTCGTGTATTGATCGAGCCAAAGGTTGGCGCCCTGGATTAGCAGGTATGCGCCGGCGAATCCGGCCACCTGCACGCGCGCAGGTTTGGCGATGCGAGCCGAACGACCCACGAACTTGATGTTGCCGTAGGTCAAGTGCACGAACGCGCCGACAACGGCTGCCAACAGCAGAGCCACGGCGAAAAAGCCGGTCGCGCGAGTCAGAAACGGCAGGTCAAAGAGGTAGAACCCAAGGTCGAGGCCAAACTGTGGGTCGACTTTGCCGGTGTAGGTGTGGTTCAGGAATGCCAGCACAGTCGACCACTGTGGTGCCGCGATTCCGCCGGCCAAGAGGCCAAGCAGCGCGGGCACGAGCCACAGCGCGAAGCGACGGAGCGAATCGACCAGTTCACGATAGGGACCAATCAGGTTTGAGCCCTCGCCGAGGCGCGAATAGATCGGACGGGCGCGATAGGCCAGAAACAGCCCCAGCCAAACCGGAAAAGCGAATGTCGCGCCACCACCGACGAACAGTGCGGTCTGCGTGATCACCTGGGTGGTGAACACCTGGCGAAAGCCAAGCTGATCAAACCAGAGCAGATCGGTATAAAAACCGGTGCTGCCAACCAAGACGACCGCTAGCGCGATGAGAATCAGCAGCGCCAGACGCGTCGGCGACAGTCGTTTGCGACCAGGGTTGTTTGGGATAGTCATTTTGGATTGGCCTCTCGTAGTTGCCCGGTTGCCGGTAATGCTGAGTGTTGAAAATTACTTGGTGCAGGTTGGCAGGCTGCCTATAGCCACACCTTGATTGAGTTTGGTCAACGCGTCTAGGGCGCCCGCGAGGGTCGAAACCTTGATCACGTGCAGACCGGCAGGCACATGCCCAACCACCTCTGAGCAGTTCTGGCTCGGCGCGAGGAACACGGTCGAACCAGCGCGCGCCGCGCCATACATCTTTTGCTCGATGCCGCCAATTGGGCCAACCTGACCCTCGGCATCGATGGTGCCAGTGCCCGAAATATTCCGGCCACCGGTCAGCTGCCCCGGAGTCAACTTGTCGGTAATCGCAAGTGCGAACATCAGGCCGCCCGATGGGCCCCCGATGTCGCCCGCGGTGATCTTGACCTGCACCGGAAAGGTGTAGCGATAGGTGGTCAGGATTCCAAGGCGATAGGTCTTGCCATCGAGGTATGGGCTAAGCGTGAGACCCAAGAGCTTGCCGCTACGCAGCAGGGTGAGGTTGAGCGGCTTGGAACCGTTGGCCTGAATTAGGTCGCGCAGCTTCTCGACCGACGAAGCAAGCGGTTTGCCAGCGGCCGTGAGCAGTTGGTCTTGCGCCTTGAGCAAACCAGAAGCCGGAGTGCCGCTAAAGACATCGGCAACCAAGAGCTGGCGCGGGACCTTGTGCCCGAGGTGAATCAGGGCGGCGGCAACCGCATCCTGTTGGGATTCGACCATCATTGCGGCGTTTTCGGCATCGGACTGTTGGGTGGTCTGGTTAGCCGGATATACCTCGTCGACGGGCAGGATGGTTTGCGCCGGATCGAGCCAGGCCTGTGCGATTTCGAGCCAGCCAGGGGTCTGCTCGCGCGAACCGACCAGGCTCACGGTCAACAGGTTGAGCCGGCCGCTGGTTTTGTAGGTGGTGGCATCGGAGATTTGAACCATCGGCACGCCGTTGGTTTCGCCGAGGGTGTTGATGACCGGGCCAGGGCGTTCGATTACGTAAGGCGACGGCATGAATGCCACCGGAACGATCAGGGCAAGCCCCAACACGAGCAACGCGCGACCGATGCTGCGGCGGCGTTTTGACATGCGCGGCGCATACGGATCTTCAAAAAGCGTCAACGAAACCTCATCGCTCGGATGCAATAAGCCTAAGGCGAACACCGACACTGAACGCCAGATTCTGGGGTTCAAAGCGGCTCTCGGCAAGTAGCGTTGAAGCATGACCAATCAGCCGGATTCAGAAGACTTCAAGCGTTTTCTTGAGCAGTTCATGGCCAATCGCGAGGGGCTCGACCCTGAGCAACTGGCGGATTTGGCTGGCTTGGCGCGCGACCCAGAGCAGCTAGCCGAACTGATCAAGCAGCTGCAGGCCGCTATTGCTCAGGTGCCAGGAGCGGCGAACCAGGGCGTCAACTGGAAGCTGGCCGGCGACCAGGCCAAAGAGGCCGCACGCAAGTCGGCGCGTGCCATCACCGAGGCCGAGCGGTCAGAAGTGGCCAATGCGGCTCGAATCGGTGCGCTTTGGCTCGACCAGGCAACCACCCTCGGCGACACCAATCAGGAGCCAAAACTGATCGGTCGCGAACTCTGGATCGACGAGGCGATTCCGCTGTTTCAGGCGTTGGCATCACCTATTGCCGACCGCATGAGTGACGCCCTTAGCCGCAACCTTGTCGAGAACGCACCCGACGAGCTTTCGGGAATCCTGGGTTCGGCGACCGGACTGATTCGCTCGGCCGGTGGCGCCATGTTCGCGATGCAGTTGGGGCAAGCCCTTGGTCGCCTGTCGACCGAGGTGCTCACCGCCGGCGACATCGGTATCCCCCTGTTTCAAGAGGCCCGAGCCGCGGTTATTGCACAAAACCTCACCGAAGCCCTGACCGATCTTGACGTTGAGACCGAGCAGGCACGCATTTATCTGTTGGTTCGCGAGGCGGCTCATGCCCGACTCTTTAGGCACGCAAAGTGGTTGCGCGAGGCGATCGTCAGTCAAATTTCGGCGTATGCGACTGGGCTCGAAATCGACAACTCGCGCCTCGAAGAGCTGGCCGGCGAGATGACCACAAGCGATCTAGATGCCCTGCGCAACGCCCTCGAATCGGGCGCCTTCATCGCCGAGCCGAACGAAGACCAACGCCGCAATCTTGAAAATATCGAGCATCTTTTGGCCCTGGTCGAAGGCTGGGTGCAGGTTGTCACGGCCGATGCCTGCCGATTGTTGCCACAGAGCGGCGCACTCGGCGAATACGTTCGTCGTCGTCGAGCCACCGGCGGCCCTGCCGAAAAGACCTTCGGTCAACTCATCGGTCTCGAGCTTCGGCCGCGACGCCTGCGCGAGGCAACCGAACTTTGGCGCAAGGTCACCGAGGCCGCGGGAATCGAACGACGCGACGCAATCTGGGATCACCCAGACCTGCTGCCAACCCCCGCAGACATCGATGCCGCAGACGCATACGCCACACGCGTTGCCGGTTCGACCGGCGACGAGGACGACCTGGACCGAGAACTGCGCGACCTGCTCGGCGAATAGCCGGCGCCAGCGCTGTGGATAACTTTCACGCGCGCAAGTTCGCGGTGGAATGCTCTAGGCGTGCTCAAGATAAATCCCGGTCAACCTACGGTTTGGCTTCGACCAGACACCCTTCAAATCGGGCTTGAAGCCGACGCGGTGGTCGTTGGTGGGCTATCCCCCGCCCATCAACGATTCATCCGCGCACTGCAATCCGGCATCGCCGATAATCAGCTGAACGAGGTTGCGCGTCACACCCGCGTGGGCGTTGGCGAGGCTCGAAGCCTGCTCGAACGACTCGAACCGGCACTGCTGCAAAACCAACGGCAACCGATTGCCGATGTGACTCCGGCCGGCGCGGTTGGCACGATTGGCACGAGTCGAACGGCCAGCCTGTTGGCACTCTTGCATCAGGAACACCCCGACTTCGCCGAACTGATCAGGCTCGCACTGGCCACAAACCGCGATGGTTCACGCACACTGGCGCATCGAAGCGCGGCCGTCGTGCACATCGATCGACTCGATCGCACCGGTATCACGCTAATGCGGGGGCTGGCTACGGCCGGCATAGCGCAGTTTTGGAGCGGCGACGAAGGGCTGGTATCGCGTGCCGACACTCAAGGCCTCGGGTATCCCATGGCCGCCGTCGGCAAGCCAAGGTTCGAGGCCGCCGTTGCCGTTGCCAACGAGTTCGCCAATCGCGTTGCTCTGCTGCAGACCCGGCCGCTGCGGGCTCGCGTGCTAGATCGCGTCGGCTGCGCAATCTTGATTGGCGAGCAGGCCATCGCCCCCGAACGTTATGCGCGCTGGCTGCGCCGAGGCACTCCCCACCTCGCCATTCGCTTCGACCACACTGGCGTCGAAATCTCGCCAGTGGTCGTGCCTAACAAGACGGCATGCCTTAGCTGCCGCGAACGCGAACAACAGATTCGCGATCCGCTTCGCATCGTGCGAATTAGCCAATTGACCGGCGTCGAGGGCAAATACGACGACGCCTCGTCGACCCTGTTCGCAGCGGCCATGACCGTGTCGGCAGTGACCGATGTGGTCGACACCCTAAACGGATTCGAACCGCAGGTGTTCGAACGAACCGGCTATCGACTCGAACGAAAAACAGGGGTGGTCAGCCGCATCGATTGGCCGATTTCTGCCGGATGCGCCTGCGCCCGCTCGTCAGCCGAAGAACCGGCCGAACCGCCAGCGCTAGAGCAGCGCCGAAAGGAAGCGTGAGGGGTTGGCTGGCCGGCCGGCCGCATCCGAGGCCGCAAAGCTGAGCGACAGGTAATCGCGAGCTCGAGTAGCTGCAACATAGAGCAGGCGCAGTTCTTCGGCGATGGCCGCCGTGCCTTGGGCATAGGCAATCGGCAAATAGCCCTCGGTTAGGCCTAACACATACACGCTGTTCCACTCGAGGCCCTTAGCCGCATGGATGGTGCTGAGGGTCACCGCAGCCTTTACCGGTTCGTGCTGTGAGCGCGCACGTTCGTCGAGCTCGCCGATGAAATCGTGCAAGGTTGCAGCTTGATCGATCTCGTCGAGGATTGCCAGAAAGGCCGTGAGCGATTCCCAGCGATCGCGCAAAGCACCTGGTTGTTCGGGTGCATTCAACTGCCAACCCAGACCGCGACAAATATCGCTTACTACCTGGAACAGTGGCTTGTCGGTTGGCGCCATGGCCTCGGCTCGCACGGCACGCACGGCCTCAACGATTTCGGGGCGAGCAAAAAAGCGTTCGCCGCCGCGAAGTTGGTAATCGATACCGGCCCGCGAAAGCGCATTCTCGATGGCCTCGGATTGACCGTTTACTCGATAGAGAACGGCAATCTCGCTCGCCGGAACGCCCTGGGCTAGTCGTTGACGAATCGAGTGTGCCAACCAAGCCAACTCGTCGCTGGACTTTTCGAATCGCCGCGGTCGAACATGGCTGAATTCACCGGCCGCGGTTGCGCCTGCCAACCCATCCGCGGTCGTCTCGACGGCGTTTGCCACCAGTTCGGCCATCGAATTCTGGCCGCGCAACAACCGGTTTGCCGTCTCTACGATGCTGGGCGTCGATCGATAGTTCGTGGTCAGTTCAACCACGGTTGCTCCATCGAAGCGCGTTGCAAACGAATGCAGGAAGGCCGAGCTTGCGCCCGTGAACGAATAGATCGTCTGGTTTGGATCGCCCACCACGCAAAGATCGTTGTGCTCGCCCAGCCATTCGTCGAGCAGCGCGTGCTGCAGCGGCGAAATGTCTTGATATTCGTCGACCGTAAAAAACCGGTACTGCTGGCGAACGTGTTCGATTGCCCGAGGTTCGGAGCGCAGCAATCCCAGGCACAACACGAGCACGTCCTCCCAATCGAGGCGCTGCTCTTTGACCTTGAGCTCTTCGTATGCGCTCTGCAACGCGAGGTTTTTGGCCGGCGCCAGACCTCCGACGTTGCCTCGGTTAGGCGCGATTTCGGCATACTGCTCGAGGCTCAGCATCGAATATTTGCGCCACTCGATTTCGCCGGCAACCTCGCGCATCGAGCCCGTGTCGAGCATGATGCCCAGACCCTCGGCGGCCTTGGCAATGAAGCGGGCCTTCGACTCGATAACGCGCGGTGCCGGCACACCCGCGTACTGCGGCCAGAAGTATTCGAGCTGCGACAGCGCGGCGGCGTGGAAAGTCTTGACCGAGACGCCGGCAATGCCCATGCGACGCAGGCGGTCGCGAAGTTCTCCGGCAGCGCGATTGGTGTAGGTGAGGGCCAAAATTCGATTTGGCGCGTAGTAACCACGGGCGATTCCGTATGCGATTCGGTGAGTGACGGTTCGCGTTTTGCCTGTGCCTGCGCCGGCCAGAATCACGGTTGGGCCCAGAACGGCCTCAGCAGCAGCGGCCTGTTGCGGGTCGAGGCGCTCCAGAATCTGTTCGGCGCTCAGCTCGACAACGCGCTCCGACTTGGCGCTCAAGATTGAACCTCGAAATCTGGTTCGATTTCGCCATCGAGTGGCTGCCCCAACCAACGCTCAATTAGCTTTCGGGCGATAGACGCGTGACCAGGCAGCAGCAGTTCGTCGCGTTCGGCCATCAGCTCGGCGCGCGTGAACCACCGCAACGCGGCGATCTCTTGGCCATCGGGTCGCAATTCGCATCCGTCGGTTGCTCGGGCTTCGAAACCGAACATAAGCGAGTGCGGAAACGGCCATGGCTGGCTGCGCACAAACTCGATCGAGGCCAGGCGAACGCCCGACTCCTCAAAGACCTCGCGCCCCACGGCCGCCTCGAGTGTTTCACCCGGCTCGACGAACCCCGCCAGAATCGACCAACGATTTGGCTCCCAGGCGGCCTGCGAACCCAACAAGAGTCGATCGTTTGAATCGGTGACGGCAACGATGATTGCGGGGTCGGTACGCGGAAAAAGCTGGCGCGAACAGCCGGCACACCAGCGCGACCAACCACCCTGGTGAACCTCGGTGACTGAGCCGCAATTCGGGCAGTAGCGATGTGATTCGTGCCAGTTGATGAGCGCCTGGGCCTGCAACCAAAGCGACGAATCAAGTTCGTGCAGCGGCGTGGCGCTGCGGCGCGGGTTGAGCCAGGCCAGGTCGTCGCGACCGGGAATGTCGCCGTTTGGGCCAACCTCGCTGTAGGCAGGTTGCACCAAGACCAGACGCGTGCCCGCTGGGGCCTCGGGGTGATCAACTGCGAGTCGCCCCAGATAGGCGACAGCGTCGGTCGGCGGTAACTCGGCAGCTGGCAGCAGAGTTATGCGCGGCGCCGTCGATGCCGCGCGCGCCAAGAGCTTGGAATCGTGCGCAAGCACATACCTGACCGAATCGTCTTGCAACAGCTGCAACAGCAGGTCGCTAGCACCACGGGCATCGGCATCGCGATCGATCAGGTCGTCGAGGCGGTTGAATTGGGCTTCGTCAAGCACTTCAACCTCCTTTGTATCGACTGTTTAGACCTGTGTCGCGTGGCGCTGCCCAGCCAGCACCTACTTGGCTAATAACCTTTGAGGCATGGGCAATACTCCCTTGATTTTAGCCGCGCTCGCTAAGGCCGCCATGCCTGAGCTCGACCTGGTGCACACCGGCGAGCTTCAGAATTTTGACGACGAGAAGTCGGTCGTTGTCACTGCACGCGATGGCGTGAGGTACGAAGTGCGCATGCCGCGCACTCAGGCTGCGCTGCTGCACCTCGGTCTTGAAATTCGATCGCTACAGGCTCTGACCGAGGCGGCTCGAACCCGCCTTCCGTTCGGCGTTGCCCGCCTTGTTGGCGAGGCTAAGCACATCAAGGGTGCCCGAGTATGGCTTTTTGAACTCGTGCAAGGCGCGCCAGCCAACCTGCATCGCGCCAACGCCAATGGCACGTTGGCCGAGAACCTGGGCGAGGCGCTCGGCGCGATTCATAATCTGCCGCTGACCGTCGTCACCGATGCAAACCTGCCTGAATACAACCCGGCCGATATCGCGCTGAAGTACGTAACCGAGATGGATCGCATGGCCGACACCGGCAAGGTTCCCGCAGCGCTGCTTGATCGTTGGCAGACTGCGCTCGAAGACGTCTCGCTGTTCCGCTATCAGCCGACCGTTGTTCACGGTGCACTTGATTCTGATGCCGTGCTGCAGGCCGAGGTCGACCACGCACAGGTGGTCACCGGCATCAACTCGTGGAGCGAATTGCACATTGGCGACCCGGCCGAAGACCTCGCGTTCGTCTTTGGTATCGGTCGCCCCGACCTTGTCGACTCGGTGCTCATGGCCTACAACACGCGCCACCCGAACAACGACGACATGATTCGTCAGCGTGCGCAGCTTTACAGCGAGCTGGCCTGGGGTCGCTACCTGCTGCACTCGGTTAATGCGAACGACGAAGATGGCGTCGAGAGCGCGGTGCGCGAACTCGAAGACCTCGCGAGTCGCCTCGAGCAAGACGAATTGACCCCGCTGGGCAAGGTCGAGGCACCGATTGCCCCAATCTTTGCGGCGGATGCGCTTGCGTTCGATGCCGATGGAGTGGCGAGCGACCGCGACCTGGATGCAGCCGAACACGAGTACGTGAATGTCGACGCAGAAGACCTGCAGATCGTCGAGGTTGTCGAGGTCGTAGACGTCGTTGACGCTGCAACCGAAGTTGAGTCGTTCGCTGCGACCGATGCGACCGCCCCAATCGAGGTCATCGATCTTGCCGCCGCTGACTCGAACGAGGCTTCAGACGCAACCGCGCCAATCGAAACCGTCGAGGCAGTCGATGACAAGACTCGCCCTATCGAACTGCCAGAGCGCGCCGACAACGAATTGTTTTAGTCGGCGGTTGCCCTTGCGACCGTCGTCTGCCACAGGCTGACGAGCTCTGCCTCGTTGAGCACCAGATTTGGCTTTATTTCTAGATCAGAGTCGACGAAATACAGACAAACTTCGATGTTCTTCTCTGGAATTTGTCGATACCTCGCGTAGGCCATCCGATAGAGGGCCAACTGCAGTGAACGTTCGAACATGTCGGCCTCGTCGTTCAGGTCAGGCGCACGGCCGGTCTTCCAGTCGACGATCTCGTATCCCGTTGCGGTCTCAAATACCGCATCGATCTTGCAGATAAACGTGTTTGAGCCGATCGTTACCTGAATTTCGCACTCAACATCGACCGGAGTTTGGTCGGCCCAACGCGAGTTTTCGAAGGTCGCCTTGAGTCGCTGCAGATCTTCGAAGGAGACCGGGTCGTCACTGCTGTCGAGTGGCTCCGGCGCGTCAAGGTCTTCTGAATTGCTGACAAAACCGAATCGCGATTCGACCCAGTTATGAAAGAGCGTGCCCTGCATAGTCGACTTATATGGCTTTTCGGGCACGGGCCTACGGAAACGCTCGGCCATCGCGTCGATATCGCCGACGAAGTCTTTGAAGCGCGAGGCCTGAATGCGCACTGGCATGGTCACCTGTGACAGGCTGCGCAGTCTGGTTGCTCGCTCTTCGAGCAGCAAATCGATTTCTTGCTTGAGCGCATCTGACAGCCGAACGACATCGGCTGCGGGCGAGCTCGCATCGGCAACATTGGCAGCAAATGTTGTGGCGTGCTTCGCGCCAATCGGGTCGAGTGGCCACTCTGCCGCCCTCGGGCTGGCATCGAGCGGGTTTGCCCGCAGCCAGAAGACCTGCCGATAGGCGTCTGGGTTTGCCACGAACGTCGATGAGAACAGCGCTAGTTCTTCAAGGAAATAGTTCGGATACTTTTTGCCGGCTCCCGCGGTTGCGAATGATGATCCGGTCACAAGGAGTTTGGCCTGCGGTCGCGTGAATGCCACATACATAAGCCTGCGTTCCTCGCGCTCACGCATCTCGACCAGGTCGCCTTTGAACATTGGGATTACGGTCTTGACCAGATCGTCGACGTTATCGACCTTCGTTGAAGCGAAAATCGGAAGCGATGCGACGTCGCCTCGCAAGGCGTATGGCAACCGGTTGCCTTTCAACCACGCCTTGGTATCGCGAACACCCTGTTGACTGCGCACGAAACCGCTTGGCGATTCGAGCGGGTCAAAGTCGCCATCGGCCAGGTTCTTTGCACCAGTTACCGTCATCGAGCAGTCGCCAACGGCTACCAAATCCCATTCGAGCCCCTTGGATGCGTGAATGGTCATGACCTGCACCACTCCGGCTTGGGCGTTTGCCGGGGCAACATCGAATCGCTCTTGTGTTTCGGCGTAGCCCAACCAGTCCAGAAAAGCCGTTAGCCCGCCGTTGGAGTGTGCGTCGTAGTTGCCAACGATAGTGGCGAATGCATTTAGGTGCTGCATTGGATTGACTCGCGATGGGTTTGCCCGCAGCTCGATATCTAGCCACAGTTCTTGCTCGATTGCCCGCACGAGTTCTTGCAGAGGCAAGCCCTGTTTTGCGCGCAGATTTCTAAACAGCATCGCGGCATCGCGCATGCGTGCTAGACCTTCGGCGCTGATCTCGTGGCGCCACTCGCGATAGTCGCTGGCCAACAAGTCGAGGGCATCGACAATCGAAGGTTCGTAGTCGGCGCCATAGCCGTCTTGTTCCCGCTGGCCGGATTTGTTGCGGGCGAGGGAATCTGCGAACGAATTAAGTGCCGCGATATCGCGAGCGCCGATGCGCCAACGTGCGCCTGTGAGCAATCGGATCAGCGCGACACCAGCGCTCGGTGAGTTGATTACCTTGAGTGCGCTAACCAGATCGACTACCTCGGGCATCTGAAGGAGCCCGCCAAGCCCGAGAACCTCGACCGATAGGCCGCGATTTTGCAGGGCCGCAACGAACTCGTTCATGGGCGCCCGACGACGAAGCAGCAGTGCTGCAGTTGGAGTGTCGACGCCAGCCGCACTGGCCCTGTCGAATTCCGACGCGAAGAACTCAGCCACTCGCGAAACCTCTTCGGGCAGCGTGGCAAGGAAGTCGACTTCGACGCGACCAGTCTTGGCGTTTGGTTTGGCCAACAGCTTGTCGACGTCGACTAGTGACTGGCTCGAGTAACTTGGCTTGAGCTTAAGAGGCGCCGCGATCTGGTTGGCCACGTCAAGCACAAGCGTTGGGTTTCGCCAGCTGGTTGGCAACATGAATTTTTGAACCGGCAACCCCTCAACCGAGAATTGGTTCTCAAACTCGGCCAGGTTTGATGAACTGGCTCCTCGCCAGCCATAGATTGACTGGTTCGGGTCGCCGACGGCATAGACGGGCATGCCCCGAAACAGCCCCTCGAGCAACGAAGTCTGCAAGTAGCTGGTGTCTTGATATTCGTCGAGCAGCACGTGAGCGAATTGCGAACGCTGAACCTTGGCCAAGTCGGTCAATGCAAGGGCTCGATGTGCCAGCAGCACCTGGTCAGAGAAATCGACGAAGCCGAGACGGTGCTTTTCTTCGCGGAACATCTCGGCAAGACGCGCCAGACCAGGCAACAAAGACAGGTCGCTCGCGAGTTCAACTAGTTCTTTGGTGGCAGTCTTTAGCTTTGACGGGGCCAAGTTGCCCAACAGCTCAAGCTGCGCGAGCACGAACGCCGCAACCTCGTCGGCGCTGCGATTGTGCTCGTTCAACTCTGATGAAAGGGCCAACACCATCGCGACCAGGTCGTTAGGTTTCTTGTCGAGTTCATCGATATTCGGGATGGCGTCTTTTGCGCGATCGAGCACTACCTGTCGAGCCAACTGATAGCGCTGAGATTCGCTCAGCAGCAGCGACTCGGGCTCGTAACCTAGCGCTAGAGCCGAATCCTTGAACAGCGCGTTTGCGTATGAGTTATAGGTCGCGATGGTTGGCGCGCTCGAGTCTTCGCGCAGAGCCTCTGGCCAGATTGAGGTCTTGCGCAGGTCGTTGATCGACTTGCCGATTCGCTTGCTCAGTGATGCTGCGGCCTTGCGAGTGAAGGTGAGACCTAGGATTTCGTTGGGCCGGCAGTAACCGTTGGCAACCAACCACAGCACTCGAACGGCCATCAATTCTGTTTTGCCTGAACCGGCTCCGGCGATGATCAAGGCAGGGCTTGTCGGTTCTGATTCGATGGCCGCCACCTGAAATTCGGTGAGTGAAAACTCGGTCGAACCTTTTAGCGTCTGATAGATGAAATTCGCCTGGTGTTTAGCCGGCATGAGACACCGCCTCGGTCAAGAAAATCGTGCAATCGCCATAGCCGTTCGGGTCGTGGCAGTGACTATTAACGTTGGCCACAAACAGGCCATCGGCCATGGCCATTCCACGAACCGCAGCCTCGACCTTTTCAAGCCATTCGCTTTGCAGCTCGGGATTGGTCGACGCCGTGATTGCCTGCTGGCTCAGGGTCTTTTCGACCGCCGGGAATATCAGCGAGGCACCCACCAGGCGGTCTCCTTCGACGATGCCTGGCACCATTACGGCCCCACCGTGTTCGAAGGCCAACTGATACAGGGCCAGCTGTGCGTTCTCGTCCATTTTGGCGGCAGTTTGTTTGCCAAGGCTGCCGGTCTTGAGGTCGACGATTCGGATCTCGCCCGACGGTGATCGCTCGATGCGGTCGATGTTTCCTGAGATCTTGGCGTTGCCGATTGTGGCCTGAATCTTTTGCTCTTTGGCAATCGCTTCGATGCCCGCGGCGCGTTGTTGACCGAGGTATTCGGCAAGCCAGGCGACCATCTCGCGAGCCTTTTTGCGTTGCGCCAGTTCGACCCAGCTCGACTCGAAGTCGAGCGTGTGCCACTTGGACTCGACCGCAGCCTCGAGCTCGGCGATTGACTCGGTCTCTGGCGTGGCTTCTTCGAGAACCTTGTGCAAGAGCGTGCCTAGATTCGCCTCGAAGCCCCCCTCGCGCCCGCCGTGCGACGACATGAACCAGTGCAACGGACACTGCAGGAACTTTTCAAACTGCGATGGCGAGATATAGACGAGTTCGCCCTCGCCCAGGAGGGTTAGCGGCTGCGTGGTCGAGAGCTCGCGAGCGCCATACCACTCGGCAATGCGGGCGCCCGGCACTCGTTGTTCGCCCAGGATTTGCAGCGCTGCAAGCAGATCGGCTCGGCGGGCGCCGGTGGCCGAGTGCAGTTCGCGGCGGATCTCGCCAACCTTGGCTCGCAACGTCAGCGCAGGCTCGTTGAAACCCTGACTGTCGGGAATCGAACCGGCCACCTGAGCCACGAATTGCGAAACCTGCAGGTCTTCGCTTTCGACCGCGCTCATGATTACTCGTTGGCGCGCGGCACCCATTGCCTTGTAGAGCATTCGAGTCTCATCAAAGATTTCGCCGCGGCTGACCACGCTCGGCGAGTCGATGCGCCCCGACGCAAACTCTGCGAGTGACGTGGCACGCAACAGCGACGAACGAGCCTTGAGGTTTGGCCAGGTGCCCTCTTGAAGACCGACCAACACCACCGCTGCGAATTCGCGGCCGATCAAAGCCGAGGGGGTCAGCAGGCTAACGCGGTTGTCGTCGCGGTAATTTAGCGCCAGTGTGTCTTCGGGCAGCTCGAGATCAAGCTGGAAGTCAACGAATTGCCGACTTGAACCATCGGGCGTGCGCTCAACGTAGCGATTGGCCGTGGCAAACAGCGCCACCAACGCGTCAAGGTTGCGATTGGCCTGCACGGCCACCTCGCCCAAGCCTCGCGACAGCGTGACCCAACGCGACTTCGCCTTACTGGCACTCCAGAGGCTCCACAACAACTGGTCGACCGTGGCACCTTCGGCCGCGAGCTCGCGGGTGTGATGAAGCGACTGCACAAAGTCGTTGAGAGCGAAGCCTTCGGGAGTCTTGATTGTGACAGCGGCGCCGACAGCCGAGAAGGCCGCGACCAATAGCTCGTCTGCAGTGCGATTTCCTTCGCCCTCGAGTTCTTCACGGCGAAGTGCACGCCGCAATCGCCGCAGCGCCAACGAGTCGAGACCACAATATGGGCCGGTGACAAATGCGATCGCTTGTTCAAGAGTTGGTTCTTCGCCCGACAGCACGAAACGCAACAATTGCAGCAATTCCCGGCTGGCAAACTCGTCGCGAAGAGCGGCGCGGGCTCCATGCAACAGAATCGGGATGTTTTCGGCTGCAAGCTCGGCCTCGAACTGGGCGAGCGTTTGACCCGAGCGCGCAACGACTGCGATTTCATTCCAGTCGAGACCGTCGTGAAGGTGCAATTCGCGCAGTCGATGCGCCAGCCAAGCGCTCTGGTTGGCCGAATTGTCGTGAATTCGCACCTCGAGCGGCGCCTCGATTTGCTCGGCGTTTTCGCCCGCCTCGCCCGCCTCGACCTCCACGTTTGCCGCGCGCTGGAGCCCGCCGAGTTCGCTGCCCAGACGAGCAATAACTGGCTGTAGCGCAGATCGCATGCCCGCGGCAAGCAACCCTGGAATCGGAGTCAATGCGATTGGCGCACCGGTTGCCCCCAGGCCATCGGCGAGCTCGCGCATCGCTCGCGGATCGGCTGCACGAAAACCGAGTACGGCCGCATCGGGGTCACCCACGAGCACCAATCCGACACCTCGCTCGGCAATGGCGCGCAACAACCGCGCGGCACCCTGAGTCAACTCTTGGGCGTCGTCGACCACGATGGTTTTGAGGTCTTCGAGAATCGCTGGCACACGCTGAGCAGAACTTAGGGCCGAGAGATCGCTCACAAAACGCTGGGCGGTATTTAGCAGCGTCGCGCTGTCGTGCCGGTTTTCGAACGCGGGCTCGCGCAGGCGTTGCAAATATGAGCGGTAAACCTCGGCGGCACCGACCCAAACCGGGATGTCGTGCTGAAGGCCAAGCGAAGCCAGCGCATCGGGGTCAATCTGGTGTTCTTGACAGACTGCAATCAGGTCGCGCAGTTCGGCCCGGAAGCCGCGGAGTGCGACGACCTGTGCGGTTACGAACTTGGGGAAACCCAGCTCGCCCAGCGCGGCCGTGCGCTCGCGAAAGGGCGGCGAGCCGAAGGCAACGCCATCGGCAATCGCATAGGGAGCTAAGACGTCTTTCAGAATGCGGTCTTGTTCGGGACCGCTGATAAGTTCTGGTTCTTTTAGCCCCTCGGCGAGAGCCGCCTGGCGCAATAGCGTAAACGCCAATGAGGAGATCGTGCGGGCAAAGGGGCCGGGAGTCGAACCTTGAAACTCGAGCGCAAGCTCGTCGCGCAGCAAATTCGCCGACTCGCGACTAGCGGCGAGCGCCAGCACCTGCTCGGGGCCGCCCTCGCGCGCAAGCTGCAAAACGAGAGCCCTCGCGGCCGTTGTTTTGCCCGTTGCAGGGGCACCGTAAACCAACCGCACGCTCGAGGCCGGCAACGCCGCCACGAGAGCCTGCGCCGCGGTGAGCTCAAGGCTGGCCGCCTGACGCAACTGATGCGCGGCAAGGCGGAACTTGGTGCTCGCGACGGGGGTTTCGGTCATGAGGCGATGCTATCGGCAGGGTCTGACATTGTGGCGTAATCTAGTCACAGCCCAGAACCGACTAAGAACTGAAAGGTCAACGATGGACGTCAAAATCGGCATCAAGAATGCCAGCCGCGAGCTTAGCTTTGACTCAGACCAGGCCCCTGCCGGCATCTATGCCTCAGTCGAAGATGCCCTTACCAACGGCACCAAGTTGATCAGGTTCACCGACTCGAAGGGCCGCATGTTCGTGGTTCCAGCCGAGTCGCTCGCATACATTGAGATCGGCGCCGAAGAGGCCCGTCGCGTCGGTTTCATCGCCTAATAAGGAGCAGATTTCATGGACTTCACCGTTTTTCTTGACGTCGCATTCCTTGCCGTTTATGGCGCGATCCTGGGCCTAGTTGCCCCGTACGTTGGCGTCACCAGCGACAAGTACCACGCGATCGTGCCAGGCGCTATCGCCATCAGCTTTGGCTCGCTGCTGTGGGCCGCACTCACCTGGTCGGGAATGTCATACACCCAGCCTTGGATCTGGCTGATCGTGATGCTGGCCATGCCAGCGGCGATGTGGTTTGGTTCTGCACGCCTAGAGGCTGCCCGCGCTAACTAGCGCCTAACCCGAAACTAGGCCGTGAGGCCGAGCGCATCCATTCGCATTGTGTGTGCGCCAATCAGTTCGCTAACCAGCGGCTCAAGCTTGCTGTAGCTAGCCAGGTTCACTTCGCGCTCTTGCTCGGGCGAAAGCTTTTTGCCTTTTGCAATGCCTGCCAGTTTGCGGTTGTCGAACGCAGCACGAAGTTCGAGCAATGCATCGCCCATCAGGCGGCGACCCCACAGCGCGAGGCGCGATGCCAACGTGGCGTCGAGCTCCATCGATTCGAGCAACACGCGCTTGGCAAAACGCTCAAGCGCCTTGTCGTTCAAAGCCTTCTCGACGTCGACTCGCAGCAACGGGTCGAGCCCGACAGCGAGGCGACGATAGAAGTCGTCTAGCAGCCCGGTGACCAGATACATCTTGATGACGGTTTCGTGCCAGTCGGCTCCGGTTGTGCGGGCGTGGAACGTTTCGATGCGTTCGACGTATGGGTCCATCGCATCGGTCGGATCGACGCCGAGGGCCGAAAGCCTGCGCGCCAGCTGGCGGTACTTGTCGAAAGTCTTGGTCGCCGTCTCGCTCAGCTCGGCCTTGTATTGCGTGTTCGGCGAATATTTGAGCTCGTTGGTCAGAATCTCGAACTGAGTGAGCTGCAGGTATGCCAACTGCCCCAAAAAGACGCGCGGTTCAGGCGTGTATGGCTTGAGGTTTACGGTGCCGGTGTTGCGCGCCGAACGCTCTTCGCGCACGGGCAGCGTGAACTTGCGGGCTCCGCTGCGCAGTCGTTTCAACCAATCAAACACATTGGCAAGGATACCCAAAAGGTAGACTTGGCTAGACCTAGGAGGTCAATTGAATTTTCAGGAACTGGGCATCGATCAAGACATCGTTGATGCACTAGAAGCAAAGGGCATCACCAGCCCATTCCCCATCCAAGAGCAGGCGATTCCCGTCGCTCTCAGCGGCCAAGACATCATCGGTCAGGCCAAGACCGGCACCGGCAAGACCTTTGGTTTTGGTCTGCCACTGCTGCAGAAGCTTGGTCAAGACCCAGCGAAGGGCGCACAGGCCCTCGTGGTCGTGCCAACTCGCGAACTCGCGATGCAGGTTGCCGAAGACCTAAAGCTTGCCTCGAGCAACCGCAGCACCATGGTCGCCGCCATTTACGGTGGCAAGTCGTATGAGTCGCAGGTCGCCGAGCTAGACGCCGGCGCGCAGGTGATCGTGGGCACCCCTGGTCGCCTGATCGACCTGAGCCGCCAGAAGAAGCTCGACCTCAGCAACATCACCTTCATGGTGCTCGACGAGGCCGACGAGATGCTCGACCTTGGTTTTGCGCCAGACATCGAGCGCCTGTTCGCATACACCCCGGCACAGCGCCAGACGCTGCTGTTCTCGGCAACCATGCCAGGCGTGATCGTGAGCATGGCTCGCAAGTATCAGAACCGTGCCGTGCACATCCGCACCCACGACCCTGAAGACGAGGGTCACACCAAGGCCGACATCAAGCAGTTCATCTATCGCGCTCACATGCTCGATAAGGACGAGGTCGTTGGCCGCATTCTGCAGGCCGAGGGTCGCGGCAAGACCGTGATCTTCACCAAGACCAAGCGTCAGGCCGGCAAGGTTGCCGAGGAGCTAGTCGATCGTGGCTTCAACGCCGCCGCACTGCACGGCGACATGTCGCAAGAGGCGCGCGAGCGTTCGATGGCGGCATTCCGCGCGGGCAAGAAGGAAATCCTGGTCGCCACCGAGGTTGCCGCTCGAGGCATCGACGTTGACGACGTCACTCACGTGATCAACTACACGATTCCTGAGGATGAAAAGGCGTACCTGCACCGTGTTGGTCGCACCGGTCGCGCCGGCCGCACCGGCATCGCGGTGACCTTCGTTGACTGGGAAGACCTGCCACGCTGGAAGCACATCAACGAGGCGCTGCAGTTTGGCCAGCCAGACCCACTCGAGACCTATTCGAGCTCGGAGCACCTCTTCACCGACCTAAACATTCCTGCCGGAACCAAGGGTCGCCTCAAGGCGGCTCGCCCTGCCGGCGAAAAGTCGGGCGACGCCAAGTCGGGCGAGCGCGGTGGCCGCGATGGTCAGCGTTCGGATCGCGGCGAGCGCGGCTCGCGCGGCGGCAATGCTTCGCGCAACGGCGGCGGTCGTTCGCGCGGCGGTGACCGCAAGCCTGCCGGCGAAGGCAAGTCGCAGTCGACCGAAGGCGCAAAGAGCGAGACTCATGGCGGTGGCGAGCACCCTCGCCCGTCGGGCAACCGACAGCGTCGACGCACGCGCGGCGGCAGTGGCGGCGGCGCTCAGGCCTAGCGGCCTGCGTTAGTCAAAAAGCAGAGGAACGGATCCTTGACCTTGGTCGAGGATCCGTTCCAGCATTTCGGGGCTCGTCGTGTTTTCGCCCAGCAGGTTGGGCTTGCCGGTTGCGCCGTGATAGTCGCTGGATCCGGTGATGACCAGGTCGTGCTTGGTCGCAAGGCCCAGCAGCCACTCGCGCACCTCGGGCGCTACATCGCGGTGATAAACCTCGAATCCGGCTAGGCCCTCGGCGATCATGTCTTCGAAGTGGTCAACCGGAAAAGGCTCGCCCGGTTTCGGGCCGCCACCGCGGGCCATCGGATGCGCAATCACGGGGACTCCCCCGGCTTCGCGAATCAGTCGAATCGCCGCCTTTGTCTCGGGTACTCCCCTGTTCGGCACATAGTATGGGCCGCCCTTGTAGAGCACTTTTTCGAAAACCTCGCCGCGATTAATGAAGTGGCCGCGGGCAATTAGCGCATCGGCGACAGCCGGACGCCCGGCGGTTGCTCCCTCGGTCAACTCGGCCTCGACATCGGCCCAGCTGACATCAAAGTCGTTGGCGATCTTTTCTACAATTTCGCGCAGGCGCACCTCGCGGCTCTGCACACTTTCGGCCAGCGCGGCCGCCAGCGCGGCATTGTTTGGGTCGGGCAGATAGGCAAGCATGTGCACACCGAATCGGCGTTCTTGACCGTTGGCGTCGAACACTCGGGCTCGCGTGGTCACCTCGATGCCTGGCACAAAGCCGATGCGGTGTTTGGCGGCCAACTCGCGCGCCTCGGGCCATCCTGAGGTGGTGTCGTGATCGGTGAGCGCGAGAGTCGAAACCCCGGCCGCGGCGGCGGCGGCAAAAACCTCGGCCACGCTTTCGCGTCCGTCGGATTTATTCGAATGAACGTGCATGTCGATGACCTGGTGGTTCATGGCGCTCCTTCCGATACGTGCCAAGGTTACCCGCGGCTGCCGACATTTTTGGATTCGCCGAAGCGTCGAGCGGCGCGAATGGGATGCGAGAATAACGACATGAGCAATGAAGCCGAGAAATCAAGCGACGAACTCGAAAACCGCGGCAGCAACCGCAGCCGAACCCCGAACAGCCCCGAATTCATGGCGTTCATCGGTGCGAACTGGGCCGATCGCGACGAGTCACTGCCGGCGCAGGCCGAGGTTGCTCCTTATGCCGCCCATCGCCGCGCTTCGGTTGCCGCGGCATTCGCCGACCGCCTGGTTGTGATCGAGGCTGGTGGACTCAAGACCCGCTCAAATGACACCGACTACCGCTACCGCGCACACGCCGCCTTCGCACACCTGACCGGCTGGGGCGCCGACACCGTGCCAGACAGTGCGCTGGTGCTCGACCCCGCCGACGGCAAAGAAATCCTGTTCTTTCGTGAGACGGCCGGCAAAGGCACCGATGAGTTCTTTGCCAACCCTGCGATCGGCGAATTTTGGGTCGGCGCACGCCCGACCCTCGCCCAGGTTTCGGCCCTGCTCAACATCGAGACTCGCTCGCTCACCGAACTTAACGACTTCATCAAAGACCGAAATCAAATCGACCTAAACGACGAAAAACTGGCCGAGTTTGTCAGCGAACTGCGCCTGGTCAAAGACTCCTATGAGATCGCCGAAATGCGCAAGGCGGTTGCCGCCTCGGCGAAGGGGTTCGAAGAGGTCGCGCGCAACCTGGCCAAGGCCAAGGCGCATCCTCGAGGCGAACGAATCGTCGAAGGCGCGTTTTTTAGTCAGGCACGAGCCGAGGGCAACGACCTTGGCTACGAGACCATCGCAGCCAGCGGCGCCCACGCCTGCACACTGCACTGGATCATCAACAACGGACAGGTTCGCGACGGCGACCTGCTGCTGCTAGACGCGGGTGTCGAGGTCGAAAGCCTGTACACCGCCGATATCACGCGCACGATTCCGGTGAACGGAAAGTTCTCAGACGTGCAGCGCAAGATCTATGAGGCCGTACGCGAGGCCGCCGATGCCGCCTTTGCGGTTGCAAAGCCGGGCATCAAGTTCCGCGAGATTCACGCCGCCGCAATGCGCGTGATTGCCGCCAAGACCGCCGAGTGGGGTCTGTTGTCGATGAGCGCCGAGGAATCGCTGCAGATCGACAAGCAATTCCACCGCCGCTGGATGGTGCACGGCACCAGCCACCACCTGGGCATCGATGTGCACGACTGCGCTCAGGCTCGTCGCGACATGTATCTTGACGGCGAACTAAAGCCGGGCATGGTCTTCACCATCGAACCAGGACTCTATTTTCAGCCGGATGACCAGCTCGTGCCGGCGGAATTCCGCGGCATCGGTGTGCGAATCGAAGACGACGTTTTGGTCACCGAGACCGGTGTCGAAAACCTTTCGGCCGCGCTTCCGCGCAAGAGCGAAGACGTCGAGGCCTGGCTAGCCGGGCTGATCTAGGCTTCGGTCGAACCCTCGACTGCGCCCGCCTTGCGGGCCTCATCAACGAGGGTCATCGGCACCTGTACCTGATACACGGCCGCGACGATTTGCGACTGGCTCATGAAGTTGCGCTTGTTGCGATTAAGCGAAAAACGGATGACCGTCCAGAGCATGCCAACACCGGCACCCATCACAACGGCCGAAATGATCGAACCGGTGCCGCCGGTGGTCGAGTCGACACCCGGAATCGCGCTGCCAAACAGCCAGCCAACGATGACGCCCAGCCACGCGCCCGTCATGGCGCCGCTGAGGGCGATGCGGCCGTATGACAACTTGCCGCGCACACGCTCGACCGAACGCAGGTCTTTGCCCACGATTGCGATCATGCCGGTCGGAAAGCCCTTGGCGACCATGCGCTCGACAAACTGAACGGCATGCGCATACTGACCAAATTCCTCAACGACCTCGCCCTGCGGAACCGCAGATGGAGTGTGGATGGGGGCCTTTTTTCGACTGTTGTTCACCCGATTATTCTGGCACGACCCTAAACCGCTCGTCTAAGGTTGAAGAGTGAGCGCAACGCGAGTATTTGTGGCCAGATTGGCCGGCTGTGGCGTCTTTGACCCAGCGGGCGACCGCGTCGGAAAAGTCATCGACGTTCTTGTGGCCTACCGCAAATCGGGCGCCCCTCGCGCGACCGGAATGCTGGTCGAAATCAGCGGTCGTCGTCGCGTGTTTGTGCCGATCAGCCGAGTCACCGCGATTGCTCCGGGCCAGGTGATCACCAACGGCCTGATCGACCTTCGCCGATTCGCTCAGAGTGGTCGCGAGGTTCGCGTGATCGCCGAGATTCTTGGTCGCAAGGTGCGCCTGCTCGATGGTTCGGGCAGCGCAAGCATCGAAGACCTAGCGATCGAACAGCAGCGCAACTCTGACTGGAACGTCAGCGAACTGTTTTTGCGTCGCCCGAAGGCCAGCGCATCGCCATTTGCAAAGGGTGCGACCCTTTTTGCCGCGTGGGAGCAGGTCGCCGAAGAAGACCACGGCGACGAAGCCCAGTCGGCCGAGCAGCTGATTGCCACGTATGAAGACCTGCGCCCGGCAGACATCGCGTCGGCGCTGCTTGACCTGCCAGACGAGCGCATGCTCGAGGTGGCCGAGGAACTCGACGACGAGCGCCTTGCCGACGTGCTCGAAGAGCTGCCCGAAGAGGAGCAGCTCGACATCATCGACGAGCTCGACGACGAGCGTGCGGCCGAGGTTCTTGACCTCATGGA